>NZ_JAQGLS010000085.1 GCF_028292805.1 Ramlibacter sp. | reverse complement strand
GCAGATGTACTACGCGCTGGCCACCTACGGCGCGGCCGAATCGCTCGGCCTGATCGTCAACCTGTCGCTGGTCCGCGAGCTCGGGCCCGTCGTCACCGCGCTGCTGTTCGCCGGCCGCGCCGGCACCTCGCTGACGGCCGAGATCGGCCTGATGAAAGCCGGCGAGCAGCTGTCGGCCATGGAGATGATGGCCGTCGATCCGGTGCAGCGCATCCTGGCGCCGCGGTTTTGGGCCGGCGTGATCGTGATGCCCTTGCTGGCCGCGGTGTTCAGCGCGGTCGGCATCATCGGCGGCTGGGTTGTCGGGGTGCTGATGATCGGTGTCGACCCCGGCGCCTTCTGGAGCCAGATGCAGGGCGGGGTGGACGTGTTCCAGGACGTAGGCAATGGCGTCCTCAAGAGCCTGGTGTTCGGCGTCGCCGTCACCTTCATCGCCGTGCTGCAAGGCTTCACGGCCAAGCCGACACCGGAAGGCGTGGCGCGCGCCACCACCCGCACGGTGGTCATGGCATCGCTGGCAGTGCTGGCATTGGATTTCCTGCTGACAGCTTTGATGTTCAGCATTTAAGACATGGCCCATCCCCGAAACGGCCTGCGCCGCCTGCCCCTCAAGGGGGCTCCCGCAGCGGCCCGGAAAAGCCGGTTCCGCCGGGTCTGTGGAATGGCCGCGCGCTTTTGTCGAGTGTGCGTAGTGACGACGCAATGGAGAAGTAAAGATGGAACGTACCAAGAATGATGTATGGGTCGGCTTGTTCGTGCTGATCGGCGCGGCAGCCCTGGTGTTCCTGGCATTGCAGTCGGCCAACCTGCTGTCGCTGAGCTTTGGCACCAGTTATCCGGTGAGCGCGCGCTTCGACAATATCGGAGGCCTGAAGCCCAAGGCGGCGGTCAAGAGTGCCGGCGTCGTGGTCGGCCGGGTGGAGGCCATCACCTTCGACGACAAGACTTTCCAGGCCCGCGTCCACCTCAACATGGACAGCCGCTACCAGTTTCCCAAGGACAGTTCGCTCAAGATCCTGACCAGTGGGCTGCTCGGTGAGCAATATGTGGGAGTGGAAGCGGGTGCTGACGAAAAGGTTTTGGCGGCAGGCGATACCATTGCCAGCACGCAATCCGCGGTGGTGCTGGAAAACCTGATCGGGCAGTTCCTGTACAACAAGGCAGCGGACGGACCGGCGACTCCAGGGACGAGCCAGAAAAAGTGAAAACCAATCTATTTGCGACGCGACGCGTCGCTGTCTGCCTGTTGCTGGCCGGAAGCCTTGCCATGCTGGCCGGCTGCGCCACGGTCCCCCATCCGAACCCCAGCGACCCGTGGGAGCCGATGAACCGCAAGGTCTCGCAATTCAACGACGGGCTCGACGCCATGCTGCTGCGGCCGGTGGCGACGATCTACAAGGACCACGTGCCGCCGCTGGTGCGCACCGGTGTCGCCAACTTCTTCGGTAACCTGGGCGACATGTGGTCGTTCGTCAACAGCTCGCTGCAAGGCAGGATGCAGGACGCCGCGGAAAACCTGGCCCGGGTCCAGCTCAACACCATCTGGGGCGTGTTCGGCATCTTCGACGTCGCCAGCGAGTTCAACATCGAGCGCCACCGCGAGGATTTCGGCCAGACGCTCGGGCGCTGGGGCATCGGCTCCGGTCCCTACCTGGTGCTGCCGTTCTTCGGCCCGTCGACGCTGCGCGACACCGTGGCCCTGCCGATCGACCGCCAGGCCGACCTGGTCAGCCGCATCGTTCCCTACAACACCCGCTACAGCCTCTACACGCTGCGCGCGGTCAGCCAGCGCTCCAACCTGTTGCGCGCGGGCGCGGTGCTGGAGGAAGCCGCGCTCGACAAGTACAGCTTCACCCGCGACGCCCACCTGCAACGGCGCCGCGCCGAGATCTACCAGCCGGACGATCCGCGCCGCGACGTGCCGCCGCCGCTGCCCGACGCCGGCTCCATTGCCGCGCCACCGCCGCAGGCCAATCCCGCCGGCCAGCCGGCGTCGGCGCCGGGCGGCTGAAGCTTGCAGGCTGTTGCAAACGCCCGGCAAAGCCGCGAACCTGCGGCCACGGCCGTGCTCCAACAGCGATGCCGGCTCGGCCGGCCAAAACAAGGATGATGATGACAATGCAACGACGTACCCTGATCCACTGTGCCGCCGCCATGCTCGCCACCTCCCTCGGGTTGGGCGGGCTGCCACTGGCGCACGCCGCGGACGAGGCGCCGGATGCGCTGGTCAAGCGCCTGTCCGACGACGTGCTGGCGGCGATCAAGGCCGACAAGAGCATCCAGGCCGGCGACATCACCAAGGTGATCGGACTGGTCGACGCCAGGATCTTGCCGCACCTGAATTTCCAGCGGATGACGGCCTCGGCGGTCGGCCCGGCCTGGCGCCAGGCCAGCCCCGAGCAGCAAAAGCGCCTGCAGGACGAATTCAAGATCCTGCTGGTGCGCACTTATTCGGGCGCGCTGGCCCAGGTGGCCGATGAAACCGTCAGCGTCAAGCCGCTGCGCGCGGCGCCGGCCGACACCGAGGTCGTGGTGCGCACCGAGATCCGCGGCCGCGGCGAGCCGATCCAGCTGGACTACCGGATGGAGAAGACCCCGGGCCAGGGCGCGGGCTGGAAGATCTACAACCTGAACGTGCTGGGTGTCTGGCTGGTGGAAACCTATCGCAGCCAGTTCGCGGCCGAAATCAACGCCAAGGGCGTGGACGGGCTGATCGCATCGCTGTCGGCCCGCAACAAGACCAACGCCGGCCGCACCTGATGCTGGTGCTGCCCGACGCCATGACGCACGCACAGGCGCCTGCCTGCTGCCGCATGCTGGCGCAGGCCTTGCGCTCGGATCCGTCGCCGCACGCGGTGGCGGATGCGTCGGCGCTGCGCCACTTCGACTCTTCGGTGCTGGCGGTGCTGCTCGATTGCCGGCGCGAGGCGCTGGCGCTGGGCAAGACTTTCGCGGTCAACCAGCTGCCGGCGCGCTTGCGCGAGCTGGCCACCCTGTACGGGGTTTCCGAGCTGCTGCCGGCCGCGCCGTAGCGGCGGTATTGGCCGCACGGCGGCGGGGCCGGACGCCGCCCCGTAAAATGGCCGGTTGCTCATGCCCGCCATCTCCTTTCAGTCCGTCTCCAAGACCTACGACACCCCCCACGGCAACTTCCAGGCGCTCGACCACGTCGCCTTCGACATCGAGGAGGGCGAATTCTTCGGCCTGCTCGGACCGAACGGCGCCGGCAAGACCACCTTGATCAGCATCCTGGCCGGCCTGGCGCGCGCCAGCGCCGGCAAGGTGCTGGTGCGCGGCCACGACGTGCACAAGGACTACGCGCAAGCGCGCCGCCAGCTGGGCGTGGTGCCGCAGGAGCTGGTGTTCGACCCCTTCTTCACGGTGCGCGAGGCGCTGCGGATCCAGTCCGGCTATTTCGGCGTGAAGAACAACGACGGCTGGATCGACGAGCTGCTCTCCAGCCTGGGCCTGGCCGACAAGGCGAACGCGAACATGCGCCAGCTGTCCGGCGGCATGAAGCGGCGCGTGCTGGTGGCGCAGGCGCTGGTGCACCGGCCGCCGGTGATCGTGCTGGACGAGCCCACCGCCGGCGTCGACGTGGAGCTGCGCCAGACGCTGTGGCAGTTCATCGCGCGCCTGAACAAGGAAGGGCACACGGTGCTGCTCACCACCCATTACCTGGAAGAAGCCGAGGCGCTGTGCGGGCGCATTGCCATGCTCAAGACCGGCCGCGTGGTGGCGCTGGAGCGCACCAGCGAACTGCTCAAGGCGGCGTCGAGCAACGTGCTGCGCTTCAAGCTCGATGGGCCGCTGCCGCCGCAGTTCCAGGGCAAGGCCCGCGTCACCGGCCGCATCGTGCAGCTGCCGGCGCACGACGCCCACGAGATCGAGCAGCACCTGGCCGTGATCCGGCACGCCGGCCTGCGCGTCGAAGACGTCGAGATCCGCAAGGCGGACCTGGAAGACGTGTTCATCGACGTGATGGCGGCCGCGGGCCGGGCAGAGGCGCTGGCATGAGCCGCCGGGCCGCCCCGAGGCGAATCCCGCAGCGCGCAGCGCGAAGGGCAGTCAAGTGACCGGCTGGCAAACCCTTTTGTACAAGGAGACGCTGCGCTTCTGGAAGGTCGGCTTCCAGACCGTGGCCGCGCCGGTGCTGACCGCGCTGCTGTATCTGCTGATCTTCGGGCACGTGCTGGCCGACCACGTCAAGGTCTACGACAACATCGGCTACGCCGCCTTCCTGGTGCCGGGCCTGGTGATGATGAGCGTGCTGCAGAACGCCTTCGCCAACAGCTCCTCGTCGCTGGTGCAAAGCAAGATCATGGGCAGCCTGGTGTTCGTGCTGCTCACGCCGCTGTCGCACTGGAGCTGGTTCGTCGCCTACGTGGGCTCGTCGATCATCCGCGGCCTGTGCGTGGGCCTGGGCGTGCTGCTGGTGACCACCTGGTTCACCGACCTGCAGTTCGCCGCGCCGCTGTGGATCCTGGTGTTCGCGGTGCTGGGCGCCGGCATGCTGGGCACGCTGGGCGTGATCGCCGGCCTGTGGGCCGAGAAGTTCGACCAGATGGCGGCGTTCCAGAACTTCGTCATCATGCCGATGACGTTCCTGTCCGGCGTGTTCTATTCCATCCATTCGCTGCCGCCGTTCTGGCAGCGCGTGAGCCACCTCAACCCGTTCTTCTACATGATCGACGGCTTTCGCTACGGCTTCTTCGGCATCAGCGACGTCTCGCCCTGGCTCAGCCTGGCAATCGTCGGCACGGCGATGCTGGTGGTCGGGTCGCTGGCGGTGCATTTGCTGCGCATCGGCTACAAGATCCGCAGCTGAAGGGAAGAATGTTGACCCTCACGCTTGTCACTACATGTACGGCGCTGCCTCCCGGGGGGTCCAGGCCTCCCAGGGGCGGCCCGTCGGAGGATTTATGACCGCCAACGAACTGCGCTCCATCATCGCCGCCGGCCTGCCGTGCGAGCACCTCGAAGTCGACGGCGACGGCCGCCACTGGTCCACGGTGGTCGTGTCAGCCGAGTTCGCCGGGCTGCGTACGCTGCAGCGGCACCAGCGCGTCTATGCCACGCTCGGTGCGAGAATGCAGACTGACGAGGTGCACGCCTTGTCGATCAAGACCTTCACGCCCGCCGAGTGGGCAACCCAAACGAATTGACGCCATGGACAAGCTCCTGATTCGCGGCGGCCGGCCGCTGCGCGGCGAGATCCGCATTTCCGGCGCCAAGAACGCCGCCCTGCCGGAGCTGTGCGCCGCGCTGCTCACGGCCGAGCCGATGACGCTGCAGAACATCCCCCGCCTGCAGGACGTGGCGACGATGCTCAAGCTGATCCGCAACATGGGCGCGAGGGCGGAGTTCAGCCCGGACGGCTGCGTCCTGATCGACTCGAGCCAGCTGCACTTTCCGGAAGCCCCCTACGAGATGGTCAAGACCATGCGCGCCGCGGTGCTGGCTCTGGGGCCGCTGCTGGCGCGCTTTGGCGAAGCCACGGTGTCGCTGCCCGGCGGCTGCGCCATCGGCTCGCGGCCGGTGGACCAGCACATCAAGGGCCTGCAGGCAATGGGCGCGGAGATCGTCGTCGAACACGGCTACATGATCGCCAAGCTGCCAAAAGGCTGGAGCCGCCTGAAGGGAGCCAACATCACCACCGACATGGTGACCGTGACCGGCACCGAGAACTTCATGATGGCGGCGGCGCTGGCCGAAGGCGAGACCGTGCTGGAAAACGCCGCGCAGGAGCCCGAGATCACCGACCTGGGCGACATGCTGATCGCGATGGGTGCCAAGGTTGAAGGCCACGGCACCAGCCGCATCCGCATTCAGGGCGTGGACAAGCTGCATGGCGCCACCCACCGCGTGGTGGCCGACCGGATCGAGGCCGGCACCTTCCTGTGCGCCGTGGCCGCCGCCGGCGGCGAGGCCGTGCTGCTGGAAGCGCGGGCCGACCACCTGGGCGCGGTCATCGAGAAGCTGCGCGCGGCCGGCGTCACGGTGGAAGCCGTCGAGGGTGGCCTGAAGGTCAGCGCTTCCGGCCGCCTGAAGGCGCAAGGTTTCCGCACCACCGAATACCCGGGCTTTCCGACCGACATGCAGGCCCAGTTCATGGCGCTCAACTGCATCTCCGAAGGCACGGCCGAAGTGGTCGAAACCATCTTCGAAAACCGCTTCATGCACGTCAACGAGATGCTTCGCCTGGGCGCGAAGATCGTCGTCGACGGCAAGGTGGCGGTGACCGAAGGAGTCACCCAGCTGTCGGGGGCCACCGTGATGGCGACCGACCTGCGCGCCTCCGCAAGCCTGGTGATCGCCGGCCTGGTGGCCGACGGCGACACGCTGGTCGACCGCATCTACCACCTGGACCGCGGCTACGAGGCGATGGAAGCCAAGCTGCGCCAGCTGGGCGCGGACATCGAGAGGGTGAAATGATGAAATGGGGCCCCCGCGCTCCGCACCTGGTGTGGTCGCTGCCTCCCGAGGGGGCGTTCGCGCCCCGTGAGGCGGCTCGGCCGAGCGCGAAATGATCACGCTGGCGCTGTCCAAGGGCCGCATCTTCGATGAAACCTTGCCGCTGCTGTCGGCTGCGGGCATCGAAGTACTGGAAGACCCGGCCAAGTCGCGCAAGCTGATTCTGGCGACCAGCCAGCCCGACCTGCGGGTGGTGATCGTGCGCGCCAGCGACGTGCCGACCTACGTGCAGTACGGCGGCGCCGATCTCGGCGTGACCGGCAAGGACACCCTGATCGAGCACGGCAGCCAGGGGCTGTACCAGCCGCTGGACCTGCAGATCGCAAAGTGCCGCGTCAGCGTCGCGGTGCGCTCCGATTTCGACTACGCCAAGGCAGTGCGGCAAGGTTCGCGACTGCGCGTGGCCACCAAGTACGTGAGCATCGCGCGCGACTTTTTCGCCGCCAAGGGCGTGCACGTCGACCTGATCAAGCTGTATGGCTCGATGGAGCTGGCGCCTCTGACCGGCCTGGCTGACGCCATCGTCGATCTGGTCTCCACCGGCAACACGCTCAAGGCCAACCACCTGGTCGAGGTCGAGCAGATCATGCAGATCAGCTCCCGCCTGGTGGTGAACCAGGCCGCGCTCAAGCTCAAGCAGGAACCGATTCGTCGCCTGATCGACGTCTTCTCGCGCACCGTCGCCGCCACCGCCACCGCCACCGCCTGACATGACCTTCTCCGCCCAGCCCTTGCGCCTTGCCACCACCGACGCCGGCTTCGATGCTGCGCTGGCGGCGCGTCTGCATTGGTCGGCCGAGACCGACGACGGGGTGGAGCAAGCCGTGGCCGGCATCGTCGACGACGTGCGGCGGCGCGGCGATGCCGCGGTGCTGGAATACACCCGCCGCTTCGACATGGAGGCCGCTTCGGTGGCCGAACTGGAACTGATGCCGGCGCAGCTGAAGGCGGCCTTCGACGGCTTGCCCGCCATGCAGCGCGAGGCGCTGGAGTTCGCCGCCCGCCGCGTGCGCAGCTACCACGAGGCCCAAAAGACGGCCTCGGGTCTGAGCTGGCAGTACCGCGACGAGGACGGCACCTTGCTGGGCCAGAAGGTGACGCCGCTGGACCGCGTCGGCATCTACGTGCCGGGCGGCAAGGCGGCCTATCCGTCGTCGGTGCTGATGAACGCGATTCCGGCCCGGGTCGCCGGCGTGGCCGAGATCATCATGGTGGTGCCGACGCCGCGCGGCGAGAAGAGCGCGCTGGTGCTGGCGGCCGCCCACGTGGCCGGCGTCAGCCGCGTCTTCACCATCGGCGGGGCCCAGGCCGTGGCGGCGCTGGCCTACGGCACGCAGACGGTGCCGCGGGTGGACAAGGTCACGGGCCCGGGCAATGCCTACGTGGCCAGTGCCAAGCGCCGCGTGTTCGGCCAGGTCGGCATCGACATGATCGCCGGCCCGAGCGAAATCCTGGTGCTGGCCGACGGCAGCACGCCGCCCGACTGGGTGGCCATGGACCTGTTCTCGCAGGCCGAGCACGACGAACTGGCGCAAAGCATCCTGCTGTGCCCGGACGCCGGCTACATCGAGCAGGTGCAGCGCGAGATCGAGCGGCTGCTGCCGGAGATGCCGCGCGCCGAAATCATCGCCAAGTCGCTGACCGGGCGCGGCGCGTTGATCCTGACGCGCAGCATGCAAGAAGCTTGCGAGATCAGCAACCGGATCGCCCCCGAGCACCTGGAGATCGCCAGCTCCGAGCCGCACCGCTGGGAGCCGCTGTTGCGCCACGCCGGCGCCATCTTCCTGGGCGCGTACACCAGCGAGTCACTGGGCGACTACTGCGCCGGCCCGAACCACGTGCTGCCCACCAGCAGCACGGCGCGCTTTTCCAGCCCGCTGGGGGTGTACGACTTCCAAAAGCGCAGCAGCCTGATCGAGGTGACGCAAGCCGGCGCCCAGACGCTGGGCCGGGTTGCCGCCGAACTCGCCTATGGCGAAGGCCTGCAGGCCCACGCCCGGGCGGCGGAGCTGCGGCTGAAGCGTTAGCATTGGCCGGGCGGACTCCGCCTGCCCCTGTCTTCCTGTGTTCCCCCGCCGCAGCCTGCGGCCATTTCCCTTTTTGTTTCCATGAGCGCCTTCGTCGACCAGCTGATCGCCACCCACATCCGCCAGGACGTGCAGTCCATGCACGCCTACGCGATCCAGGATTCGAAGGGCTACACCAAGCTGGACGCCATGGAGAACCCGCACCAGCTGCCGCCGCAGCTGCGGCAGGCGCTGGGCGAGCGGTTGGCCCAGGTGGCGCTGAACCGCTATCCCGGTGAGCGCGTGACCGACCTGCAGCAGGCGCTGGCCCGCCATGCCGGCATGCCGGCCGGCTGCGCCCTGATGCTGGGCAACGGCTCGGACGAACTGATTTCGCTGCTGGCGATGGCCTGCGACGTGCCCGGGGCCAGCATCCTGGCGCCGCAGCCCGGCTTCGTCATGTACGCCCTGAGCGCGCAGCTGCAAGGGCTGAAGTTCATCGGCGTCGACCTCACGCCCGATTTCGAGCTGGACGAGCCGGCGATGCTGGCGGCGATCGAGCAGCACCGGCCCAGCATCGTCTATCTGGCCTATCCCAACAATCCCACAGCCAACCTGTGGGACGACGCCACCATCGAAAAAATCGTGCGCGCCGCCCCCGGCCTGGTGGTGATCGACGAGGCTTATCAGCCGTTTTCCAGCCGCAGCTATGTCGACCGGCTGGCGGCCAACCCGCACGTGCTGCTGATGCGCACCATGAGCAAATTCGGTCTGGCCGGTGTGCGGATCGGCTACATGATGGGCTGCGCCGAACTGGTGGCGCAGCTCGACAAGGTGCGCCCGCCCTACAACATCAGCGTGCTCAACTGCGAGGCGGCGCTGTTCGCCCTGGAGCACGAAGACGTGTTCGCTGGCCAGGCGGCCGACATCCGGAGCGAGCGCGCCCGCCTGCAGCAGGCGCTGTCCGCTCTGCCGGGCGTGAAGGCCTGGCCCAGCGACGCCAACATGATCCTGGTGCGGGTGCCGGATGCCAGTCGCACCTTCGAGGAATTGAAGGCCCGCGGCGTGCTCATCAAGAACATTTCTAAAATGCATCCTTTGCTGGCCGATTGCCTGCGCCTGACCGTCGGCACCGCCGACGAGAACACGCAACTGCTGGCTGGCTTGCAGGCCTCCCCATGACCATCCCCATCGCCCCGCCGAATGAAATCACGAGTCCCCACCGACAAGCGGTGGTGACCCGCCAGACCGCCGAAACCAAGATCAGCGTCAAGGTCAACCTTGACGGCACGGGGCAGGCGAAGCTGGCCACCGGCAT
>NZ_JAQGLS010000074.1 GCF_028292805.1 Ramlibacter sp. | reverse complement strand
GCCTGCGCCTTCGCGTGCCGATTCCGACGGCCGCGCGGCGCCCGCGTCCTACGCGCGGGCCCGGCGCCGCTGGCGAACATCCGTTCCAGCAAAGACCAACCCACGGAGCAGACGGCATGACCGGCATCGCACACGATTTCTGGCAGGAACAGGCGGACGAACCGCCGGTGCACCTCGCCGCCAGCATCGACCCGCAGGTGGAAGACGCCCATTGGCAGCGTGCATATTGGGCCCAGCCGTACTACCGCGCCGAACTCGGCTACGACGACTACGCCCCGGCGTACTGCGTCGGCTACATCGGCCAGGCCCAGTATGGCGGCCGCTTCGAGGAAGCCGAGAAATGCCTGTGCGCCAACTGGGTCCGCATCAAGGGCGACTCGCGCCTGACCCTGGACGAGGCGATGCAGGCGATCCGCGCGGCGTGGGACCGTGCCGCGCAGGCCCGGGAGATGACGGATGAGGAGGACGCCGAATTGCTGCGCAACGCCATGACCGGCCGGCGCGCGCGGGCCGCCGACCGCCGCGCCTACGTTGCCGCCTGAGGTTGGGGGCCATCCCCGGCGGCGGCCAGTGCAAGATGCTGCTCCAGTGCGGCCAGGAAAGGCGCCTGGCCGGTGATCAGCTTGTGCGCGGCGGCTGCGATGCCGAACCACTGCACCCGGTCGACTTCCGGAAACTGCTGCAGCCGCCCCGATCGCGGCGGCCATTCCATCTCGAACAGGTTGCTGTGCAATTGTGCGGGATCGGCCTCGCCCGCGAAGGCCCAGGCCGAAATGCGCTTGCCGCTTTTCTGGCGCAGCTCGCCCAGCGGCAGGAAAGGTGGGCTGGGGTCGAACCCGGTCTCCTCGGTGAACTCGCGGATGGCCGCGGCCAACGGGTCTTCGCCTTCATCGATCTCGCCTTTGGGCAGGGTCCAGGAGGCGGCGTCGCGACGGGACCAGAACGGGCCGCCGGGATGCGCCAGCAACACCTCGAGCGCCGGGCCGCGCCGGCGGTACATCAACAAGCCGGCGCTGCGAATGATGGCCACGCCCGCAGTGTAGCCCGGCTGCTCAGCTTCGCGCCGGTTGTGGGTCGGGCGGACCCCGCTGTTCCTCGGGTGCGTGCCCGAGCTTGCGCTGCCTGATCAACGCTTCCAGCGCCGTGTCGGCGCCCTTGCCGCTGCCATTGGGCCCCGGCACCGGCACCGGGGCCGGTGTCGCATCCCTTGCCGGCTTCTTCGAGGCGTCACCGCTCATTGGCCGGGCCCCTCGGACGGGTCTTCGCCGCCATCGCCGACCTGGCGACGGTGCTGCTTGGTCTGGGTCTTCAGCTGCGCCAAGGCGCTGGCTGCGCCTTCGCCAGAGTTGCCGGCGTGCTGCTGCTCGGCGCCCGAGGCCTTGGGGTCGTTGCCACCACCGCTGCTTGCGCTGCGGTCCTGGATGGACTGATGGATGTTGCTCATTGTTCGATTCCCGATCCGGCCATTGCCAGCCGACCAGTGGATTGTCGGGAGCGGCGCAAAGCTCAACCGTCGGATGGCCCAGGCGTCTGCTGTAGGAAAAAAACCTGTGCCAGGCGTTCGTGCCGCCGCTATCCGGCGACCCGCCCGAGAAACCGGCTCGGCGGCTGGCCCATGGCCGCCTTGAACATCGCCGTGAAGGCGCTGTCGCTGGCATAGCCGCTGGCGGCCGCGACCTGGCTCACCGGCGTTCCCCGGGCCAGCAGCGGCAGCGCGTGGGCCAGCACCGCCTGCAGGCGCCACTGCTGGTAGCTGGTGCCCAGCTGCTCGCGGAACAAGCGGGCCATGGTGCGCTCGCTGGCGCCGACGTCCGCAGCCCAGCGGGCCAGGGTGCCGCGCTGCGCGGGCGCGCGCAACACGGCCTCGCACAGTGCGCGCAGGCGCTTGTCGCCGGTCTGCGCCGGCGGCAGCGGCACGCCCAGCGGCTGGGCCGGCGCACTGGCCAGTTCCTCCAGCACCAGCGCCGTGAGCAGGGCCTCGCGCGAGCGCGGCAGCCCAGCCTCGTCGAGCGCGGGTACCAGCTCGCGCAGCAACGGGGAGACCACCAGTGCGCGGCAACCGCTCCAGCCGGCCGGCGTGACCGATGCGTCGACATAGAGCGTGCGAAATTCGGCCGCCTCGAGCACATGCACGGAATGCAGCGCTTGCGGCGCGATCCAGACCGCGCGCGACGGCGGCACGATGTACGTGACATCACCATGCGACCGGTCGGGTGCGGCCGCGCTCACCTGCACGATGCCGGTGGCGCAATAGGCCAGCTGGGCCCAGGGATGCCGGTGCGGGTCGAAGTGCGCGTCGGCCGCCATGCTGCGCGAGCGCACCCGCACCGGGCGGCCCCGGCTGGGGCGGAACGGGTCGGTGTCGTCGAGCGGGACCGGGCGGGAGGCGTGGACGGAACGCATTGGCCGATTTTCGCGGATAGCTGGCTTTTTGTCGCATTCCAGAAATCGGCGGCCGCGGCTACGATCGCCGCATGAGCACTGCCGCGTCCACCGCCCCGAATGCGATCCCCCTGCGCCAGGATGCCGGCGTCATCGGCTTGGTCGGCCTGGCCCACATGGTCAGCCACTTCAGCCAGCTGCTGCTGGCGCCGCTGTTTCCCTGGCTCAAGGACGCGCTGAACGCCAGCTATACCGAGCTGGGCTTCCTGATGACGGTGTTCTTCGTCGTTTCCTGCGCGGTGCAGACCCTGTCGGGCTTCCTGGTCGACCGCTACGGCCCGCGCCCCATCCTGTTCGCCGGGCTGGGGCTGCTGGCGCTGGCTGCGTTCGGCTTCGCCATCAGCCCCAACTACTGGGCGATGGCATTCTTCTCCATCGTGGCGGGCGTCGGCAACGGCGTGTTCCACCCGGTCGACTACACGCTGCTCAATCGCAAGGTCAGCGCCCCGCGGCTGGGCCATGCCTACAGCTTCCACGGCATCACCGGCAGCCTGGGCTGGGCGCTGGCGCCGGCCCTGCTGGTGCCGCTGGCCATCACTTTCTCGTGGCGGATCGCGCTCGCCGCCGCCGGCACCTTCGCGCTGGCGGTGCTGCTGGTGCTGTGGTTCCAGCGGGACAAGCTGACCCTGGCGCCGACGCTGCACGCCACGCCGGCAGCCAAGGCCGCCGAGCGCGGCTTCGAGTTTCTGCGCATCCCGGCCGTCTGGATGTGCTTCGCCTTCTTCTTCGTCTACGCGGTGGTGCTGAGCATCATCCAGGCTTTCGCCCCTGAGGCGGCGCGCCACCTGCACCAGGTGCCGGTGGCGTTGGCCGCCATGTGCCTGACGGTGTACATGATCTGCAGCGCGGGCGGCATGGTGCTGGGCGGCTTCCTGGCCTCCGATCCGGCCCGCTGCGAAAAAGTCGTCGGCGCCGGCTTTGGCGTGGCTGCCCTGATCGCGCTGGCGATCGGCTTCGCCGCCGTGCCGGCGCTGCTGGTGCCGGCCTTGTTCGGCTTGATGGGATTCGCCAGCGGCATCGCCGGGCCCTCGCGTGACCTGCTGGTCAAGAAGTCGACGCCGGAGAACGCCACCGGGCGCGTCTACGGCGTCGTCTACTCCGGGCTGGACATCGGGCAGGCGCTGGCACCGCTGGTGTTTGGCGCGCTGATGGACCAGCGCAACTACCAGGGCGTGTGGCTCGGCCTGGTCATCATGCAGGCCGTGCTGATCACCAGCGCCTTCAACGTGCGGCGGGTGCGCCGGACCGTGCTGGCACCCGCCTGAAGCGCCGTTGCGGCCGCCGCGGCCGTCCGGCAGGCGCCGTTACATCGGCGCGCTATCCTAGGGCCATGTATGCCTCGTATTTCGGCCTGAAGCAGGAGCCGTTCTCCATTGCGCCGGATCCCCGCCTGCTGTTCATGAGCGAGCAGCACCGCGAGGCGCTGGCGCACCTTCTGTACGGGGTGCAGGGCGGCGGCGGCTTCGTGCTGCTGACAGGCGAGATCGGCACCGGCAAAACCACGATCTGCCGCTCCTTCCTGGACCAGGTGCCGGCCAACGTCAACCTGGCCTACATCTTCAACCCCAAGCTGACGGTGCTGGAGCTGCTGGACACCGTCTGCCACGAATTCGGGGTGCCGGCGCCGCAGCCGGACCGCGCCGTCACCGTCAAGGACTACCTCGACCCCCTCAACGGTTTCCTGCTGCAGGCCCACGCGGCCGGCCGCAACAACGTGCTGGTGATCGACGAGGCGCAGAACCTGGCGCCGGAGGTGCTCGAGCAGCTGCGCCTGCTGACCAACCTGGAGACCAGCGAGCGCAAGCTGCTGCAGATCATCCTGATCGGCCAGCCCGAGCTGCGCACGATGCTCGCCCGGCCGGAGCTGGAGCAGCTGGCGCAGCGCGTGATCGCGCGCTATCACCTGAAGGCGCTGGCGGAGGCCGAGACGGCGCAGTACGTGCGGCACCGCATGGAGGCCTGCGGCCTGCAGCGGCCGCTGCCGTTCGACCGCGCCGCCTTGCGCCGCGTGCATGCGGTGGCCGGCGGCGTGCCGCGCCGCATCAACCTGCTGTGCGATCGAGCGCTGCTGGGCGCCTAT
>NZ_JAQGLS010000071.1 GCF_028292805.1 Ramlibacter sp. | reverse complement strand
GCTTGGCCGTGGCCATAATCGCGCATGCGAATCCTCCACACCATGCTGCGCGTGGGCGACCTCCAGCGCTCGATCGACTTCTACACCAAGGTGCTGGGCATGAGCCTGCTGCGCATGACCGAAAGGCGGGAGCAGAAGTACTCCCTGGCCTTCGTCGGCTACGGCAAGAATCCGGAGCACGCCGAGCTGGAGCTCACCTACAACCACGGCGTGTCCGAATACGACATCGGCACGGCCTTCGGCCACATGGCCATCGGCGTGCCGGACGTTTATGCCGCGTGCGACAAGATCCGCGCGGCCGGCGGCAACATCACGCGCGAGCCCGGCCCGGTGAAGGGCGGCGACACCCTGATCGCTTTCGTGACGGACCCGGATGGGTACAAGATCGAACTCATCCAGCGGGAAGCTGAAGCGGCCTGATCGGCCGCCTGCCGTCACTTGCGCGCCAGGCGCACCGCCTCGGATGCCAACTGCGTGATGCGTGCCCAGTCACCGGCGTTCACCGCATCGGCCGGCGTCAGCCACGAACCGCCGACGCAGGCGACGTTCGGCAAGGCCAGCAAGTCCGCCGCGTTCTGCGCCGTGACGCCTCCGGTGGGGCAGAACATGACATCGTGGAACGGCCCGTGCCAGGCCTTCAGCATGGCCGCGCCACCGGACTGCATGGCGGGGAAGAACTTGAGGGCGTGATAGCCCTCCTCCTGCGCCATCATGATTTCGCTGCCGGTCGACACGCCGGGCAGCAGCGGCAAACCGAGCGAATGGCAAGCCTTGCCGACGGCCCGCGTGAAGCCCGGGCTGACGACGAAGCGGGCCCCCGCCCCGGCCGCCGCCTGCGCATCGGCGGCACTGCGCACGGTGCCGGCGCCGACCACCGCGTCCGGCACTTCGCGCGCGATCGCCTCGATGCAGTCCAGCGCCGCGTCGGTGCGCAAGGTCACCTCCAGCATGCGGATGCCGCCGGCCACCAGCGCCCGCGCCAGCGGCACGGCACTGGCCACGTCATCCAGCACGATCACCGGGATCACGGGCGCGTCGTGCATCACTTCCAGCGCTGTCGGCGCCGATGTCAAAGCCATGTGCAAGCTCCCTCTTCGGCAGCGGTCGCGTTGCGCCGCATGCCGGCGAACAGTTCGCGGCCCACGCCCCAGCCGTTGGTGCCCACCTGGGCGGGCGGGATGACGGCGGGTTGGCGGGCAGCCCATGCGCCAGCCTCGACGCGCGCTTCGAGGATGCCTGCACTGGCGTCGAGCCGCACGACGTCGCCGTCGCGCAGCAAGGCCAGCGGTCCGCCGCCAGCGGCTTCCGGCGACACGTGGATGGCGGCCGGCACCTTGCCTGACGCGCCGCTCATGCGGCCGTCGGTCACCAGCGCCACCCGGAAGCCCTTGCCTTGCAGCACCGCCAGCGGCGGCGTCAGCTTGTGCAGCTCCGGCATGCCGTTGGCGCGCGGCCCTTGCCAGCGCACCACGCAGACGACATCCCGCTCCAGTTCGCCCGCCTTGAAGGCGGCGAGCATCGCGTCCTGGCTGTCGAAGATGCGGGCCGGCGCCTCGATCACGTGCCGGTCCTGCGGCACCGCCGACACCTTGATCACGCAGCGCCCGAGGTTGCCCGTCAGCAGCTTCAGGCCGCCGGTGGCGCTGAACGGCTGCGGCGCCGGCCGCACCACGGTGTCGTCGCGCGAGGGGCCGATGTCGCGCCAGGCCAGCGACGCGCCGGCCTGCTGCGGAATGCGGGTGTATTCGCGCAAGCCACCTTCGCGCACCGTCAGCACGTCTTCGTGCATCAGGCCGGCGTCCAGCAGTTCGCGGATCACGAAACCCGGGCCGCCGGCGGCCTGGAACTGGTTCACGTCGGCAGCGCCGTTGGGATAGACGCGCGCCAGCAGCGGCACCACGCCCGACAGCGCGCTGAAGTCGTCCCAGTCGATCAGGATGCCAGCGGCGCGCGCCACGGCCACCCAGTGGATCAGGTGGTTGGTCGAGCCGCCGGTGGCCAGCAGCGCCGCCATCGCGTTGACGATGCAGCGCTCGTCGACGACCAGCCCGATCGGCGCGTAGCGGCGCGCCTTGACGATGGCCAGCGCCGTGCGCACGGCTTCGCGCGTGAGCTCTTCGCGCAACGCCTGCTGCGGCTGCACGAAGGCGCTGCCCGGCACGTGCAGGCCCATGGCTTCCATCAGCATCTGGTTGCTGTTGGCCGTGCCGTAGAAGGTGCAGGTGCCCGGCGAGTGGTAGGCCTGCTGCTCGGCCTCCAGCAGTTCGGCCCGCCCCACCAGCCCTTGCGCCGCCAGCTCGCGCACCTTGGCCTTCTCGTTGTTCGACAGGCCGCTGGGCATCGGTCCGCCCGGCACGAAGACGGTGGGCAGGTGGCCAAAGTGCAGCGCGCCGATCAGCAGCCCCGGCACGATCTTGTCGCAGATGCCCAGCATCAGCGCGCCGTCGAATACGTCATGGCTCAGGCCCACCGCCGTGGCCATGGCGATCACGTCGCGCGAGAACAGGCTCAGCTCCATGCCGGCCGTGCCTTGCGTGACGCCGTCGCACATGGCCGGCACGCCGGCCGCGACCTGCGCCGTTGCGCCATGCCGGCGCGCCTCGTCCTTGATCACGGCCGGGAAACCGGCATACGGCGCGTGCGCCGACAGCATGTCGTTGTACGAGTTGACGATCGCCAGGTTGGGCGCGCGGTCGACCACGATGCGCAGCTTGTCGTTGGCCGGGATGCCGGCGAAGGCATGGGCGACGTTGGCGCAGCCCATGCGGTCGGAGCCGCGTTCACGGTCGCCGGCCTCGGCAATGCGGGACAGATAGGCGGTTCGCGTGGCGGCGCTGCGGTCGCGGATGCGCCGGGTCACCGCCTCCAGCTGGGGGTGGAGTTTCATGGCTTCCGGTTGGGGGTTGGCAGCATCCTACCCCGCCCCGCTGGCGACGGGGTGGCCGCCGCTTCGCTAAAGTCGGGTCATGAGCGAGCTCGCCAAGCCATTGCGCGACCCCCAGGCCATGCTGGAGCAGGCATTGGCGGAATGGGGCGGCCTGAACGATCTTTGGGTGTTCGGCTACGGCTCGCTGATCTGGCGGCCGGACTTCGATTTCGCCGAGCAGCGGCCGGCCCGTGTGCACGGCTGGCACCGGGCGCTGAAGATGTGGAGCCGCATCAACCGCGGCACGCCGGAGCGGCCGGGGCTGGTGTTCGGCCTGCTGACCGGCGGCTGCTGCCGCGGCGTGGTGTTCCGCGTCGGCCGCGAGCACGCCGCCCAGACGCTGGCGCGGCTGTGGTCGCGCGAGATGGTCACGGGCGTCTACGACCCGCGCTGGCTGGTCGCGCACACGCCGCAAGGGCCGGTGCGCTCGCTGGCCTTCACGCTGTCGCGCAAGAGCCCCAGCCACACCGGCGAGCTGACCGAGGACGAGTACCGCCGGATCTTCGGCCAGGCCGCCGGCATTTACGGCACCACGATGGACTACGCCCACCGCACGCTGGAGGAGCTGCGCCGGCACGACATCCGCGACCGCAACCTGGAACGGCTGCTCAAGCTGATCCGGCCGGGCGCCCCACAGGACGATGGCGGTGGTCTAGAGTAGCTCTCCTTTCTACCGGAGACCGCCATGACCACCGCTCGTTGCCTGCTTGCCGCCATTGCCGCTGTTGCCGCCACCGCCCTCGCCGGCTGCGCCTCGTTGATGGGCGGGTCCAGCGCCAGCGCAGCGCTGATGCCGACCACCGGCAACACCACCACCGGTTCGGTCACGTTCGCCCAGCGCGGCGGCAAGGTGCTGGTGTCGGGCGAAGTGCGCGGACTCAAGCCGGGCGCCGAGCACGGCTTCCACGTGCACGAGAAGGGCGACTGCTCCAGCGGCGACGGCATGAGCGCCGGCGGCCACTTCAACCCCGCCGCCGCCCCGCACGGCCGCCACGGGCAAGGCAGCCACCATGCGGGCGACCTGGTGTCGCTGCGCGCCGACGCCAGCGGCTCGGCCCGCTTCAGCTTCGAGTCCGCCACCATCAGCGTGGGCGGCGGCATGGCCGATGTCGTCGGCAAGGGGTTGATCGTGCACCGCGATCCCGACGACTACGCCACCCAGCCCACCGGCAACGCCGGCGCGCGGCTGGCCTGCGCGGTCATCACGCGCAGCTGAGGGAATCACTCCAAGTCGCCACGCACCCACGACTGGCCCAGTCCGCCCCAATTCAGCGCAGCGCCAGCAGGCGTTCGGCCGCGGCCAAGTCGTCCAGCGTGTCGATGTCGGTGCGGATGCCGGCGTCGGCCAGCGCCAGCTCGAGCAGCCGGCCGGCGGCCGCCTCGGCCCGCATGATGGCTGCCGCGCCATACCCGCCGCGCAGCGCCAGCAGCGCGGCGCGGCAACCCGCGGCGAACCCCACCGGGTGGCCGCGCTCGCCCTGCCAGGTCGGCACCACAACGCCCTGCTCCGCCATGGCGGCGGCGATCCGTTGCAGGCTGGCCGGCTGCACCAGCGGCAAGTCGCCTGGCAGCACCAGCCAGCCGCCGGCATCCCGCGTGGCATGCACGGCGGCGGCGATCGAGTCGCCCATGCCGGCGTGGCCGGCGTCTTCCAGGTGCCAGGGCAACCCGCTGGCGCGCACCGCGTCCAGGGTGTGTTCCAGCACCGGCTTGCCGGCCAGCAGGGCGCGCAGCTTCGGACCGTGGCCGCCGGAGGCCGCGAAGCGCTCGCCCCGGCCGGAGGCGAGCACGAGGACGACGGGTTGCTGCATGCCGCAACTGTAGCCCCGAGCTGCGCGAGAATCGCCGAATGAGCCTCACCCCGACCCAGATCGCCGACCTGCGCAAGAGCTACGAAAAGGCCGAGCTCGGCGAAGACGCCTCCCAGGCCGACCCACTGCTGCAGTTCGACCAGTGGCTGACCGAAGCCATCGCCGCGCAGGTGCCGGAGCCCAACGCGATGACGCTGGCCACGGTGGCGAGCGACTTGCGGCCCAGCACGCGGATCGTGCTGATCAAGGGCTACGACCAGCGCGGCATCGTCTGGTACACCAACTACGACAGCCGCAAGGGCCAGGAACTGGCCGGCAACCCGTACGCCGCCCTGCAGTTCCACTGGGTCGAGCTCGAACGCACGGTGCGCATCGAAGGGCGGGTGGAACAGACCACGGCCGCGGAAAGCGACGCCTACTTTGCCAGCCGGCCGCTGGATTCGCGCATCGGCGCCTGGGCCAGCCCGCAAAGCCAGGTGATCCCCGGCCGCGGCGTGCTGGTGGCCAACGCCGCGAAATACGCAGCGCAGTTCATGCTGAGCCCGCCGCGCCCGCCGCACTGGGGCGGCTACCGCCTGGTGCCGGACAGCTGGCAGTTCTGGCAAGGCCGCAAAAGCCGGCTGCATGACCGATTGCGCTACACGCGCGCCGCGGACGGCTGGGTGCGGGAGCGGCTGGCTCCGTGACGACGCAGCGGGGGAGAGCTGCAACCCCACGATCCCGCCAGGATCAAGCCAGACAAGCCAGACAAGCCAGACAAGCCAGCGTGGCCGGCTCCTTGAACGGCACGATGCCAAGGGCCACGGTGCCGATGGCGCCGATGCCGGTCCAGACGGCATCGGCCGTGCCGACCTGCAGCGAGCGCATCGCCCAGCCGAGCAGCACCACGCTCACGACCATCGCCGCGCCCCACCGACGGCCACAGGCGGGTGAAGCCTCGCTGTACTTCAGGCCGATCGCCCAGCCCACTTGAACAGGCCGGCACCACCAGCGCCGGCCACGCCATGCGGGGCGTCGGTCACCGCTTCATCAGGTCGCTGAAGGTCTTGCGGAACTTCGCGACCTTGGGCGCCGCCACCGCCATGCAGTAGCCCTGGTTCGGATTGCGCTCGAAGAAGTCCTGGTGGTAGTCCTCGGCCGGCCAGTAGTTGCGCAGCGCTTGCACCTCGGTGACGGCCGGCTTGCCGAACAGCTTGTCCTGGCCGATCGCGCGCAGCAGGTCGTCGGCCACCTGCTTTTGCTCGGGGGTCGTGTAGTAGATGCCGCTGCGGTACTGGGTGCCGATGTCGTTGCCCTGGCCATCGCGCTGGGTCGGGTCGTGCACCACGAAGAAGATTTCCAGCAGCTGGCGCGTGCTGATCTGCGCCGGGTCGTAGGTGAGTTTGACCACCTCGTTGTAGCCGGTGCGGCCAGTGCACACCTGCTCGTAGCTGGGTCGCTCGCCCTGGCCGTTGCTGTAGCCCGACTCCACGTCGGTGATGCCGCGCACCTCCTTGAACACCGCCTCGGTGCACCAGAAACAGCCGCCGCCTAGCACGATGGTTTGCAGATCGCCCATGGTTTTCTCCTGAATCGTGCAACTGTAGCGGTCTGGCGCACGCGGCGCGTGACCCGGGGCATGCGCGGCCTTAGGATGCTCATCCATGACACTGGGCGAACTAAAACCAATCCTGACCGCGCTGATCCTGCCGCCGGCCGGCCCCTTGCTGCTGGCGTTGCTTGGCGTGCTCTGGGCCATCCGCCGGCGCGCGGCCGGGCTGCTGCTGGTCACCCTGGCGCTGGTGTCGCTCTGGCTCCTGAGCTGCAATGCGGTGGCCGTGCTGCTGGCCGGGCGCCTGTTGGCCCCCATGCCCGCGGTGCAGCCGGCGCAAGTGCAACAGGTACAGGCCATCCTGGTGCTCGGCGGCGGCGTGCTGCCGCAGGCGCCGGAGTACGGCGTGGCGCAGCCCGGTCCGCACACCTTGCAGCGGGTGCGCTATGCCGCCTGGCTGGCGCGGCGCACCGGCAAGCCGGTGGGGTTTGCCGGCGGCACCGGCTGGGCCGGGGCCGGGGTGGCCACCCAAACCGAGGGTACCGTCGCCAAGCGGGTGCTGCAGGAGGAGTACGGCATCACCGTGCGCTGGATGGACGACCGCTCGCGCGACACCCGCGAAAACGCGGCCCGGATGGCCGAGCAGCTGTTGCCGGCGAAGGTGCGCCACATCGCGCTGGTGACCGACGCCACCCACATGCCCAGGGCCGTCAGCCATTTCCGCGCGGCGGGCTTCACGGTGCTGCCGGCGCCGACCGACATCCCGCAAGCCGAAGGCCGCCCCCTGCTGGAGTGGCTGCCCTCCACGCGCGGCCTGGCGACGTCCAGCCAGGTGCTGCGCGAATGGCTGGGCAACCGCGTTGCCGGGCCGGCCAAATCTTGACGCTGGTTGCCTGAGCCTCTACATTACTAACCAGCCAGTCATTAACAATCCAGCACTTTCCCATGTCCATCAGCAAGGCCGCCGCCGACCGCGGCGTCGACGCGCCGCAGCCCCGGCGGGAGCGCCGCAAAGAGGCGCGGCCCGGCGAACTGCTGGACGCCGCGCTGGACCTGTTCGTCGAAAAAGGCTTTGCCGCCACCCGCTCGGAAGAAGTCGCGGCCCGCGCCGGCGTCTCCAAGGGCACGCTGTTCCTTTACTTCCCGAGCAAGGAAGAACTGTTCAAGGCCGTGGTGCGCGAAAACATCTCGGGCCGCTTTGCCGAATGGAACGAGGAGTTCCAGACCTTCGAAGGCTCGACTCCCGACATGTTGCGCTACTGCCTGCAGGTCTGGTGGGACCGGCTCGGCGCCACCCGCGCCTCCGGCATCACCAAGCTGATCATCAGCGAGGCCCGCAACTTCCCGGACATTGCCGCCTTCTACCAGCAGGAGGTGATCGCCCCGGCGCACGACCTGCTGCGGCGCATCCTGGAGCGCGGCGTGGCCCGCGGCGAGTTCCGGCCGCTGGACATCGACTACGCGGTGTTCAGCATCTCGGCGCCGATGATCTTCCTGATCATGATGAAGCATTCGCTGGACGCCTGCGCCCCGCGCAATTACCCGCTGGACCCCGGCCGCTACATCGCCTCGCAGGTCGAGATCATGCTGCAAGGCATGTGCGTGCGGCCGGCGCCGCTGGAGCCAGCATGAGGCGCAAGATGCCGCTGAAATGGATCGTGCTGGCTGTGGTCGTGGCCCTGGCTGCGGCCGGGCTGTGGCGCGTGCTGGCGGCTCGCCAGGCGCAGCAGGCAGCCGCGCAAAGTCCCGCCATCGTCCAGCCGGCGGTGGAGCTGGCCCAGACCGACGTGGTGCGCGCCGAGGTGCGAGAGCTGCAGCGCGGCCTGCCGATCTCCGGCACGCTCAAGGCCGTCAACTTCGCCCTGGTCAAGGCCCGCATCGCCGGCGAACTGCGGGGCCTGACGGTGCGCGAAGGCGACACGGTGCAGGCCGGCCAGGTGGTGGCCCGGGTCGACGCCACCGAAGGCCGCGCCCGCCTGAAGCAAGCCCAGGAACAGGCCGACGCCGCGCGCGCCCAGATCGACATCGCCCAGCGCCAGTGGAGCAACAACAAGGCGCTGGTCGACCAGGGCTTCATCTCCAGGTCCGCCGTCGACACTTCCCTGAACAACCTGGCCGCCGCCCGGTCCACGCACAAGGCGGCCCTGGCCGCGGTCGACGTGGCGCGCCAGGGCGTCGATGACGCCGTGCTGCGCGCGCCGATCACCGGCGTGGTGGCGCAGCGGCTGGCCCAGCCCGGCGAGCGCGTCGGCGTCGACACCCGCGTGCTCGAGATCGTCGACCTGGGCCGGCTGGAACTGGAAGCCACCTTGTCGGGCGCCGATTCGCTGGAGGTGCGGGTGGGCCAGCAGGCGACGCTGCAGGTGGAGGGCAGCGCGCGGCCGATCGCGGCGCGGGTGGCCCGCATCAACCCGAGCGCGCAGGCCGGCAGCCGCAGCGTGCTGGCCTACCTGGCGCTGGGCGACACCGGCGGCTTGCGGCAAGGTCTGTTCGCGCAGGGCGCGCTGACCACCGGCAGCGCCTCGTCGCTGGCCGTGCCGCTGGCGGCCGTGCGCACCGACAAGCCGGCACCGTACGTGCAGCTGGTCGAGGGCGGCAAGGTGCTGCACCAGGCGGTGACGCCGGGGGTGCGGGGCGAAGCCGGCAAGGAAACCTGGGTGGCGGTGAGCGGGTTGCCGCCGGGCGCAGTGGTGGTGCGCGGGCATGTGGGGCCGCTGCGCGAGGGGACGGTCGTGAAATTCACGGGGGCGCCCCCACTCCAGCCCTCTCCCAAAGGGGGAGGGAGCAAGGCGCCGAGCCCGTAGCCAGCCATGTGGTTCACCCGCGTCAGCCTGAAGAATCCCGTGTTCGCCACGATGGTGATGCTCGCCATCGTGGTGCTGGGCCTGTTTTCCTACCAGCGGCTGAAGGTCGACCAGTTTCCCAACATCGACTTTCCGGTGGTGGTGGTCACCGCCGAATACCCGGGCGCGGCGCCGGAGGTGGTCGAGAGCGAGGTCAGCAAGAAGATCGAGGAAGCGGTCAACTCGATCGCCGGCATCAACGCCCTGACCTCGCGCAGCTACGAGAACCAGGCCGTCGTCATCATCGAGTTCCAGCTGCATGTCGACGGCCGCAAGGCCGCCGAGGACGTGCGCGAGAAGATCGCCGCCGTGCGCCCCACCTTCCGCGACGAGGTCAAGGAGCCGCGGGTGCTGCGCTTCGACCCGGCCAGCCGCGCCATCTGGTCGGTCGCCGTGCTGCCCGACGACAGCAAGGGCACGCGGCCGATGACGGCGGTGGAGCTGACCAACTGGGCCGACCAGGTCTTGAAAAAGCGGCTGGAGAACGTGCGCGGCGTCGGCTCCGTCACGCTGGTGGGCGGCACCAAGCGCGAGATCAGCATCTACCTGCAGCCGGCCGCCATGGAGGCGCTCGGCATCACCGCCGACCAGGTGGTCGCGGCCGTGCGCAACGAGAACCAGGACCTGCCGGTCGGCGCGATCCGCTCGCTGGGGCAGGAGCGCATGGTGCAGATCGACGCCCGCATGCAGCGGCCGGAGGACTTCGGCAAGATCATCGTGGCGCGCCGCAACGGGGCGGCGGTGCGCATCGAGCAGGTCGCCCGCGTCAGCGACGGCGCCCAGGAAGTGGAGAGCCTGGCCTTGTACAACGGCCAGCGCACGCTGCTGCTGACGGTGCAGAAGTCGCAGGACGAAAACACCATCGCCGTGGCCGACGGGCTGCAGCAGGCGCTGGCCGAACTGGGCCCGCGGCTGCCGCCGGGCGCCAGGCTGGAGCCGGTGGCCGACGCTTCGCGGCCGATCCGCGTGTCGGTGCAGAACGTGCGCCGCACCCTGATCGAAGGCGCGCTGCTGACGGTGCTGATCGTGTTCCTGTTCCTGAACTCCTGGCGCTCCACCGTCATCACCGGGCTGACCTTGCCGATCGCGCTGATCGGCACCTTCCTGTTCATGTACGCCTTCGGCTTTTCCATCAACATGGTCACGCTGATGGCGCTGTCGCTGTGCGTCGGCCTGCTGATCGACGACGCCATCGTGGTGCGCGAGAACATCGTGCGCCACATCCGCATGGGCAAGACGCCGTACCAGGCGTCGCTCGACGGCACCCAGGAAATCGGGCTGGCGGTGCTGGCCACCACCTTCTCCATCGTCGCCGTGTTCCTGCCGATCGGCTTCATGGGCGGCATCATCGGCAAGTTCTTCCACGAGTTCGGCGTCACCATCGTGGCGGCGGTGCTGATCTCGATGTTCGTCAGCTTCACGCTCGACCCGATGCTGTCCTCGGTCTGGCACGACCCGGCGATCGGGGCGCATGGCAAGCCCAAGGGAAAGCCGACGCTGTACGACAAGACCCTCGGGCGCGTCACCGGCTGGTTCGACCGCTCGACCGAGTCGCTGGCCGAGGGCTACCAGACCATCCTGCGCTGGTCGCTGGCGCACAAGCTGGTGACGGTGCTCGGCGCCATCGCCATCTTCGTCACCAGCCTGTTCATGGTGCCGCTGCTGGGCACCGAGTTCGTGCCGCGCTCCGACTACTCGGAAACCAACGTCAGCTTCCACACGCCGGTCGGCTCCTCGCTGGAGCTGAGCGAGGCCAAGGCGCGCCAGGTCGAAGCCATCATCCGCGAGTTCCCCGAGGTGCGCTACACGGTGGCCACGATCAACACCGGCTCCGCCCAAGGCAAGATCTACGCTGCGGTCTACGTGCGGCTGGTCGACCGCAAGGCGCGCGAGCGCAGTGTCGACCAGATGACCGGCATGCTGCGCGAGCGCCTCAAGCAGGTGCCGGGCATCACGGTCACCCATGCCGGCCTGGCCGACCCGGTCGGCGGCAACAAGCAGATCGAGTTTTCGCTGCAAGGGCCGGACCTGCGCGAACTGGAGCGGCTGTCGCGGCTGGTGATGGAGCGCCTCCGCACGGTGCCAGGGCTGGTCGACCTGGACTCCAGCGTCAAGCCCGACAAGCCGACGGTGGACATCGAAGTCAAGCGCGAGGC
>NZ_JAQGLS010000009.1 GCF_028292805.1 Ramlibacter sp. | reverse complement strand
TCATGGGTTGGCTGGCGGCGACCGCCACCGTGACGGCGGCCAAGGGTGCGGCGCCGGCGGCGTCGGCCGGCAGCGCATCGGTGCGCGGCTCCGCCGGGGCGGCGGTGACGGAGGCGTCGCTGCCGGGCGGCATCACGGAGTCGGCGCTGGCGGCCGGTGGCGTGCCGGCATCGTCCGCCTCGGGCAGGAAGACCAGCACCACGGCGCCGAGCAGCAGCCCGACCACCGTGACCAGGACCGGGCGCGAGATCTGGTCGAACCAGCCCCCGCGCGGCGCGTCGCCGGTCGGCCGGAACGGCGTGTTGATGCCGTCGCGGTCCTGCGCCAGCCGCGGGTGGGCTGTCTGCGGCAGGCGCTGCAGCACCGGCACCGGATCGATCCTGAGCGTGCGGCAGACGCTGGCCGCCAGCGCCCGCGCGAACACGGCGTCCGGCAGCAGGTCGTAGCGGTCTTCCTCCAGCGCCTCGAGCTTGCGCACCGGCACCTTCAGGTTGGCCGCCAGCGTGCTCACGTGCAGGCCGGCCGCTTCTCGCGCCTGGCGCAGCCAGGCGCCCGCGGTCAGGCCGTTCTCGGCCCCTGCTGCCGGCTCACTCATTGAACGCCCTCCGGTCCAGCGAAGCGCGCTCCCTGGATTGCGGATAACGCTTGCGCAGCTGCTCGGCCAACTGCTCGAGGGCCACCGGATCGTTCATGCGCTGCTCCACCCTGATGCCCAGCCACAGCGTCTCGGCATTGGCCAGCTCGCTGTTGTTCAGGCGCCGGATGTAGAACTGGGCGCGGGTGAAGTCGCCGCGCGCGAACAGCAGTTGCGACAGGTTGTAGCCGGTGATCGGGTTGCCGGCATCGAGCTCGTAGGAGCGCCCCAGGCTGCGTTCGGCCTGGGCCAGATCGCCGGCGCGGGCCTGGCACAGGCCCATGGCCATCAGCGTCTTGGCGCGGCCGCCGTAGGTGGGGTTGGTCAGCGCCACGTCGAACGAGCGCTGCGCCTCGGGAAAGCGCCGCTGCTGGCACTGCATCCAGCCGAAGTTGTGGTGGGTGTCGGCATCTCGCGAGTTCAGCGCCAGCGCCCGCCGAAAGCTGTCTTCCGCCTGCCGCGTGTCGCTCAGCCGCATGTAGATCAGGCCGCGCAGGTTGTAGGCGTCGGCGAAGGTCGGGTCGGCCACGATGGCCTGCTTCAACTCGTCGAGCGCGACGTCGGTCTGCCCCTGCTCGAAGTAGCCGCCGGCCAGTTCCAGCCGGATGCGCGCGCGCCGCCGCGCCTCGGTTTCGTCGGACGGAGTCACGACCGAGGTGACCGTGTTTTCCTGGCCTTGCGGCGGCGTGGCGCAACCGCCGGCCAGCGCCACCAGCAACCCCGCCGCCGCCGCCCGCACGCAAGCGCTCCCGCGGGGTGTCCCCGCCTTGGCCATCGTCATGTTCCCCTTGCCTCCTTGGATGCAACCTGCGCCGGCACCTGCTTGAGCATGACCGTGCGTTGTTGCGCGATGCGCTGGGTAACCCGCGTGCGGTCCTTGACGTCCCCGGCCAGCTGACCGCAGGCGGCATCGATGTCGTCACCGCGCGTCTTGCGCACCGTCGTCACGATACCAGCATCACTGAGCATTTTCGCGAATGCCTGCACCCGCTGTTGCGGCGAGCGCAGCAGGCCCGAGGCCGGGAAGGGGTTGAACGGAATCAGGTTCAGCTTGCACGAGACGCCGCGGCCGCCATGACCGCGCACCAGCGCGATCAGCTGCTGCGCGTGCTCGGGCTGGTCGTTGACGCCATCGAGCATGCAGTATTCGAAGGTGATGAAGTCGCGCGGCGCGTGCTCCAGGTAGCGGTTGCAGGCGTCCAGCAGTTCCGCGATCGGGTACTTCTTGTTCAGAGGCACGAGGTTGTCGCGCAGCGCGTCGTTGGGCGCGTGCAACGACACGGCCAGCGCCACCGGCACGTCCAGGCCCAGGCGGTCCATCATCGGCACCACGCCCGACGTCGAGACCGTCACGCGCCGGCGCGACAGGCCGTAGCCGTGGTCGTCCAGCATCACGCGCAGGGCCGGGGCCAGCGCCGAATAGTTCTGCAGCGGCTCGCCCATGCCCATCATCACCACGTTGGAGATGACGCGCTCGCCGTCCGGACGCTTCAGGTGGACGCGCAGGAAGTGCTCGGCGAACCACAGCTGGGCGACGATTTCGCCGGTGGTGAGGTTGCGCGAGAACCCCTGGTGGCCGGTGGAGCAGAAGCGGCAGCCGACGGCGCAGCCGGCCTGCGAGGACACGCACAGCGTGCCGCGGTCGTCCTCGGGAATGAAGACGGCCTCGATGGCGTTGCCGTCGCCCACGTCGAACAGCCACTTGACGGTGCCGTCGGCGGATTCGTGCTGGGAGATGAGGGGCAGGCCCTCGATGCGGGCGTTGCCCTGCAGCTTGTCGCGCAGCGACTTGGCCAGGTCGGTCATCTGGCCGAAGTCGCGCGCGCCCTTCTGGTGAATCCACCGGAACAGCTGGGTGGCGCGGAAGCGCTTCTCGCCCAGCGAGGCGCAATACGCGGCCAGACCTTCAAGGTCGAAATCGAGGAGGTTGGCCGTCATCGCATGGGAAGTCCCGCCGTTCAGCGGGAGTGGATCTGCATGCCGGCGAAGAAGAAGCCGATCTCCCCCGCGGCGGTGTCGACGGCGTCGGAGCCGTGGACGGCGTTGGCGTCGATGCTGTCGGCGAAGTCGGCGCGGATGGTGCCGGCGGCGGCCTTCTTCGGATCGGTCGCGCCCATCAGGTCGCGGTTCTTCAGGATGGCGCCCTCGCCCTCCAGCACGGTGATCATCACCGGACCGGAAATCATGAACTCGACCAGATCCTTGAAGAAGGGACGCTCCTTGTGCACGGCGTAGAACTGCTCGGCTTCGGCGCGGGCCAGGTGCGTCATGCGGGCGGCGATGACTTTCAGGCCGGCGGCTTCGAAGCGGGCGTAGATCTGACCGATGACGTTCTTGGCCACGGCGTCGGGCTTGATGATGGAGAGGGTGCGTTCGATGGCCATTTGAGCGTTTCCTGGGATCTTGTGTTTAGGGTTTTGCCTGATGCAGAAAGTTCGGCAAAGCCCGCGATTCTAGCTTGCGCGATGGCAAATGACTGCAGCGCGCTTCAATGACGAATGACGAATGGGGACATCCGTCACTCGTCACCCGTCATTTCTCATCGGCTGCGGCCGCCGCCGCCGCCACCGTAGCCGCCGCCCCCACCGCCGCCGCCGTAACCACCGCCACCGCCACCACCGCGGCGCGGGCCGCC
>NZ_JAQGLS010000007.1 GCF_028292805.1 Ramlibacter sp. | reverse complement strand
CCATGGGGGGCGGCATCGGCCTCGGCCTGGCCATGGGCGTGGGCGCGGCCATCGGCGCGGCCGAGACCGGTTCGGGCAAGAAGACTTTCGCGCTCAGTGGCGACGGCGGTTTCATCCTGCAGTTGGGCGAACTCGCCACCGCGGTGCAGGAGAAAGCCCCGGTGACCTTCGTGCTGATGAACGACCAGCGCTATGGCGTGATCCGCAACATCCAGGACGCCCAGTACGGCGGCCGCCGCTGCTACACCGAGCTGCACACGCCGGACTACGCGCAGCTGAGCGCCGCCATGGGCCTGGGCCACGTCCGCGTGGCCAAGCTGGCCGAGCTGCCGGCGGCGCTGGACCAGGCGCGCTCGGCGTCCGGCCCCTTCATCCTCGAAGTCGACATGCTCGCCATCGGCAGCTTCAAGACCGCCTTCGCCGGCCCGCCGACCAAGCTGGCCCAACCCGCTTGAGACAGGGAAAGACACCATGATCAGGATCGCCATGATCGGCTGCGGCGCCATCGGCGCCGGCGTGCTGGAGCTGTTGCGGCATGAAACCGGGTTGGCGGTGGCGTGCGTGGTGCTGCCGCCTGGTGTGCGTGCGGACGCCTTCGACACCGTCAAGCGGCTGGCGCCCGGCGCCCGCATCGCGACCAGCGTCGGCGCGGCTGACGGCATCGACCTGCTGGTCGAATGCGCCGGCCACGCGGCGATCGACGAACACGTGATCCCGGCGCTGGAGCGCGGCACGCCTTGCATGGTCGCCTCCGTCGGCGCCCTCAGCCTGCCGGGCATGGCCCAGCGGCTGGAGCAGGCGGCGCAACGCGGCAACACCCAGGTGCAGCTGCTGTCCGGCGCCATCGGCGGTATCGACGCGCTGGCCGCGGCCCGTTTCGGCGGCCTCGATTCCGTGCAGTACACCGGCCGCAAGCCGCCCCATGCCTGGAAGGGCACGCCGGCCGAAAACGATTGCGACCTGGATGCGCTGACCGAGGCGCGCTGCATCTTCGAAGGCAGCGCCGAACAGGCGGCCCAGCTCTATCCCAAGAACGCCAACGTGGCGGCCACGCTGTCGTTCGCCGGCCTGGGCTTGCAGCGCACGCAGGTCAGGCTCTATGCCGACCCCGGCGTGACCGGCAACGTGCACCACGTGCGCGCCAGCGGCGCCTTCGGCACCATGGAGATCACCATGGAAGGCAAGCCGCTGCCGGCCAACCCCAAGACCTCGGCCCTGACCGTGTACAGCATCGTGCGGGCGCTGGCCAACCGCGGCCGGGCGGTCGCGATCTGAGAAAAGCACATGCTGGTCACCGATTCCAAAGAACTGCTGCCGATCTTCATCGCCGGTGAACGGCGCCTGGGCCGCGGCGACGAAAGCGCGACCCTCTATCCCGCCACCGGGGAGGTGGTGGCGCGGCTGCGCGCACCGAGCGCCGCCGACGTAGCCGAGGCGATCGTTGCCGCCGACCATGCCTTCCGCACCAGCGGCTGGGCCCAGCGCAAGCCGCACGAGCGCGCGGCCGTCCTGCACCGCGTGGCCGCGTTGATCCGCGGGCGGGCCGAGCCGCTGGCCCAGCGCCAGCGCCTGGACAATGGCAAGCCGATCAGCGAGACGCGCAACCTGGTGGCCAGCGCTGCCGCCACCTTCCAGTTCTTCGCCGCCGCGCTCGAGACGATGGAAGAGACGATCACGCCCTCGCGCGGCGACTTCATGACGATGAGCGTGTACGAGCCCATGGGCGTGGTGGCCGCGATCACGCCGTGGAACTCGCCGATCGCCAGCGAAGCGCAAAAGCTGGCCCCGGCGCTGGCCGCGGGCAATGCCGTGATCGTCAAGCCGGCGGAAGTCACGCCGCTGATGGCACTGGAGCTGGCCGCCATCTGCGAAGAGGCCGGCGTGCCGCGCGGCATCGTCAGCGTGCTGCCCGGCCGCGGCTCGGTCATCGGCGACGCCATCACCAAGCATCCGCTGGTCAAGCGCGTCTCCTTCACCGGCGGCACCAGCACCGGCAAGCACATCGCCCGCATCGCCGCCGACAAGATGATGCCGGTGTCGCTGGAGCTGGGCGGCAAGTCCGCCACCATGGTGCTGGAAGACGCCGACCTGGACCACGCCGTCAACGGCGTGCTGTACGGCATCTTCAGTTCCTCGGGCGAGTCCTGCATCGCCGGCTCGCGCCTGTTCGTGGCGCGCAAGCTCTACGCCGCCTTCATGGAGCGGCTGGCGGCGAAGGCCGCGGCGCTGCGCGTGGGCGACCCGGCCGACGAGCGCACCCAGATGGGCCCGCTGATCACCGGCAAGCACCGCGACAGCATCGAGGGCTACGTCAAGCTCGGCCTGTCCGAAGGCGGCAAGCTGCTGGCCGGCGGCCGCCGCCCGGAAGGCATGCTGTACGACCGCGGGAACTACTACCTGCCGACCATCCTGGAAGGTCTGCGCAACAGCGACCAGGTGGTGCAGCAGGAAATCTTCGGCCCGGTGCTGGTGGCCATGCCGTTCGACACCGAAGAGGACTTGCTGGCCCAGGCCAACGACAGCATCTATGCGCTGGCGGCCGGCATCTGGACGCGCGACTACAAGAAGGCCTGGCGGATCGGCCGCGCGGTGCAGGCTGGCACCGTGTGGATCAACACGTACAAGCAGTTTTCCATTTCCACGCCCTTCGGCGGCTGGCGCGACAGCGGCCTGGGCCGCGAGAAGGGCCGCCTGGGCATCCAGCAGTACATGGAGCAAAAGAGCCTGTACTGGGGGCTCAACGATGCCCCGCTGCCCTGGGCCAACTAGAACCGAGGACACCGACATGAGCGTACTGGGCATCGACGAAATCACCTACGGCGCGGACGACCTCGCCACCTCTCGCAAGTTCTTCCTGGACTGGGGGCTGAGCCTCGCCTCCGAGGAGCCGGACCGGCTCGTGTTCGAGACGCTCAACGGCTGCCGCGTCATCGTCGCCGCGGCCACCCGCGCCGACCTGCCGTCGGCCATGGAGCCGGGCTCGACCTTGCGCGAAGTGGTGTGGGGCGTGCAGAACGAGTCCGACCTGGCGCGCTACGCCGCCAACATCGGCAACGCGCCAGGGTTCATGGAACAGGGCGGCCGCATCGGCTGCACCGACCCGAACGGCCTGGCCATTCGCCTCCAGGTGAGCAAGAAGCGCGAGGTCGAACTGGCCGGGGCCGAATACAACACCTGGAGCCGCAAGGGCCGCGTCAACCAGGCCAGCCCCGCTTACGAGAAGGCGACCCCGATCGAGGTCGGCCACGTGGTCTTTTTCGCCAAGGACGTGCCGGCCTGCGAGCAGTTCTACGTGGACAATTTCGGCTTCGTGGCGTCCGACCGCTACCCCGGCCGCGGCGCCTTCCTGCGCTGCGCCCCGGACGGCGGCCACCACGACCTCTTCCTGCTGCAGCGACCCGACAAGCATTGCGGCCTGAACCACGTGGCCTTCACCGTGCGCGACATCCACGAGGTGTTCGGCGGCGGCCTGCACATCTCGCGCTGCGGCTGGGACACCCAGCTCGGCCCGGGCCGGCACCCGATCTCCTCGGCTTACTTCTGGTACTTCAAGAACCCGGCCGGCGCGCTGGTCGAGTACTACGCCGACGAAGACCAGCTCACCGCCGACTGGCAGCCGCGCGAATTCGAGCCGGGCCCGACCGTGTTCGCCGAATGGGCGATCGACGGCGGCATCGACGGCACCACCCGCCGCCAGAAATCGGGCGCCGCCCCCGCCGCGCCGACCGGCAAGTTCATCACCGACCGCAAGTAGGACCTTCCATGCGACCCATTCTCTTTTCCTTCGCGCTGGCCGCTGTCGCCCTCGTTCCTGCCGTGCAGGCCCAAGACGCCGCCGCGCAACTGGCAAGCAAGCCGTTCACCATCGTCGCGCCATTCCCGGCCGGCGGCCCGGTCGACACGCTGGCCCGCATGATGGCCGACGGCCTGGCCGCGCAGTACAAGCAGACGGCGATCGTCGAGAACAAGCCCGGCGCGCACGGCAACATTGGCATCGACCAGGTCAAGCGCTCGGCCCCCACCGGCCACACGCTGCTGGTGATCCCGGCCGGTAACCTGACCATCAACCCGACGTTGCTGCCCAAGGCCGGCTACGACGTGCAGGCCGACTTCGCTGCCGTCACCTCGCTGGCGCGGGCCTCCAACATCGTGGCGGTCAATCCGGCCGTGCCGGCCAGGACCGTCGCCGAACTGGTGGCGCTGGCCAAGGCCAGGCCGAACACCGTTGCCTATGCCACGCCCGGCGTCGGCAGCCAGCTGCACCTGGCCGGCGAGCTGCTCGGCCAGCAAACCGGCGCCGACTTCCTGCACGTGGCCTACAAAGGCTCGGGCCCCGGCCTGAACGACGTGCTGGCCGGCACCGTGCCGATGATCATCGGCAACATGCCGGTGCTGCTGCCGCACATCCAGGCCGGCAAGCTGCGCCCGCTGGCCGTGACCGACCCGACGCGCGACCCGACGCTGCCGCAGGTGCCGACGCTGGCCGAGGCCGGCGTTCCCGGCGTCGCCGTGACCTCGTGGTACGGCGTGCTGGCGCCCAAGGGCACGCCGCCCGCCGTCCTCGAACAACTGGCCAGGGACATCGCCGCGATCATCGGCCAGCCGGCCAATCGCGCCAAGCTGCAGCAGCAGGGCCTGCAAACCTGGCTGCTGTCGACGGCCGCCTTCAACGACGTGATCCGCAAGGAAACCGCCACCTGGGCGCCGATCATCCGCGACCGCAAGATAGAAGCGCAGTAGGCGACGACCTCCATCCGAACCAAGCCACGCCATGATGCCGACCCGCAGCCACGTCGTCGCCCTTGCCGCCGGCGCCATCGGCCCGGCCCGGGCAGCGGCTCGCCCATGCACATCCTGGGGCCCGGTGCCGCCGCACATCGCCGGCGGCAAGATGGTGGCGCCGGCCGTGGCCGTGGCCGATCGCGAACGCTGGCCGCTGGCGCCCGACGTGCCGACACTGGCCGAACCGGGCATCCGCGACGCCGAGGTCGGCGCCTGGCACGGCCTGTGGCGCCCAAGGGCACCAGCCCCGAATTCGCTCGCACGCTGGCCGCGCACATGAACGAGATCCTGAAGCTGCCCCAGGTCGACGCCAAGATGCGCACCTTCGGTGCCATCGCCGCGGCCGGCGGCGGCACCCCGCTGGCCCGCCGCAAACGCCGACGACCACGCACGCGTTGCAAGATCATCAAGGTACTCGGCATCTCCGCCGACTGACCTGCCACCCAAAACCACTAGGAAACCCCATGCGCATCCAACGCCGCCATGCCATCGCGCTGGCCTTCGCCGCCGCCGTCGGCGCTTTCCCGGCCGCCGCCCAGACCTGGCCGGCCAGGGTGATCACGATCGTCGTGTCTTATCCGGCGGGCGGTGACACCGACGCCGTGGCGCGCCTGTTCGCCGAGAAGCTGTCGGCACGCGTGGGCCAGAGCGTGGTGATCGACAACCGCGTCGGCGCCAGCGGCACCATCGGCAATGCCTTCGTTGGCAAGGCCGCGCCCGACGGCTACACGCTGCTGCTCACGCCTGGCACCTTCGCCAGCGCGCCGGTGGTGCTCAAGTCCGGCACCGGCGCCGCCTACGACGCCGTCAACGGTTTCACGCCGATCGTGCAGACCGGCAACGTGCCGCTGTTCCTGGTGGCCAGCCCGCAAAGCGGCTTCACCAGCCTGAAGGACGTGGTGGCCGCCGCCAAGGCGAAGAAGCAGCTGGTGTACGGCAGCCCCGGCACCGGCTCGCCGATGCACTTCGTCGGCGAGATGCTGAACAAGGCCGCCGGCACCGCAATCACGCATTCGCCGTACCGGGGCGTCGCCCCTTCGGTCAACGACGTGCTGGGCAACCATATTCCGCTGGCCTGGGTGCCGCTGGGCCCGGTGATGCCGCACATCGCCGCCGGCAAGCTGGTGCCGCTGGCCGTGGCGCTGCCGCAGCGCTCGGCGCTGCTGCCCAACGTGCCGTCGCTGGCCGAGCTGGGCTACAGGGACATCGACCCGATGTCGTGGCAGGGCCTGCTGGGCCCCAAGGGCATGAGCCCCGACGTCGTCAAGGCGCTGAACACGCACTTCAACGAGATCCTGAAGATGCCCGACGTGGTGGCCAAGCTGGCCACCTTCGGCACCGTCTCCGTCGGCGGCGAGCCGGCCCGGCTGGCGCAGGCCAACGCCGAGGCGCACACGAAGTACGCCAGGCTGGTCAAGGACTTCGGCATCCAGGCCGATTGAAGACGCACAGGAGGCACCAATGAGGAACGACGACCGCTATCTCAGCCCTCACCAGGCGCGCCCGCGCCCGCCCACGTCCTTCGAGGACCTGCTGGGCGATGCCATCGAACGCGCCTATGCCGCCGGCATCCACGACCTGCCTGGCCTGGTCGCATCCCTGAACCGCACCGGCCCGTCCGCCGACAACGGCCAGCCGTGGACCGAAGCGTCCTACACCGAGCTGATGGCCCGGCTGGGCAACTGAGAAGCTGCGAATGAATTCCTCGCAGCCGCGTGAGACCCCCATGAGAAACCAGATTGAGCCAATGCCGCTGCGGGGGCCTCACCCTGCGGGCCGGGGGGCAGCGAAGCGCTGGCGGGCGTTGCGGACCACTGTCCAGGCGCAGAGCCTGGACAGCGTCCGGCGCCTACGCCTGCACTCCGGTGTTCCCTGTCGCGGCAGCGATCAATTCATTCACAGCTTCTGAGGAAAGCCGCCATGATTCCCATCAAGATCACCACTGCCGCCGACCCCGTCGACGCGCTGCTGCAAGCCGGCCTGAAAAACCTCTGGTACCCGATCTGCCCGTCGGGCTTCGTCGCCGAGCGGCCGGTCTCGCTGCGCCGCCTGGGCCGCAAGATCGCCCTGTGGCGCGATGCCGCCGGCAAGCTCAATGCCCTGGAAGACCACTGCCCGCACCGCGGCGCGCCGCTGTCGCAAGGCGTGGTGCTGGGCGACCGGCTGGCCTGCCCTTACCACGGCGTCGAAGTGCGCTGCGACGGCACCGTCACCAAGGTGCCGGGCAGCCCCGGCTGCAAGCTCGAAGGTTCGCGCGCCGCTTTGGCGTTCCACGTGCAGGAGCGCCATGGCGCGGTGTTCCTGTTCAACAGCGACGCCAACCTCGACACCCCGCCGCCGCTGGAGCTGCCCGAGCAGCTGGAGAGCGACGAGTACTCGTCGTTCCTGTGCTACACCGAGTGGAAAGGCGACTACCGCTACGTGATGGACAACGTGATGGACCCGATGCACGGGATCTTCCTGCACAAGCAGTCGCACTCGATGGCCCAAGGCGAGAGCAGCGCCGCCTTCCAGATCCGCCCGACCGAGACCGGCTTCGTGTTCGAAAAGCAGGGCCAGCGCGGCATCAACTTCGACTGGACCGAGTGGGCCAGCACCAACGTTCACTGGATGCGGCTGGAGATCCCCTACCCGAAGACCGGCGGGCCCGGTGGCGGCTTCCACATCGTCGGGCTGTACACGCCGATCGCCCCCGACGTGTCGGCGGTGTTCCACTGGCGCTGCCGCAAGCTGGACGGCTGGCAGCGCGACACCTGGCGCTTCCTGTACAAGAACCGGCTGGAGGCGCGCCACTGGCACGTGCTGGAGCAGGACCGCGTGATGCTCGAGCAGATGGAGCCCGACGCCAACCAGCGCGAGAACCTGTACCAACACGACATGGGCATCGTGCGGCTGCGTCGCCAGCTGAAGTCGCTGGCCTGCGAGCAGCTCGCGGCGGCGAACCCGCACAAGGCGGTGGCATGAGCGAAGGCGTTGCGATCCGGCGGCTGATGACGTCGGCCGTCGCCGAACTCGAGAGCGCGACCTGGTCCAATGCGTTCTGCATCGGCAACGAGGTGGTGATGTCCGGCATGACGGCGCATCCCGCCACCCGGCATGCGGCCGAGCCCATGGACGCCTACGCCCAGACGACCGAAGTGCTGCGCAAGCTGCTGGCGTACGTGGAAGCGGCCGGCGGCAACGTGCGCAACCTGTACAAGCTGGTCATCTACGTCACCGATGTCGCCGACAAGGACCAAGTCGGCCGGGCGCGCCGCGATTTCTTCCAGGCCCCGTACCCGTGCTCCACGCTGGTCGAGGTCAAGGGCCTGGTGTTCCCCGAATTGAAAATCGAGATCGACGCCTGGGCGCGCCTGGACGTGGACCTGTCCCGTTGCGAGTGAAGTCATGAACACCACCCTGAACGCCTTCGTCCACACGCTGCGTTTCGAGGCCGACGACATCATCACCGTGGACCTGCGGCCGCAAGGCGGTGGCGAGTTCCCGGCGTTCAGCGCCGGCTCCCACATCGACCTGCACCTGCCCAACGGCATGGAGCGCAGCTACTCGCTGTGCAATGACAGCAACGAGCGGCACCGCTACGTGGTCGGCGTGCTCAAGGACCGCGCCAGCCGCGGCGGCTCGCGCGCCGTGCACGAACAGCTGCGCATAGCCATGCAGCTGGTGATCTCGCCGCCGCGCAACAATTTTCCGCTGCAGGAAGCGGCCGAGCACACGGTGCTGGTGGCCGGCGGCATCGGCATCACGCCCATCCTGTGCATGGCGCGGCGGCTGCGCGACCTGGGCCGCTCGCACGAGCTGCTGTACTTCGCCCGCTCGCGCCGCAGCGCCGCCTTCCTGGACGAACTGGCGCGGCTGCAGGTGCCGATCACGACCCACTTCGACGACGAAGCCGGTGGCCCGCCGGACCTGAAGGCGCTGCTGGCGGCCCGCCCGGCCGCTGGCGGCCTGCACCTGTATGCGTGCGGACCGACGCCGATGCTGGATGCGTTCGAGAAGTTCAGCGCGCAGCTGGGCCACGGCGACAACGCGCACATCGAGCGCTTCGCGGCGGTGGAGCACGCGCCGGCCGCCGACGCGCGCGGCTCGTTCACGGTGGAACTGGCGCGCAGCGGCCGCAGCTTCGTGGTGGAGCCGGGCAAGTCGATCCTCGACACCTTGCTCGACGCCGGCGTGGAGGTGGACCACAGCTGCTGCGAAGGTGTCTGCGGCTCCTGCGAGGCGCGCGTGCTGGCCGGCGTGCCGGACCACCGTGACTCGCTCCTGAGCGCCAAGGAACAGGCCAGCAACAAGGTCATGATGCTGTGCGTCTCGGGCTGCAAGTCCGCGTCGCTGACGCTGGATCTGTAGCACCGCGCCGGCGCGTGCGCGCCTGATCTGGCAGGCGAGGCCGGCTCTTTCGGCGCCGCGGCGCAAGTGCCGCGGCATAGCCGCTCGCCTCGCAGGCATGATTCAGCCGACCTTGCCCTGGCGCAAGCTGCGGAGTCCGCGTGCCGACCGGGCCCCTGCGGCTCCGGCGCGCATTGCGCACATGCCCATGGAGACCGCCTCCACTGCCGGCAGAACTTTGCGCGCCGGCGATTCGCTCCACCCCCGCCTGGCAGTGGCATGGATGGTGATCCTGAACCTGCTCACCGCCACGGCGTTGCTGCTGTGGCGAGGCCGCCGGCTGCACCAGGGCGGCCGCGCCCTGGACTGAAGCGCTGCTGGCGCAAGCCGCCCGCGGCACCTGGGCTGCCTTGGGCGCGGGCGTCGCCGCGGGACTGCTGCACCCGGCGGTCCCGGCCGTGCTGCTGGTGGCCATCACCTGGAAGGCCTGGCTCACGCCGGCAGCGGCCGCGGCCTTGCTGCCGGGCGTGCGACTTGGCGTCGTCGCCGGCGGGCATGCTGCCGTGGCTGGAGCCGTGGCGGCAGGTGCTGGCATGCACGCGGGCCGACACGCTGGTGCTTCCCACGGCGCGGGCAGCGGCCGTGCCAGGATCTGATCCGCAGTCCGGCCCCGGCCTCCATGGCAATGGTGTGGCCGCCATGACCGGCCGACCTCTCGCTGCTGATGGGCGTGCTGGCGGCAGCCTGCGTGCTCGCCGCCGTTCCGGCCGATCGAACCGGCGATCGAACCGGCCGGGACGCGCGCGACGTGCGGCTGATGGCCGGCAACGGCGCCGTGCCCGGAGCTGCGGCCTTGTGGCTGCAGCTGGCGTGAAAACTGGAGACCCCTGCGCTACCATCGGACCACAGGGAAGAACCATCCGATGCAAACCATCCGCCTCCAACGCTGGTCCGAGTTCGTCGATCACGCGGACGCGATGGAAGGCTGGGCCTTCCGCGGCCACGTCTCGGCGCAGTGGCCGCTGGTGCCGTCGCTGACGCGGCGGCTGCAGCAGTTCTGCCCCGACCAGCGGCTGTGGCCGCTGCGCGAGGCGCGGGCGATGCGGGTGTTCCGCCGCAAGGCGCACATCTACCTGCAGGACCGCACCGGCCTGGACGACGACCTGCGCAGCATGGCTCTGATGCAGCACCACGGCGCCGCCACCCGCCTGCTCGATTTCACCAAGTCGCCGTTCGTGGCCGCCTTCTTCGCGCTGGAGAGCGCCACCCGCGACGTCGCCGTGTTCGCCCTGAACACACCGGCCTTGTGGAACCGCGCGCCCGATTTCGACCCGTCGCTGACGCGCTCGCGGATCGATCCACGGGTGCCGGGCAATTTCGACCGCTACTTTGCCGGCAACACCCAGCCGGTGCTCTGGTACGGCGAGCCGTCCGAGATGGACAGCCGGCTGGTCGCGCAGTCCGGGCTGTTCGTGGTGCCGGGCGTGCTCGACCTGCCGCTGGACGACATCCTCGACGGCTACGGCGGCTCCGAAGGGCTGTTGACCAAGTTCGTCTTGCCGCTGGAGATGCGGCACGACGCGATGCGCGCGCTGTACCGCATGAACGTGACCTACGCCACGCTGTTCCCCGACCTCGAAGGGCTGGCCCGCTCGGTCAGCTACGAGCTGGAGGCGATCTGGGAGCGGCTGGTGGAGGACTACGAGCGGGGGCAGCCGCAAGACGGCGCAGCAGCCTAGCCGCGCGCCGTCGTTCGATCGCGATCTTCGCGCGGACGATGACCGACTTCCACTTGTCCGCGTCCGTGCGGATCAGCTCGGCCAGCTCTTCGCCGGTGCTCGCCTTGGGCTCGATGCCGGCCGTCGGCAGCGCCTGGCACCCTGGGGCGTGTTCAGCACCGCGTGCAGTTCGGTGCGCAAGCGCGTGAGCACGGATGGGGCCTGCGCTTTGGCGCCACCAGCGCCGTCCAGGCGCAGGCGCAGGCGGTGGTGGCCGGCAGGCCTTGCTCCACCATCGTGCGCACGTTCGGCAGCAGCGCCGAGCGCTGCGGCGAGAACACCGCCACCAGCGTCACCTTGCCCGCGGCCACCAGCGGCTGCACCGACGTGAGGTCGGTCGACGCCAGCGCCGTCTTGCCACTGCCGACGGTCACGGCGGCCGGCGCGATGCCCTTGTAGGGCACGTGCCTCAGCTGCACGCCCGCGGTGTGCGCGCGTCCATCTCCGCAACTTTGGACAGCGCGGACTGGTACGGGTAGTCCATCGCGTACAGCAGCGGTCGGCGCCGAGCACCGATGCCGCGAACAGCACGGCCGGCGTCCAGCACATGCCGCTGTGGCGTAGTGGAAGTTCTGCTTGAGGTAGTCGCTCGGACGCCGCTGCAGCGGCTGCACGCCGGCGCCGCCGCCAAGCCGACATGCTGCGGCTGCTCGGGCCGCAGGAGCGGCGGGCGCTGTATGGCGCGATGCGCAAGCTGCGCGACGCCTGTGCCGCCTCGGGGGACATGGAGCCGGAGTAGCGCTCAGTCCTGCTCCACCAGGTAGCGCGTCACCCGCGGCGGCTCGGCGCCGGTGTGGAAGGTCAAGCGGCGCTCCCGCAGCTGCACGTCGGCCGCCACGATGCGGTCGAAACGGCGCAGGTGCTCCGTCCACGACGCGTCGGTGATCTGCTCCACATAGCGGCCCGGATCGTGCAGGTTGTGCAGCAGCTGCCAATCCAGCGCGCCTTGCCGCAGCCGGCTGCGCCGGCTCTCCTGCATCAAAGCCAGGAATTCCAGCGCCCGCTCCGGGTCGATCTGGTATTCGATGCGCAGCTGGATCCGCCCCGGCCGCGCCGGCGGCTGCATCTGCGGCACCTTCAGCACGTGCGAAGGCGTCATGTCCTCCTCGGTGCCGCGGTCCATGCTGCGCGACTGCGCCAGCAGCATCAGCACGACGCTGGCGGCCGAGGCGATCGCGATGCTCATGTGCACCGAGGTCGACGTGGCGATCTGGCCCCACAGCGCCGCGCCGGCCGCGGTGCTCCCCATCAGCGCCATCTGGAAAATCGACATGCCGCGCGCCCGCACCCAGTCGGGCAAGCCCATCTGGGCGGCGACGCTGAGCGTGTTGGCCACGGTGATCCAGGTCGCCCCCGCCAGCAGCATGGCCGGCACCGCCACCCAGATGTTGGGCGCGAAAGCCACGATGGTGCCGGCCAGCGCGTACAGCGCGGTGCCCACCATCAGCCGCTGGCTCAAGGGCAGCCAGGCGCGGATCTGCGGCATCAGCAGCGCCGCGACGATCGCGCCGGCGCCCATCGACGCCAGCAGCAGCGTGAAGGTGCCGGCATTGCCGCCGGGCAGGCCGCGCGCCACCAGCGGCAGCAGCGCCATCAGCGCCGTCGAATGCAGGAAGAACAGCGCCACCCGCAGCATCACGGCCCGCATGCGGCCAGATTGCCAGACGTACTGCACGCCCACCCGCATGGCCCTGGCCAGCGGCTCGCGCCCCAGCGGGCTCACGTTGTGCACCCGCCGCCAGCGCATGATGGTGATGCCGGCCAGGATCGACAGCACCGCGTTCAGCACGAACACGTAGACGCTGCCGGCGCTGGCAATCAGCGCGCCGGCCAGCAGCGGGCCGATGATGCGCGAGGCGTTCATCGCCACGCCGTTGAGCGCCAGCGCCTGCGGCAGGTGCGCGCGCGGCACCACTTCGGGGATGATGGCGGCGAACACCGGCCAGCGCATCGCCAGCCCGACGCCGTTGGCGAAGGTCAACGCCAGCAGCAGCGGCGCCGTCAGCGCGTCCATCAGGATCACCACGCACAGGATGGTGGCGATGGTCGCCACCCAGAACTGCGTGATCATGAAGTAGCGTTTGCGGTCCACGGTGTCGGCCAGCGCGCCGCTGGGCAGGCCCAGCACGAACACCGGCAGGGTGGAGGCGGTCTGCACCAGCGCCACCCACAGCGGCGAGGGCCCCAGCGACGTCATCAGCCAGGCGGCCGCGACGTCGTTCATCCACATGCTGGTGTTGGCGGCCAGCCAGGTGAACCACAGCATGCGGAACACCGGCGAGCGCAGCGGGGCGAGAGAACTCTCCCGCCGGGGCGGGACGGCGGGGGCCGCCTGCGGATGTTCCGAGTCGGGCAAGCTCAGAGATTCACCGAGCAATCGCTGGATCGATTGCTCGGTGGCCTGGTCAGTGTCAAGAGGACCGGCAAAGCCGGATCCTCTTCACAGGGGGAATCGGCGTGCGCGACGCGCCACCCGATTCTCATCGGGTCGAGGACCGGGCGGCTCCATGAAGAAAATGTCACTGCTGCTGCCGTCCTAGAACCTGCGCTCGAGCACCAGCTGGTCGTTGCTCTGACGCAGCTGGAAGCGGCTGAGGAAGGTGTTGCCCAGCAATACATAAGGCATGCTGCCCGGCAACACCGAGGCATCCACTTCGTGCACCTCGACGTCGCCGATGCGCACCGAGGCCAGCTTGATCCGCCAGTTGGGCACCAGGCCGTTGGCCGTGCTGCTCTGGCCCTGCTGGCCGCTGCGGTAGTCGATGCCCAGGCGCTGCGCTTCCATGGCGCCCATGGCGACGGTGGTGGCGCCGGTGTCCACCAGGAAATTGACCGGCTTGCCGTTGATCGCGCCGGCGCTGACGAAGTGGCCGCCCGAGGACACCGGCAGCACGATGCGGGTGCCGCGCCAGGCCACCGCCGGGCCGCCCACGTTGGCCGGCGCGTCGCCCACCCGCAGCGTGTGGCGCTTGCCGTCGATCTCCACCAGGGCCTGGTCGCCCAGCGTGGACAGCACCTTCACGCCCATGTGCGTTTCGCCGGGGGTGACGCCCTTGGGGGCCGTGCCATTGACGATCAGCAAGGCCCGGTTGCCCAGCATGCCTTGCAGCGCCACCGCGTCGGCCGCCGCGGCCGCGCTGGCTGCCGCCGCGAACAGGGCGGCCAGAAAGGCTCTCATCTCAATCGCGCAAGTTGTCGAACGACAGCGGCAGTTCGGTCATCTTCTCGCGCACCAGCTTCATGGCGGCCTGCAGGTCGTCGCGCTTGGCGCCGGTGACGCGCACCGCATCGCCCTGGATGGCGGCCTGCACCTTGAGCTTGCTGTCCTTGATGAGTCGCGTCAGCTTCTTGGCCTGCTCGGTTTCGATGCCGCTGCGCACCTTGACCACCTGCTTGACCTTGTCGCCGCCGATCTTCTGGACGTCGCCGGCGTCCAGGAACTTGACGTCGACCTCCTGCTTGGTCAGCTTGCCCAGCAGCACGTCCATCACCTGCTGCAGCTGGAACTCCGCATCACCGGTCAGGATGATTTCCTTGTCCTTGTCCTTCAGCTCGATGGCGGCCGCGGTCCCCTTGAAGTCGAAGCGCGTGGCGATCTCCTTGGCGCAGTTGTCGACCGCGTTCTTGACTTTCACCATGTTCGGTTCGCACACGGTATCGAATGACGGCATCTTGAAACTCTCCCCGCCCCGACCCGGGGCGCCATGGGTGACAATTCTCCCATGATCGTCGAGCAAAACGTACCGCTGCAGCCCCATAACACGTTCGGCATCGTCGCCAAGGCGCGCACCCTGGTCCGGATCGGGGGCGAATCGGACGTCCAGGCGGTGCTGGCGCACCCGGGCCTGGGGGCGGAAGCCAGGTTCGTGCTGGGCGGCGGCAGCAACATCGTGCTGACCGGCGACGTCAAGGCCGTGGTGCTCAAGGTCGAGGTGGCCGGGCGCCGGATCGTCGAGGACGGGCCGCGCGCCACCATCGTGGAGCTCGGGGCCGGCGAGAACTGGCACGAGGCCGTCACCTGGGCCGTCGAGCAAGGGCTGGACGGACTGGAGAACCTGGCGCTGATCCCGGGCACCGTGGGCGCCTCCCCGGTGCAGAACATCGGCGCCTACGGCGTCGAGCTGCAGGACCGCTTCGAGTCGCTGGATGCCATCGACCTGGTGACGGGCAAGGTGTTCACGCTGGACGCCGCCCAGTGCGCCTTTGGCTACCGCGATTCGGTCTTCAAGCACTCGCCGGCCCGCGACAGCGATTTCGGGCTGGCCGGCCGGGCCATGATCCTGCGGGTGCGGTTGCGCCTGCCCAAGCCGTGGAAGCCGGTGCTGGGCTATGTGGACCTGCAGCGCAAGATGACCGAAACCGGCATCGCCGAGCCGACCGCGCGCCAGATTTACGACTGGGTCTGCGCCATCCGGGGGGCCAAGCTGCCCGATCCGCGGGTGATCGGCAATGCCGGCAGCTTCTTCAAGAACCCGACGGTGACGCCGGAGCAGTGCCAGGACATCATCGCCCGCGAGCCCGGCATCGTGCATTACCCGATGCCGGATGGCACCATGAAGCTGGCCGCCGGCTGGCTGATCGACGCCTGCGGCTGGAAGGGCAAGTCGGTCGGCCAGGCCGGCGTGTACGACAAGCAGGCGCTGGTGCTGGTCAACCGCGGCGGTGCCACCGGTGGCGAAGTGGTGACGCTGGCGCGCGCCATCCAGACCAGCGTCTACGAGCGCTTCGGCATCCGGCTGGAGCCGGAGCCGGTGGTGGTCTGACCACCGGGGCCCGCCGCCATCGCTCGTCATTCCCGCGAAAGGATCCCCATGAAGCGCATCGCATCCTTGCTGGTGCTCCCCCTGTTGCTGGCCGGTTGCGGCCAGGCCGCCGGCGAGCCGATCGGCGAAGTCGACACGGTGTTCAAGCTGATCGGCCCGGACCACAAGATCGTGGTCGACGCCTTCGACGACCCCAAGGTGGGCGGCGTCACCTGCTACGTCTCGCGCGCCCGCACCGGCGGCATCAAGGGCGGCCTCGGGCTGGCCGAAGACAAGTCCGAAGCTTCGATCGCCTGCCGCCAGGTCGGCCCGATCGCCTTCGTCGCGGGCCAGGTGCTGGGCAAGCAGGAGGAAGTCTTCAGCGAGCGGACGTCGCTGGTGTTCAAGCGGCTGCAGGTGGTTCGCATGATCGACCAGCGCCGCAACACGCTGGTCTACCTGAGCTATTCAGACCGCGTGATCGAAGGCTCGCCGCAAAACAGCGTGACGGCGGTGCCGCTGCCGGCGGGAACGGTGATTCCGCTCAAGCGCTAGCCGGGGGCCTGGCATGCACAAGGCCTATGCGTTCCTGGCGATCGCCATCCTGGCCGAGGTCATCGCTACCAGTTGCCTGCGGGCCACCGAAGGCTTCACGCGCCTGCTCCCGAGCGTCGCCACCGTCGTCGGCTACGCGGTTTCGTTCTACTTTCTGTCGCTGACACTCGCCACCATCCCGGCCGGGATCGCCTACGCGATCTGGTCCGGGGTCGGCATCGTGCTGATTTCGTCGATCGGGTGGCTGCTGTACGGCCAGTCGCTCGACGTCCCTGCCATCGCCGGCATGGCGCTGATCGTGGCGGGAGTGGTCGTGATCAACCTGTTCTCCAGGTCGTTCAGGTGAAGTTGCCCGGCCGGCGCAGCATCCAGGCGCTGCCGGCCAGGCAGGCGAGCGCGAAAGCGAACAGCAAGGCCGCCCGCGGCAGCACGTCGGCGGCAATCGGCGCGCCCAGGAACACGGCCTGCATCCCGTCCAGCGCCCACCCCATCGGCGACCAGGCCGAGACGGTCTGCAAGCCCGGTGGCATCAGCATCCTGGGCACCATCACGCCGGCGATCGCGCCAAGCACCACGTTCAGCCCGCCGCCCAGCGCCGCCGCATGCTCGAACGTGCGGCTGACGCTGGCGATCAGCAGTGCCAGCCCCACGGCGGCCGTGCTGGTGGCCAGCACGATCAGCAGGAACCAGCCCGGGTGGATCGCCAGGCTGAGTGCATCGCCCCCGAGCAGCGGCACCAGCCAGCAGCCGACCATCAGCATGAATGCCAGCTGCACCAGGTTCAGCGCGATGAAGGCCACCAGCTTGCCGCCCAGCTGGGCCGCCGGCGACACCCGCAGCGTGGCCAGGCGGGCCAGCGTCCCCTCCTTGCGTTCCTGGATCAGCACGCCCGCGATCGGGATGACGACGAAGAACATGCCGAACACCAGCCAGGCCGGCACACTTTGCTGCACCGCCGTCATGCGGCGGCCGGACTCGATTTCGTACAGGTAGCGCACGGCCACCCCGCCGTCGGCCGCCAGCAGTTCACCGCCGGCCGCACCTTCGAGCAGCACGCCGGAGAACGGCCCGGCCTCGGCCGCGGCCCGCTTCATGCGGGCCTGGAGCAGCGAAAAGCTCAGCTGCGCCCGCAGCCTGGCGGCGGCCGCCGGCTGCACCCGCTGGCCGAGCCACATTTCCAGCTGGCGGCTGTCGGGTTGGCCGGTGGCGGCATCGATCAGCGGCGAGCGCACCACGATGCCGGCTTCGACCTGGCGTGCCTTCAGTGCCGCCTGCAGTTCCGCTTGCGTGCCGAAGCGCGGGCCGGGATGGCGCGCCAGCCACTGCCTGGACCACTGTGTGGCGAACGGGCTGCTGTCTTCCTGGACCCAGCCTGCCAGCGGCAGGTCGACCTTCGCGGTCAGCGTGTTCTTCAGGGTGAACGACATCACCAGCACGAAGATCGCCGGCATCAGAAACAGCGTGGCCAGCCCGTGCAGGTTGCGCGACAGCAGGCGCCACTCCTTCCAGGCGATGGCCAGGATCTGCGCGGGCACGGGACAGGACCGGGTCATGGTCGTCAGTCGCGCAGCGACCGGCTGGTGTGGTGCATGAACAAGGCCTCGAGACTGGCATGGGGCGGCGAGCCGGCGGGGCCGCGCAGCAAGGTGGCGAGGTCACCGACCGCCAGCACCCGGCCGTGGTCCAGCAACACGATGTCGGAGCAGACTGCGCTGACTTCTTCCATGTAGTGGGTGGCGTACAGCACCGCGGTGCCGCCGGCGGCCAGCTCGCGCACCCGGTCCAGCAGAAAGGCGCGCGACTGCGGGTCGACGCCGGCGGTGGGTTCGTCCAGCAGCAGCACCTCGGGCTGCTGCAGCAAGGCGATCGCCAGGTTTAGCCGGCGCCGCACGCCGCCCGAGCAATGGCGCGCCAGCCGGTCGGCGAACTCGCCCAGCCTGCAGCTGGCGATGGCGGCGTCGATGCGGCTTTGCGCCTGCGCGCCGCGCAGCTGCAGCATGGCGGCAAAAAAGCGCAGGTTCTCGCGGCAGCCCAGGTCCGGGTAGAACGCGTACTCCTGCGGCACCCAGGCCACGCCGCGGTGTGCCGCCGGTGACGGGTCGATGCGGCCCTGCTGCGGCACGCGCAACCCGGCCAGCAGGCTGATCAGGGTCGACTTGCCGGAACCGTTCGGCCCCAGCAGGCCGACAGTCTGGCCGCGCTGCAGCTGCAGGGCGACGCCGTCCAGCGCCGGCTCGGCCTGCTGCGGATAGCGATAGACCAACCCGCTGGCTGCCAGCACCACGGCCGCGTCGCTCATTGCGGCGTCGGCTCGCCCGCCTCCAGGACGCACGCGCCAGCCGCCGGCGCCGTGGTGGCGCCGGCGCGCCCGGGCAGCACGGTGGCCGGGCCCAGGCTGCGCCACAGGCCCAGCGGCGCCAGGCGGTAGCGCAGCAGCCGGACGCCGACCATCAGCACGATCTTGGCGATGTCCCGGACCGGGCGGAAGTGGCTGCGGCGCGCGTTCTTGGGGTAGCGCCCGGGGATCGCCACCGCCAGCGTCGGGTGGTCGTGGCGGGCCGCCTCGATCAGGATTTCGCTCTCGAAGGTGAAGCGGTTGCCGCGCACGCCGGGGCCCAGCGCAAGCCGCATCACCGCCGCGGGGTAGGCCCGAAAGCCCGATTGCGAATCCGCGATCGGGTGGCCCGCGGCCCAGGAGATCCAGAAGCAGGCGAAGCGGTTGGCGCGCCAGCGCGCCGGCGGGAACTGCGAGCGGTCGTGCAGCCGCGAGCCGATCACGATCCGGCGCGGGTGCCGGCGCCAGGCCGCCAGCAGCAGCGGCGCGTCGGCCGGGTCATGCTGGCCGTCGCCGTCCATGGCGATCACGCAGTGCGCCTGCAGCGCCAGCGCGTGGTCGAATGCAGTGCGCAGGCTGGCTTCCTTGCCGCGGTTTTCGGGATGCCGCAGCACGACCACCGGCAGGCCGTCCAGTTGCGCCGAGGTGCCGTCGGTGGAGCCGTCGTCCACCACCAGCACGTTGGGCGATTGCGCCAGCGCCTCCAGCGCCAGCCCGCGGATGGTCACCGCCTCCTGGTAGGCGGGGATCGCGATCCACACGCCGTTCCAGTTCGAGTTGGCTTCGTTTCCCGTGTCGGCGTTCATGTCAGTACAAGCCTCCGTTGACTCCGATGTCCTGGCCGGTGATGTAGCTCGCGGCGTCCGACGCCAGGAACGCCACCAGCGCCGCCACTTCCTCCGGCCGGCCGGCCCGTCCGGCCGGCACCATGGCCTTGATCCGCTCCGGCGGGAAGGCTTGCTGCGCCATCCCGGTGGCGATGATGCCCGGTGACACGGTGTTGACCGTGACGCCCCGGTTGGCCAGCTCCTGCGCCAGCGACTTGGCCGCCCCATGCAGTCCGGCCTTGGCCGCCGCGTAGTTGGCCTGGCCCCGGTTGCCGGCCTGCCCGGCCACCGAGCCGATGTTGATGATGCGCCCCCAGCGCTGCCGCACCATCGGCATCACGAGCGGCTGGGTGACGCGAAAGAAGCCGTTCAGGTTGGCGTCGATCACGCCCATCCAGTCTTCTTCCCGCATGCCGGCCAGCAGCGCGTCGCGGTACAGGCCGGCGTTGTTCACCAGCACGTCGATAGTCCCCGCCAGCAGCAGTTGCCCGATGGCGGTCTGGACCGCGGCGCTGTCGCCCAGGTCGAAGGCCACGGCGGATGCGGGCATGCCCGCGGCAGCCAGTTCATCGGCCAGCGCCTGGGCCCGCTCGCGGTTGCGGTTGCCATGGACGATCACCTGCAAGCCCTGGGCGGCCAGCGCCCGGCAGATGGCCGCGCCGATCTCGCCGCTGCCGCCGGTCACCAGGGCGCGGCGCGGCACGCCGTCGCGCGGGCCGCT
>NZ_JAQGLS010000322.1 GCF_028292805.1 Ramlibacter sp. | reverse complement strand
AGCGCGCAACACATCACGCGGTGACGGCGGTCACGATGCGCCGGAATCGTCGGTCACGTTCGCCGGAATACGCATTCCGGCCTGCCAGACACGTTGAATCTGCGGCACCAGAGCCTCGTCGCGGTGGGCTCGGGCACAGCGTTTGTTCGGCTCGCGCAGCAGCGCTGCATGGCGCCAGTATCCCGACGGAGCGACCTGCAGTGCCTTGCAGATCGGCTCGACCCCGTGGGCGACACGATGCTTGTCGATGAAGTCGTTCAGGACTTCAGTCGGCGGTCGAGCTCCGCCTGGGCGAAAAACGCGCTGGCCAGCCTCAGGATCTCATTGGCCCGGCGCAGCTCCTTGACCTCGCGTTCAAGATCCTTGACCCGTTGCGCCTCGGACGTCGTGACGCCTTCGCGCACCCCGGCATCGACATCAACCCGCTTGACCCATTCCAGCAGCGTTTGCGGCACGCAACCGATCTTGGGTGCGATCGATTCGACCGCCGCCCACAACGACGCGGGCGGTCGCGGGTGACAAGGTTGCGCAGTTGGAGGTCGGTGAGGCGACGGTGAGTTGGCGGATCCTTCGATGGGTGACGGTTTCGGACATGGCGGTTCTTTCAAGCCAGGGAGAAAAGTACCCGTTAGCGCTTGCCTCGATACCCCGTCTAGTACCCCCTTAAGGGGCTGGAACGCCATGGATGTTCCTGGACGTAGATAAGCAAAAAGCCTTGATTCCTCAAGGCTTTTTGCTGTTCAAGAGGACCTTTGTGGACCTCTCTGGACTACGTCCTGGCGGAGCAGGTGGGATTCGAACCCACGGTACGGCATAACCGTACACCGGATTTCGAGTCCGGCGCATTCGACCACTCTGCCACCGCTCCTGATTTCGGTTCGCGTGGTGCGAAGCCGAGATTTTAACCCAACTCAGGCAGCCAGTCGTTCGACCCCGCCCATGTAGGGGCGCAGCACCTCCGGCACCGTGACTGAACCATCGGCGCTCTGGTAGTTCTCGAGGACAGCAACCAAGGTGCGCCCCACCGCCAGCCCCGAGCCGTTGAGCGTGTGCACCAGCTCGTTCTTGCCTTGCGCGTTCTTGAAGCGCGCCTGCAGCCGCCGGGCCTGGAAGGCTTCGCAGTTGGAAACGGAGCTGATTTCGCGGTAGGTGTCCTGCGCCGGCAGCCAGACTTCCAGGTCGTAGGTCTTGCTGGCGCCAAAGCCCATGTCGCCGCTGCACAGCAGCATCACGCGGTACGGCAGGCCCAGCTGCTGCAGCACGGCCTCGGCGTGACCGGTCATCTCCTCCAGCGCCTGGTAGCTCTTGTCCGGGTGCACCACCTGCACCATCTCGACCTTCTCGAACTGGTGCTGGCGGATCATCCCGCGGGTGTCGCGGCCCGCGCTGCCCGCCTCGGAGCGAAAGCACGCCGTGTGCGCCGTCAGCTTCAGCGGCAATTCGCTCTCGGCCAGCACCTCGTCGCGCACGAAGTTGGTCAGCGTCACCTCGCTGGTGGGGATCAGGTACAGCGCCTGCTGCTCCTCGTTGGCCAGGCCTTCCTGGCCGCCCTTGCTGACGGCGAAGAGGTCGGCTTCGAACTTGGGCAGCTGGCCAGTGCCGCGCAGCGTCGCCTCGCTGACGATGTAGGGCGTGTTGCACTCGGTGTAGCCATGCTGCGTGGTCTGCAGGTCCAGCATGAACTGGGCAAGGGCGCGGTGCAGGCGGGCGATCTGCCCCTTCATCACCGTGAAGCGCGAGCCACTGAGCTTGACGCCGGCGGCGAAGTCCAGCCCCAGTGGCTCGCCGATGTCGACGTGGTCACGCGCGGCAAAGTCGAAGCTGCGCGGCGTGCCCCACTGGCGCACCTCCACGTTGCCGTGTTCGTCGCTGCCGACGGGCACGCTCGCGTGCGGCAGGTTCGGCACCGCCAGCAGCAGCGCCTGGATCTCGGGCTGCAACTGCTCCAGCCGGGCGGCCGACTGCTCCAGTTCCTGCTTGGCCTGGGCCACCTCGGCCATCACGGCGTCGGCCGATTCGCCCTTGGCCTTGAGCTGGCCGATCTGCTTGGACAGCGCATTGCGCCGCGCCTGCAGCTCTTCGGTACGCATCTGGATGGTCTTGCGTTCGGCCTCCAGCCGCTGGAACGCGGCCACGTCCAGGTAAGGCTGGGGCGACTTGCGCGCCTCAAGGCGGGCCACCACGAGTGGCAGGTCTTTTCGTAACAGGTTGGCGTCGAGCATCGGGTGATTTTATTCGGCCGGCCGCCTACGATAGCTGGCCCCAAGGAGGTTCCCATTGGCGACGCAAGTGGACTGCTACCTGAGCTTCGACGGCAACTGCGAGGAGGCCCTGAACTTCTATGCCCAGAGCCTGGGCGGCAAGGTCAGCGCGATCATGCGCTACGACAGCATGCCCAGGGACGGCGGCCTGGGAGTGCCCGCCCACTTCAGAAACAGGGTCATGCGCGCGACGGTGAAGCCGAGGGCGCGCAGATCATGGGCAGCGACGTTCCGCCGGGCATCGCAAGCGGCGGCAAGTGCGCCGGTTCTTCCGTCTCCGTCCGGGTCAAGGAGGATGTGGCCCGGCGCGCAAGGTGTTCGACGCGCTGGCCGCCGGCGGCCAGGTGACCATGCCGTTCGCGCCGCCGCTCTGGGGCGGCCACTTCGGCATGCGGGCGGACAAGTTCGGCGTGCCGTGCAGGGTCAGCTGCGAATGATCAACCCAGCGTGGCCGGATCCAGGTTGGCACCGCAGATCACCAGCGCCACCGTCTCGTCCACCGCGGGCACATAGCCCCGGGACTGCAGCGCGGCCAGCCCCAGGGCGGCGGCCGGCTCCACCGCCAGCTTGAACTCCCGCCACAGCGTCAGCTGTGCATCGCGAATCGCCGAGTCGCTCACCAGCAGGGCCTGCGGCACATGGCGCTGCGTGATCTCCCAGGCGATGGCGCCGATGCGCCTGGCACCCAGCGAATCGGCTGCGATGCCGCTGACGGCCACGTCCACCGGCGCGCCCGCTTCCCGCGCGCGGAACAGCGTCGGGGCCAGCTCGGGCTCCAGCGCGATCACGCGGCTGCGGTCCTCGAACCAGGCGGCGATGCCCGCGATCAAGCCGCCACCGCCGACGCTCACCAGCGCCGAGCCGGGCGCCTCGCCGCCCTGCTCTTCGATCTCCCGCGCCAGCGTGCCGGCGCCGGCCACCACCTCGGGCTGGTCGTAGGCGTGCGTGAGCAGCGCGCCGGTCTGCCGCTGGCGCGCCAGGCAAGCCTCCAGGGCTTCGGCATAGGCAGCGCCGGTCACCACCACCTGCGCGCCCATCTCGCGCAGCCTGGCCTGCTTGGCGGCGCTGCTGACGCTGGGCACGAACACTTCGCAGCGCACGCCCAGCGCCTTGGCCGCGGCCGCGGTGGCGATGCCGGCATTGCCGCCCGAAGCGACGATCACGCCGCTGTCCGGGATGCGGTTGGCCAGCAGCCGGTTGTACATGCCGCGGGCCTTGAAGCTGCCGCCCACCTGCAGCTGTTCGAGCTTGAGCCAGACCTCGGCACAACCGACACCGAGCGCGGCGCCCGGCAGCTTCCACAGCGGCGTGCGGCGGATGAAGCCGCGGCCGTCGCTCAGAAAGCGCGCGCCGGCCGCGTCGATGTCCGAGCGGTTCAAAGCCGCAGGCCCTTGGGCAGCGGGAACTTCACACTCTCGACGATGCCGTCCATCTTGCGCACCGACACCGCGCCCATCGCCTTCACGCGCGTGATCACGTCCTGCACGATCACCTCGGGGGCCGAGGCGCCGGCGGTCACGCCCACGCGCGCCTTGCCCTCCAGCCAGGCGGCTTGCAGCTCCGCCGGGTCGTCCACCATGTAGCTGTCCACGCCGAGCTTGCGCGCCAGCTCGGCCAGGCGATTGCTGTTGGAGCTGGTGGGGCTGCCCACCACGATCACCACGTCCACCTCGCGCGACAGCATCTTCACGGCGTCCTGGCGGTTCTGGGTGGCGTAGCAAATGTCCTGCTGCTTGGGCGCGCGAACCAATGGAAAGCGTTGCCGCACCGCGGCCGAGATCTCTGCTGCGTCGTCCACGGAGAGGGTGGTCTGCGTCACCAGGGCCAGCTTCTCGGATTGCAGCGGCTGCACGCGCGCGACGTCGGCCACGTCTTCCACCAGGTGGATGCCGTGCTCCAGCTGGCCCATCGTGCCTTCCACTTCCGGGTGGCCCTTGTGGCCGATCATGATGAACTCGTAGCCTTCCCTGGCCAGCTTCGCCACTTCGACGTGCACCTTCGTCACCAGCGGGCAAGTGGCGTCGAAGATCTGGAAGCCGCGCGCCGCGGCCTCCAGCTGCACCGCCTTGCTCACGCCGTGCGCGGAGAACACCAGCGTGGCGCCGGGCGGCACGTCGTCCAGGTCTTCGATGAAGATCGCGCCCTTGGCCTTGAGGTCGTTCACCACGAAGGTGTTGTGCACGATTTCGTGGCGCACGTAGATCGGCCGGCCGAACTTGGTCAGCGCCCGCTCCACGATGTCGATGGCGCGGTCGACGCCGGCGCAAAAGCCGCGCGGCTCGGCCAGCAAAATTGCCTGCGGTTGCATCAAAGCACCCCGATCAACTGCACTTCGAAGGTGACGGGCTCACCGGCCAGAGGATGGTTGAAGTCGAACAGCACGGCGTCAGGATAACCGTCGCCGTCCTTGTCCTCGCCCAGCTGCTGCACGGCGCCCGCGTACTGGCCCATGCCGTCCGGCGTGGGGAACTGCACCACGTCGCCCACCGCGTAGCGCTCGGCCGGGTCGCCCATCTTCACCAACAGGCTGCGGGCGACCCACTGCACCATCTCCGGGCTGCGGTCGCCGAAGGCCGCCCCCGCCGGCAGGTCGAACTGCGCGCGCGCGCCCTCCTCCAGACCCAGCAGGCGCTGCTCCACGGCCGGCGACAACTCGCCCGTGCCGAGGGTCAGCGTGGCCGCCTTGCCGTCGAAGGTATTGATGATGTCGCCGCCTGGACCGGCCAGGCGGTAGTGCAGCGTGAGGAAGGAGCCTGGCTGCACGCGAGGCAATGAGGAGGCCATGGAAGTCCCGATAAACTGAGCCCCATTGTAAAAAGGACGGGGCCAAGGGCATTCGATGGCGCTGAAAGACCTCCCCGCCGACGCGCGGCCGCGCGAAAAGTTGCTGGCGCGCGGCCCCGCCGCCCTCAGCGACACCGAGCTGCTGGCCCTGCTGCTGCGCACTGGCACGCAGGGGCGCGGGGTGTTCCAGATGGCCGGCGAAGTGCTGGCCCGCTTTGACGGCCTGGCCGGCCTGCTGCACGCCAGTGGCGAGGAACTCAAGGCCGTCAAGGGCCTGGGCGGCACCGCCAAGCGGGCCGAATTGCTGGCGGTGCTGGAGCTGGCCCGGCGCGCCATGGCCGAACAGTTGAAGGCGCGCGAGGTCTTCGGCTCGCCCGAAGCCGTGAAAAATTACCTTCAGCTGCATCTCGCAAGGCGCCCGCACGAGGTGTTTGCTGCCCTTTTCCTGGACGCGCAGAACAAGCTGATCGCGATGGAAGAACTCTTCCGGGGCACCTTGACTCAGACTTCGGTGTACCCCCGCGAAGTCGTCCTCAGGGCCTTGCAGCACCACGCCGCGGCAGTGGTGCTGGCCCACAACCACCCCAGCGGCACGGTGCAGCCTTCGCGCGCCGACGAGGCGCTGACGCAGACCCTCAAGGCCGCGCTGGCGCTGGTGGACGTGCGGGTGCTCGATCACGTGATCGTGGCGCCGGGGCAGGCGCTGTCGATGGCGGAAAAGGGGTTGCTTTGAGCAACGCAGGACCGCGCCAAGTTGCGAAATCCCGCTCGGGGGGCAACACATTACAGCAAGCGAAAAGCGTGGGGGCACCATGAAAGCCAAGTCGCTGCAAGACCTGGCCGGCATGCGCAAGCAGCTGGCCGATCGCGAGCGCGTGGAGCGTGAATTGGCCGCGGTGCGCGCGGAAAAGGAGCGCCGGACCCTGGCCGAGGCGAATTTGTTCCAGCGCGCCGCCGGCGTGGTGCAGCCGCTGCCTTCCCACGGCAGGGTGCACCACGTGCCGCAGCCGCCGGCGCCGATCCCGGTGCAGCGCCAGCTGGACGACCAGCGCGTGCTGCTTGAAGCCATCAGCGACGAGTTCGACGCCTCCACCTTGCTGGAGGTGGACGACACCATGAGCTTTCGCCGCCCCGGCATCGGCATCGACGTGGCCCGCAAGCTGCGCCGCGGCCACTGGAGCATCCAGTCGGAGATCGACCTGCACGGGCTGCGGCGCGAGGATGCGCGCGAGGCCCTGGCCTCCTTCCTGCGCTACGCGGTGCGCCAGGGCCTGCGCTGCGTGCGCGTGGTGCACGGCAAAGGCCTGGGCTCGCCCGGCAAGACGCCTGTGCTCAAGGGCAAGGTGCACGGCTGGCTGGTGCAAAAGGACGAGGTGCTGGCGTTCGTGCAGGCGCGCGCGGACGAAGGCGGCGCGGGGGCGGTGGTGGTGTTGCTCAAACCAGCGACGTAGCGGTGGTGCGCAACCCTGCGGGTTGCACACCCTGCGGAATGCAATCCGAGCGCGACCGACCTGGTAGGCGTGCAGGCCACAGGCCTGCGCACCGCTTCACCCCGGCGTGTTGCGCATCCAGTCCGCCGTCCCGGTGAACGACTCCTTCAGCCGTGCGCGCAGCGTCGCGTCCACGCCCATCTCGCCCATCGCCTGGTCCATGGCCTCGAGCCACTGGTCGCGCTCCGTGATGCCGATCTTGAACGGCATGTGGCGCATCTTCAGCCGCGGGTGACCGAAGCGGCTGGTGTAGTGGTCCGGACCGCCGAGCCAGCCGCACAAGAACCAGAACAGGTTCTGCCGCGCCCGCTCCAGCTCGGTGCCGTGCGCGCTGCGCAGTTCGGCGTAGCGCGGCTCCAGGTCCATCAGGTCGTAGAAGCGGTCGACCAGCGCGCGCACCTTGTCCTCGCCCCCGATGCGCTCGAACGGGGTGGCCTGCGCCGTGTTGTCTTGTGTCTCCATGCGTCGATTGTCGGGGCCCGGCTATTCCGCCGCGCGGCGCAAGGTTTCCACCACCGGGCGACTGAGCACCTCGCGCAGGCTCCACCAGCCCGCCGCCAGCGCCAGCACGGCCCCGGCCAGCGCGCCCACCAGCGGCACCAGGGGCGAGGCGGTCCAGGCGAAGTCGAAGGCATATTTCGCCAGCGCCCAGCCGACCGCCGAAGCCACCATGCTGGCCAGGAAGCCGGCCAGCATGCCGACCCCGATCAGCTCGGCGCGCTGCACCTGCCGCAGCAGGCTGCTGCGCGCGCCCACTGCCCGCATGATCGCGAACTCGCGGGCCCGCTCCTCGCGCGTGGCCGACACCGCGGCGAACAGCACCACCAGGCCGGCGGCGAGCGTGAAGCCGAACAGGAATTCCACCGCGCGGATCACCTTGTCCAGCACGCCCTGCACCTGCGTGATGGTGGCCGTCATGTCGACGTTGGTGACGTTCGGGAAATTGCGCACCAGCGCGTTGTCGAAGCCCTTTTGCTCCGGCGCCTTGAACGATCCCATGAAGGTGACCGGCACGTCCGGCAGCGCGCGCACCGGGTACATCACGAAGAAGTTGGCCCGCATCGAGCTCCAGTCGACCTTGCGGATCGAAGTGATCTTCGCCTCGCTGGGCGTGCCGGCCACGTCGAAGCGCAGCGTGTCGCCCAGCTTCAGGCCCAGCGTGGTCGCCAGCCCGTCCTCCACGCTGACGGCGCCGGCCTCCTCTGGTTGCCAGCGCCCGGCCACAACCGTGTTGTGCGGTGGCTGTTCGGCCGCGTACGACAAATTGAACTCGCGGTCCACCAGCCGCCGCGCGCGGTCCTCGACGAAGTCGTCCGGGCTGACCGCGCGGCCGTTGACCGCCACCAGCCGACCGCGGAACATCGGATACCAATCGAGGCTGCGCACGCCGGCCGAGCGCAACTGCGCGACGAAGGCCTCGCTCTGGTCCGGCATCACGTTGATCACGAAGCGGTTCGGCGCGTCCGGCGGCGTGGCCGCGCGCCAGCTGGCGATCAGGTCGGTGCGCAGCAGCACCAGCAGCACCAGAGCCAGCAGGCCGACGGCCAGCGCGCTGGTCTGCACCACGGTGTAGGCCGGGCGGGCGCCGATCTGGCGGGTGGCCAGCACCAGCCAGCGCGGGGCGGTCGCTTCGTTGACGGCGCGGCGCAGCAGCTTGACCGCCACCCAGCTGAGACCCGCGAACACCAGCACCGCCGCCGCGAAGCCGCCCACCGCGATCAGGCCCAGCTTCAGGTCGCTGCTGGCCGCCACCAGCAAGGCGGCAAAGCCGGCCACGCCGATGCCCAGCACCAGCAGCGAGGTCGGCTTGAGGTTGCCGATGTCGCGCCTGATCACCCGCAGCGGCGGCACCTGCGCCAGCTGCAGCACCGGCGGCAGGCCGAAGGCGAACAACAGCGTCAAGCCCATGCCCAGGCCGAACATCACGGGCCAGATGCCCGGCGCCGGCAGCGCCGTCTCCACCAGGCCACCCAGCAGCGCGACGAACACGAAGTGCACGGCATAGCCGCACAGCACGCCCAGCAGGCTGGCGAACAGGCCGATCAGCGCGAACTCGAAGGCGTAGCTCAGGGCGATGGTGCGCTGGCTCTGGCCCAGCACCCGCAGCATCGCGCAGTCGTCCAGGTGGCGGCCGGCGAAGCCGCGCGCCGCCAGGGCCACCGCCACCGCGCTGAGCAGCGCCGCCAGCAACGCCACCAGGTTAAGGAATTTCTCGGCGCGGTCCAGCGTCTGCCGCATCTCCGGCCGGCCGCCTTCCAGCGACTCGATGCGCACGCCGCGCACCGCGGGCTTGTTGGCCTCGGCCTGGGCCCAATCGGAAAACTGCCCCACCGCGCGATCGTTGCCGGCCACGGCGAAGCGCCAGCCGATGCGGCTGGCAGGCTGCACCAGGCCGCTGGCCGGCAGGTCCGCAGCGTTGATCAGCACGCGCGGCGCGAACGACAGGAAGCCGCTGCCGCGGTCCGGCTCCAGCTTGATGATGCGCACGATGCGCAAGCTGGCGTCGCCCAGCAGCAGCTGGTCGCCGACCTTCAGCGCCAGCGCTTCGAGCAGCGGCGCATCCACCCAGGCCTCGCCGCTGCCCGGCACGTCGCGCGTCACCCGCCCCGGCGCATCGGGCTGCTCGCTGGTCTGCAGGTTGCCGCGCAGCGGGTAGCCGGGGGCGACCGCCTTGAGCGCCACCAGCCGGCTGCCGCCGCCCTGCGCGTCGGTGGCCCGGGCCATCGAAGGAAACACCATGGTGGTGGCCGACTGCAGGCCCAGCGTGCGCGCCCGCTCGATGAAGGCGGCGGGCGTGGGGCCGTCGCTCACCACCACCGCGTCGCCGCCCAGCAGCTGGCGGGCGTCGCGGGCCAGCCCGCCCTTGAGGCGATCGGCGAAGAAACCGACGGCGGTCAGGGCCGCGACGGCCAGCGTGACGGCGACGATCAGCAGGCGCAGCTCGCCGGCGCGCAAGTCGCGCCACAGCGTGCGCCAGCCCAGGGACCAGGCGGGAGAGGACATCATGATTGCACCTTAGCTGAAGACGGACGGCAGGGTCAGCTGCCCGAACGCAGGCGTGGGCCGGCCAGCTCGGGCTGCATGCGCAGGCGCTCGCGCCCGGTGTAGCAGAGGAAGTGCTTGCCAGTGGCGCGACCCACTGTGCACAGGCCGATGCGCTCGGCGATCTCGAACCCCATCTGCGTGATGCCGCTGCGGGAAACGACGATGGCCACGCCCATCTGGGCCGACTTGATCACCATCTCGCTGGTCAGGCGGCCCGTGGTGTAGAACACCAGCGGCGCCTCGGGCGTCGCTGGTGCCGCGCCCTGCTGCAACCACATCCAGCCGGCAATGGTGTCGATGGCGTTGTGGCGGCCGACGTCCTCGACGAACAGCCGCATCTCCTCGCCGCGAAACAGCGCGCAGCCATGCACCGAACCGGCCGACTTGTACGTGCTCTCCTGCTGCCGGATGGCATTGACGATGCCGTACAGCTGCGCCTGGGCCAGCGTGGCCTGGGGCAACCGAACCGACTCGATGTCGTCCATCAGGCTGCCGAACACGCTGCCCTGCCCGCAGCCGGTGGTGACGACCCGCTTGGCGGTGCGTTCCTCGATGTCGGAAATGCCTTCGTGCGTCTTGACCGCCGCCGCGCCGACGTCCCAGTCGACCGTGACCGAGGCGATGGCATCCAGGCCCGCCACCAGCCGCTGGTTGCGCAGGTACCCCAGCACCAGCCACTCCGGATGCGCGCCCAGCGTCATCAGCGTGACCAGCTCGCGCTTGTCGACGTAAACCGTGAGTGGCCGCTCGGCGGGAATGGAGATCGCCTCCAGCTCGCCATGGGCATTGAGGATCTCGACCTCGCGGGTCAGCGGCGCGCGCGCCTCGGTCAACTGGGGCAGGGACATGTTCACAGGCTACCGCAAACCCGGTGCGCCTTCATCGCCGCAGTGGACCCACGGCCCATCGCGCAGTGGGCCGACATGAAAAAGCCCGGGTTCCCCGGGCTTTCCGCCTAGCTAGCAAATTTAGAAAAAGCTTGAGCGTTTTCGAAAGTCAGGGCCGCTTCGACTGTGCCGTCGCCGGCTTCGCGGGCGCCATCGTGGCCGACTCGGCCCGCACGCTGGGCGGGCTGCTGGCGTTGGCCGCCGGCGAGTGGGCACCGGAGGTTTCCAGCGGCTTTTCGGCCGGCGGTGCATAGGCGAACGGGCCCGGGTCGGCGCAACCGGAAGCCGGCAGCGTTCCGGTGGAAACGGCCACCGGCGTGCCGCCGCCTTGCGAAGCCATCGCGGCGGTGCTGGGCGCGGCCGGCTTGGCGGCAACCGTGGCCGGAGCCGCCGCTGCCGCCGCGGCCGCAGCCGAGCCAGGAACGGCGGCCGCGGTGGCAGCCATCGCCGGTGCCCTGCTGCCGACCGCCTTCTTGTAGTTGGCGGCAATGCGGTCCTGCGCCAGGCACAGCTTGTAGGCTTCGACCTTGCCGCTCCAGGCCGCGCTGGCTGCCGCTTGCGCCGCCTTGGCCTTGGCCGCATCGTCCAGCACCGGCGCCGGCAGCTTCGCCAGCGCCATGCTGGTGGTGGCGGCCAGGGCCACCGCAGTGAGCATCATTCGGATCATCAGGGGGTCTCCTCAGGCCGACCGGACGGCATCGGCCGTGGGGTCCGCGATGGTCAGGGGCTTGCTGCGCTGGGCCGGAATCCTGCCGGCCTTGACGTCGTCGTACCAGTACTCGTGGTGCTCCTTGGCCCAGGCCTCGTCCACGTAGCCGGTGCGCATCGCCTTGTAGGCGCCATGCATGCCGATCGTGCCCAGGTAGATGTGGGCCAGGAACATCGCCATCATCAGCATGGAGGCGACGGCGTGGACCATGTGCGCCTGCTGCATGGTGGCGCGGTCGTAGACCAGGTTCGGCACCAGCTTGTCCATCACCAGCCCGGAGGCGACGACGATCAGGCCGAGCAGGAACACGCCGCCCCAGAACACCAGCTTCTCCCCGGCGTTGAATCGGTTGGACGGCACGTGGCCCTTGCCGACGGCCCCCCCCAAGTGCGTGAGCCAGCGGATGTCGCCCTTTTGCGGCAGGTTGTCGCGGATGAAGGTGACGATCATGATGACCAGCGACACCACGAACAGCGGGCCCACGAAGTTGTGGATGTTCTTGAGCAGGTACGTGAGCAGTCCGAACAGCGTGGTGCCCATGATCGGCAACAGGAAGAACTTGCCGAAGGCCATGATGATGCCCGACACCGCCAGCAGCACGAAGGCGATGGCGTTGGCCCAGTGGGTGGCGCGCTCCCAGGGCGTGAAGCGCTCGATCCGCGGCGGGCCGTCGCCCTTGGCATGCCCGATCGTGCCCTTGGTGAAGTAAAAGATCCCCAGGGCCAGCACCACGATGGTCAGCAGGGCGGCGCCGTACGGGATGATCCAGCCGTTGCGCACCTGCCGCCACGCCTCGCCGGCGGTGACGAACTTCGAGCCGGGGTACTGCACCGGCGCCTGGATCAGGATGCCAGCCTCGGGCGCCTGGCTCTTGGGCAGCGAGCTGTAGCCTTCGGCGCCGGACTGCACGCCACGCCACATGGGCGAGTTGTTGCCGGGCTGGACGCGGTTGCGCTGGCCGTTGGACTGCTCCATGTAGCCCGGTTCGGACGAAGCATCGCGCTTGACCTCGGGCTTCACCTCGAAGATGTTCTGGCCCTGGATCCCGCCGGTGGCGGACGCGGGCGGTGGCAGGTCGTCCTTGGCCGCGGTTGCCGCGGTTGCCGCAGGGGTGCTCGTCGAGGCGCCGCCGGCCGGGGCCGACGTGGTCGCCTGGGCCAGCGCGCTGCCGCCGATTCCTGCCGCGGCCAGCGTCAGCGTCGCCGCCGCCAGAAGGTCAAGGAACCTTGGCATAGTCGTTCTGCCCCTGCACGGTCCGCACCTTCAGTGCCTGTTCCCAGCTGACCTTGTCGCCGGGCTTCCAGCCGGCCGCCACGTAGGGCCGGTTGGTGCCCTGGAACGAAGCGGTGTCGCTCTTGATGCCGCTGGCCGTCTGCTCCTTTTCGGCGCAGCCGGCCAAGGCCAGCGCGCCAGCTGCGAGCAGCAGTGCGATGCGCTTTTTCATGACTTCGCTCCTTGCGGCTGGCCGGCCTGCTTGGAGCCGTAGGCGGTGCCCCAGCCCCAGACTTCGGCGCCCTTGCCGCGCTTGACCACGCGGTTGCGGAAGATGTCGGCGACCACGTCGCCGTCACCGGCCAGCAGCGCCTTGGTGGAGCACATTTCCGCGCAGGCCGGCAGCTTGCCTTCGGCCAGGCGGTTGCGCCCGTACTTCTCGAACTCGGCCTGCGAGCCGTTGGCTTCCGGGCCGCC
>NZ_JAQGLS010000291.1 GCF_028292805.1 Ramlibacter sp. | reverse complement strand
CGGCTCCGGCTCCGGCTCCGGCTCCGGCTCCGGCCACACCCGCGCCGCGTCCGGCGGGGCCGCGGCCCGACTTCGGCGCTCAGGTGCCGTCGGCCGACGTGCGCCATGTGGCCAACTGGGCTTTCTTCAGTCACGACAACCAGGGCAAGTCGGTCCTGATCCTGGACAAGAAGGCTGCGCGGGTCTGGGCCTTCGACCCGCATGGCAAGCTGACGGCCACCACCGCCGCCCTGCTCGGCTCGGCGATTGGCGACGACAGCGCGCCTGGCATCGGCGACAAGCCGCTGGCGGCGATCAAGCCGCAGGAAAAGACCACGCCTGCCGGCCGTTTCGTGGCCGAGCCGGGCATGAACACCAACGGCGAAGACATCGTCTGGATCGACTACGACGCCGCCGTCTCCATGCACCGGGTCCGCCCCGCCGTGGCGGCCGAGCGGCGGCTGGAGCGGCTGGCGTCGCCGACCGCGGCGGACAACCGCATCTCGTTCGGCTGCGTCAACCTGCCGGTGACGTTCTACGAAGGCGTGCTCAGCCCCACCGTCAAGCAGACCGGCGCCATCGTGTACGTGTTGCCGGAAACGCGCACGCCGCAGCAGGTGTTCGGCTCCTGGGACGTGACGGACCCGAGCCAGGCGCCGCAGGTGGTTGCGGCGCGGGCGGCGGCCACCGATGCCGGCGCCGCCAAGGACGCCAAACGCAACCGGGACGCGGTGCAGTGAGCCTCAGCCGGCCTTGCGCAGCGCATTGAGCGGGATGCGCAGGTAGGCCACGCCGTTGTCGTCGGCCGGCGGCAGCCGCCCGGCCCGCACGTTCACCTGGATCGCCGGCAGGATCAGCGTCGGCATGTCGAGCGTGGCATCGCGCGCGGTCCGCATGGCGACGAAAGCCTCCTCGGTGATCCCGTCGTGCACGTGCACGTTGCCGGCCCGCTGCTGGGCCACCGTGGTCTGCCACTTCGGCTCGCCGCGGCCCGGCGGCGGATAGTCGTGGCAGACGTACATGCGGGTTTGCGGCGGCAGCTCCAGCAGGCGCCGGATCGAGCGGTACAGCGTGTGCGCGTCGCCGCCCGGGAAGTCGGCGCGGGCCGTGCCGACGTCGGGCATGAACAGCGTGTCGCCGGTGAACACGGCGCCGTCGATCAGGTAGGCCATGTCGGCCGGCGTGTGGCCTGGCACCCGCAGTGCCGTGGCCGGCACCGTGCCGATCATGAAAGTCTCGCCGTCGGCGAACAGGTGGTCGAACTGGCTGCCATCGGGCAAGAAGCTGCGCTCCAGGTTGTAGAGCTTGCGGAAGGTCGCCTGCACTGCGCGGATGTGCTCGCCGATGGCGATGCGCCCGCCCACCCGCTCCTGCAGGTAGCGCGCACCGGACAGGTGGTCGGCGTGGGCGTGCGTCTCCAGGATCCACTGCACCGACAGGTTCTGGGCTTGCAGGTGGCGCAGCACGGCATCGGCCGCCCGCGTGGCGGTGTGGCCGGAGCGGAAATCGAAGTCCAGCACCGGGTCGATCACGGCGGCCGCGCCGGTCGCCTGGTCGGCCACCACGTAGCTGACGGTGCCCGTCTCCGGATCGAAAAACGACTCGACGGTGGTGCTCCTGTCCATGCGCTGCTCCTCTGACTGTGTGTGCCCCGTCGTGTATTGAACCGCTTTCCCGACAAGGAGCCCCCATGAAAATCGACTGGCGTTGGCTCACCCCCTGGTCCGCCCTGGCCGCTGGCGTCCCGATCGGTCTGGCCGCCGCCATCCTCGTGCTGTTCAACGGCCGCATCTGCGGCATCAGCGGCGTGCTGGGCGGGCTGCGGCGCCCGCGCGACGGCGCCACCCGCTGGCGGGGTGCTCAAGGGCCTGAAGCGGCGGGCCCACGCGGCCTGCGCGCGGCGCCGCCCCTCTTCAGCCGGCGACCGCGTCTTGCTCGACGGCTGTCAGCAGCCAGGCCAGCTTGCGCTCGATCACCTCCGGCGTCGCCGCGTTGGCGCGCAGCACGTCGGGCCGCAGGAAGAAGCACAGAGTCCGCAGCGTGAGGAAGTACAGCGCGTTGCGCCGCACTTGCCGTGGGTCCAGGTCGGGCGGCAGGTGGGCGAGGTAGCTGTCCATGAACACCGCCCGCGACTGCTCGAAGGTCGACAGCTCGTTGCCCCGGAACAGCCGGTGCAGGTACGAACCGGCGTCGAACCCCACCCGACCGATGCGCGCCTCGCCCCAGTCGATCAGGTGCAGCCCTTCCCGGGTTTCGATGATGTTCTTCGACAGCAGGTCGAGGTGGCTGAAGCAGCACGGCGAGCGTTGCGCCGACCCGGCCAGCCGGCGCACGTGCGGCTGCAGTTGCATGGCCAGCTGCAGCACGCCGTCCAGGGCCGGGGTGCGCCGCAGGATCGGGCGTCGCAGCGCCAGCGCGACGTTGTAGCGCGGACGCCAGAGGCTCCAGGGCCCGAAGAAGTCCATCCGCCGGCGGGTGAACGCCGGCAGGCTGCGGACCAGGTCGGCGGAGGCGCGCTCCATCTGCGCGATGCCGCTGGCGGCGTGGGCGGCGATCCGGCCCAGGTTCGGATGCGGTCCGGTGACGACCTCACTGTAGACATAGCACGCCAGCGGCGTCTCGACCACGCCCAGGGGCGCTGTGCGGATCAGCCGCCGCCCGGCATCCAGCACGGAGACCCAGGCCTGCAGCAGCGGCTCGAACGGGCCGATGCCCAGCACCTTGGTGAGCCGCTTTTCGACGCACTCCAGCGGCGCGCTGCCGTCGGCCGGCACGATGCGGTGCCGCAGAACGGAGACGGTGTTCCAGGCATTGCCTCCGAGCTCGCTCGTTTCGACGGCAAAGTCGGTGCCCCGCAGAGCCGGGAAGATGCGGATGAGGCGAGCGTTCAGGGTCATGTCCCGGCGGATTCTCCGCCAAATGCGTCGCCCTCGCCAACGCCGGGCGAACCGTCCAGGACCGGATTGTTGCTCGGCTTAGCGCCGGGCCGCGCCGGCGGCCCCCAGGCGTTGCACCCGCTCGCGCACGCCGCGCACGGCTGCCGAATGGCTGGAACGCAGCTGCTCCAGCACGAGCATGGGGCCGCTCGCATCGGCGCCGGCGAGCACGTCCGACAGCGCGAACAGCTGTGCCAGCACGGCACAGTGGGCGTCCAGCACCTCCCGCATCGGCTCCGGCTCGCGCGGCAGCAGGTCGGCGTAGGCGGCGTGCAGGGGCGAGATGCGATCGCGGAAAGCCACGAATGCGGACCCGGCAGCGACCCCGCCGCACATCGCGTCGAACTCCGTTTCGTAGAGCGTGAGCAGTTCCAGCACCCGGGCCCGCCGGTCGTCGCGGGCCGGCGCGCCGCGCTGCAGCGCCAGCACCAGCAGGTGGCCCAGGCTGATCACGACGCCGCCCGTCCCGGGGTAGCCACCAGCTTCCCGGCCTCGGGCGCGATCGCACGGCAGGGCGCATAGGCATCCCTGGCCGCATCGTAGACCCGGGTGCGAACCTGCATCAGGCCGAGCACCGAATGAAAATAGTCGTCGTGGCTCACGGGCCTGCCGGTGCGCTCGCGCACGCAGCCCACGTCCAGCTGCACGCGCTGCACGTACGACGGCGAGAACCAGCCGATCCAGGGCACCTTCTTTTGCACGTCCGGCGCGATGGCGTACGGCAGGCCGTGCAGGTAGAGGCGGTTCTCGCCGAGCGACTCGCCGTGGTCGCTGACGTACAGCAGCGCCCCGTCGAACGCCTGTTGCCGGCCCTTGAGCCAGCCGATGGCGCCGGCCAGAAACTGGTCGGTGGCCAGGATGGAGTTGTCGTAGGCGTTGACCACCTCTTGCTGGCTGCACTCCTGCAGGTTGTTGCTGGTGCACTCCGGCAGGAACTGCTTGAGCGCGGCCGGCGAACGGCGGTGGTAGGCGGGGCCGTGGCTGCCGATCTGGTGCATGACCAGCACCACGCCGCGGGTGCGCCGCTGCGCCGGCAAGGCGGCGATGCGCTGGTCCAGGTCGGCCAGCAGCACGCCGTCGAGGCATTCGCCATCACTGCAAAGTCCGTCGTCGGTGCGGTTCACGGTGCTGGCATGCGGAACGCGGTCGCACACCCCCTTGCAGCCGGATTGGTTGTCCAGCCAGAGCACGGCCAGCCCGGCCTGCTGCAGCACGTCCAGCAGGTTGCCGTAGTCGTGGCGCCGGGTGCCGTAGCCGGCGCGTCCCAGGTGGGAGAACATGCAAGGCAGGGATGCCGCGGTGCTGGTGCCGCACGAGGTCGCATCGGTGAAGCTGACCACGGCTTCGCGAGCCAACCGTGGCGTGGTCGGCCTGGCGTAGCCGTTGAGCCCGAAGTTCGCCGCCCGCGCCGTCTCGCCCACCACCAGCATCAGCAAGGGCGGCCGTCCGCTGGCCGCCGGGGCGACGGCATCCAGCCCGATCGGCTCGAGCTGCGAACCGTTGCGGCGCAGCGGCGCGGTCGCCACGACGCCCACCGCGTAGACAGCGTTCAGGGGATTCATCAGGTAGCGCAGCTGCTTGTGGTTGCGCATGGCCGATGCCAGCGGCTGGTAGCAAGCCAGCACCACGGCGACCAGCACCAGCAGCGCCACCGCGAAGCCGCCCGCGTTGTGCGCTGCCTGCCGCAGCGGATGCAATCGCCGCACCGGAACCTTGAGTACCGCAACGACGGGCAGCAGCACCAGCAGCAGCAACGCCGGCAGCATGCGAACGTCCAGCAGGCCGGCAGCTTCCGCCGCGTCCGTCTGCAGCACGTTGACGACCATGTCGGCGTTCACCAGCACGTGGTAGGTCCACATGAAGTAGCCGCCGGCGCCGGCCACCGCCAGCAGGATGCAGATGGCCGGCTTGAGGGTCCAGCGCCACGCCAGCAGGCTGAGCAGGGCAAACAGGGCGGCGGCGATCACCGTGGCCAGTGCGCCGGCCAGCAGCCAGCCGCCCGGCGTGCGCAGCAGGCCGACTGCCTCCAGTTCGCGCCACAGCGGCAGGTTCGCCAGCGTCGCCAGCCAGATGCTGGCGGCGGCCGCCAGCCAGGCCGCACGGATGCCGGGGGCGTTCATCGCAGCGCCCCCGGGGCCGGCCAGTGGCGGCCGCAGTCGATGGCGACGGCGATGGCCCAGCAAACCAGGCCGGTCCACAAGGTATGGCTCATGAAGTGCGCGCCTCTGAGTTGCTGGGCGACTCCGAACGCCAGGCCGGCGCCCAGGGAGGCCAGCAGCCAGCTCCTGGCGATGTCTGGCGCGACCCGCCGGAACACGAAGTAACCGCCGATGAAAGAGAAGCCGGAAGAAGCGTGACCGGCCGGAAAGCAATGCCCGGACCCGCCGTCCGGGACCGCGCTCCAGTGCGACGCGTAGCGCGCGAAGCCGCCGAACAGGCTCAGGTCCCAGGGGCAGCTGGTGGCACTGAAACGCTTGAGGACGGCAACGGCCAGGGCGGCGCACAGGGTGGTCACCGCCAGCTGGATCCGGTCTTCCACGGTGAGCCGGCGCAGCGGACCAACCGGCCACCAGACCGCCAGGCACAGGCCGGTGGCCAGGGCCCAGGAGAGCCGCCGCCCGCCGTCGTGCATCACGTTGGTCAGCACCCAGTGCTCCCGCAACGGAAAGCCTTCCGGCCCGGCCATGTGTGCCGCGATCAGCAGGTCCAGCGAGCTGGCGTCCCACGCCAGCAGGCCGGCCAGCCCCAGGGCGGTCAGCAGGAAGAGCCGCTGTCGGTGCGGGTGCGGCGTGGTTACTGCGGACATGGGAGCGGAGCTTGCGCGCTCAGCCTTAACGGTTTCTTAAGCTGGCGCACGGCAGAATGGCTGCATGCGCGTGCTTCTGGTGGAGGACGATCCCGGCATCGTCCAGGGGCTTTGCTCCAATCTCGCCGTCCTTGGCTGGGCCCTGGACGTGGCCGATGGCATTGCGCCGGCCTGGGCCGCCCTGCGCGCCGAACCGTTCGACGTCGTCCTGCTCGACCTGGGACTGGCCGACGGCGACGGCACCGAGCTGCTGCGCCGGGTCCGCACCAGCGCCCCGGACCGGCTGCCGGACCCCCGCACGCCGGTGCTGATCATGACCGCGCGCGACCAGGTCTCGTGCCGGATCGAGGGGCTGGACGCCGGCGCCGACGACTACGTCTCCAAGCCGTTCGACGTCGACGAGCTGGCCGCGCGGATGCGGGCCTTGCGGCGCCGGGTCGTCGGCCGGGCCGACGGCGTGGTGGTGCACGGTCAGCTGCTGCTCGATCCCTCGGCGTTGACCACCACCCTGGCCGGCCGCGCCGTCGACCTGTCGACGCGCGAGTTCGCCGTCCTGCTGGCGCTGGTGGAAGCCAGCCCGAAGGTCTTGTCCCGCCCCCAGCTTGAGGCCAAGCTGTACAACTGGGACCGCGCCCTGGACAGCAACGCCATCGAAGTCCACATCCACCACGTCAGGAAGAAATTGGGCGAGAACCTGATCCGTACCGTGCGGGGGGTCGGCTACTTCGTGCCGGCCGCGGCCGCATGAAGGCGCCGCGCCTGACCAACCAGCTGCTCGCCTGGATTCTGGGCTCGCTGGTGCTGGTGTGGGGCACGTTCATCCTGATGGGTTACCTGACCGGGGAGCACGAAGCCGACGAACTGACCGACGGCCACCTGGCGTCGACGGCGTCGCTGCTGGCCAATCTACGCGGGGGCGAGTTCCTGCCCGGCGGCATCAGCCAGGCGCCGGCCGGCGCCCTGGACCTCAAGGCCCACGATTACCAGCAGTCCATGAACGTCGTGATCTGGCGCGCCGACGGCAGCATCAGCACGCGCTCGGGCGCCGGCCCCCTGCCCTCGTTCACGCCGGACGAAGGCTTCGAGACGCAGCTCCTGGGCAGCCCGCCCGTCGCCTGGCGGGCCTTTTCGAAATGGGACGGGCCCAGGCAGCGCAAAGTCACCGTGCTGCTGGCGTTGAGCGAACGCGACGCCCTGGCGCAGGACATCGCCGCCCAGATCGTCGAGCCCGGGCTGTGGCTGCTGCCGGTGGTGGCGCTGGCCCTCGGGCTGGCGGTGCATCGTGGCCTGCGGCCCTTGTACAGCCTGTCCCAGGAGGTGCATGCGCTGGACGTGCGCAAGCCCCGGCGGCTGCCCACCGAAGGCCGACACCAGGAGTTCCAGGCCTCGGTCGACGCCATCAATTCGCTGGTGGAGCGCTACCAGGCCTCGCTCGATCGCGAGCGCGCCCTGGCGGACGAATTCGCCCATGAACTGCGCACGCCGCTGACGTCGCTGTCGCTGCAGGTGCAGGCTCTGCGCGGGCGTCCCGACGGGCCCGAGCGCGAGGCGGCGCTCAAGCGGCTCGAGTTCGACGTGCTGCAGACCGGTGAAGTGATCGCGCAGCTGCTGTCGCTGGCGCGCGCCAGCCGCACGCAGCTGGACGTCGCGCTCGAGACGATCGAGCTGGGCGAGCTGGCCCGCAGCGTGGTCGCGGATTTCGCCCCCGCCGCCTACGCGAGCGGCCACGAACTCTCGCTCGACATCCAGGGGCCATTCCAGCTCGAGGGGCACTCCATCCTGCTGGAGCTGGCCCTGCGCAACCTCATCGACAACGCCCTGAACCACACGCCGGGCGGAACCCAGGTGGCAGTGCAACTGCTGCCGGCGATCGGGGCGATCCAGGTCTGCGACCGTCCGGCCAGCATGCCCACCGCCGCGGCCGGGCGGGCGCGGAGCCAGGCCGGGCTCGGGCTCGGGCACCGGGTGGTGCGCAAGGTGGCCGACCTGCACGACGCCCGCTTCGAGCAGGTCGAGCCCCCCGCCGGGTTCGGCTGCTGCTACCGGATCACCTTCGGGGCCGTCAGGCAGGCGAGCGGGGACCGAGCATGATGATGGCCATGCCGGCCAGGCTGACCGTCACGCCGATCCAGTCGGTCGGTGCCGGGCGGATTCCCTCGACTGCCCACAGCCACAGGATCGCCACGCCGATGTAGACACCGCCGTAGGCCGCGTACACCCGGCCGGCGGCCGCGGGATGCAGGGAGAGCAACCAGGCAAACAGCGCCAGGCTGAGCGCCGCCGGCAGCAGCAGCCAGACCGAGCGGTCCTGCTTCAGCCACAGGTACGGCAGGTAGCAGCCCACGAGTTCCGCGAGGGCGGTGAGCATGAAGAGGCCGAGTGTCTTAAGGACGTCCATCGCCCAATTGTCAGGGCAGCGCGCAACTCCTGAAGCCGGCCGACACGTCGTTGCGCCACGCCGGAAAGAAGTTGCGGTAGCGCGGGTGCCGCATCCGCGGCTGCGTCATGAACGAGGCGCCGCGCAGGACGGGGCGGCCATCGAACCAGGGAGCCGAGTAGTCGCGGTAAGGATGGGGGCGGAATCCCGGATATGGCGTGAACGGGCTGGCGGTCCATTCCCACGCGTCGCCCCAGCGAAAGCCGCCGGGCGCGGTGACGGCCGCGCGCTCCCATTCCGCTTCATCCGGCAGCCGCCGGCCGGCCCAGCGGCACCAGGCCTGCGCCTCGTGCAGCGTGAGGTGGCAGGCGGCCTCGGCGCGGTCCAGCGGCCGCCACCGGCCATGGCGCCACTGCAGCCAGCTGGCGCCTTCGCGCTTGAGGTAACGCGGCGCGGCGGCGCGCACGGCCATGCGCCAGCGCAGCCCGTCGTCGGTCCACCAGCGATCCTGCCCGTACCCGCCCTGCTCCACGAACGGCAGGAACTCGGCCCAGCGCACCACCTGCGCGTCGATCGTGGTGTCGCCCAGCGCCAGCGGGCGCCGGCGCAACTCGTTGTCGAACACGAAGCCCTTGTCCTCGCTGCCAAGCTGCCACTCGCCGGCGGCCAGCGTGAGCGGTGCCGGTGGTGGCGGCAGTGGCGCGGCCTGCCAGCGGGCGTCGTCGATGGCGACGCCGAGCGACTGCGCCACGTACAGCGCGGCCTCGTGGTGCATGTCCTCGTGCAGCAGCACCAGCCGAAAGAAATACAGCGCGGCAGCGGCGCCGTCCGCGGCCGGCAGCAGCGCCAGCGTCGCCGCGAGCTGGTGGGCGAGGTCGGACCGGGTTTCGCCCACCGAAGGCAAGGCCAGTTCCCAGCGGGCATCGTGCCCGACCCGGCCCGAGTCATACAGCGCATCGGCATCGGGCCGCAGCGGCGACGCAAGGGGTGCATCGGGATCTGCCTGGCAACCCAGCGCACGCTGCGACACGCGTGCGGTCCAGCGCTCCTGGAACCAGCCCACATGGCCGAGTTCCCAGAGGGGCGGGTTCAGGTCCTGGCGCAGCGGCACCTCGAGCCCCGGCAAGGCTTGCGCAAAGGCGGAGAACGTCGCCAGGGTGTCGGCGCGGCTGGCCGCCAGCGCCGCGGCCAGGTCCGCCGCACTGCCCTGGCGCGCCAGCGTGGCGGCGCGGGGTACGCTTGCGTCATGCATAGTCCGTCCATTGTGATCGTTACGCCCGCGCTGGCCGCCGCCAACAACGGCAACTGGCAGACCGCGCAGCGCTGGGCGCGGATGCTGAGGCCGCATTCCCGCGTGCGGCTGGCCGCCGACTGGCAAGCGGGGGACGAGGACCTGATGATCGCGCTGCATGCCCGCCGCTCGGCGCTGGCCGTCGCCGCCTGGCGTGCGGCCACTCCCCGGCGGCCGGTGGCGCTGGTGCTCACCGGGACCGACCTGTACCGCGACATCGAAAGCGACGACGCGGCGCGGCGGTCACTGGAGCTGGCCGACGCACTGGTGGTGCTGAACGACCTGGGCGCTCGCCGCCTGCCGCTGCAATTGCGGCCGATCTGCCACGTCATCCTGCAGTCGTGCGGCGCCCGTGCCCCGCTGCCCCGCAGCCGGCGCCAGCTGCAGGTGCTGATGGTCGGCCACCTGCGCGAGGAGAAAGACCCGCGCACGTATTTTGCCGCCGCCCACGCGCTGCGTGCTCGCGACGACATCCGCCTCGACCATGTCGGCGCCGCCCTGGACCCGGCGCTGGGCGACGAGGCGCACTCGCTCGCTGCCGGGCAAGCCAACTACCGCTGGCTCGGCCCGTTGCCGCACGAAGCAACGCGGCGCCGCATCCAGCGGGCCGACGTGCTGGTGCACGCCAGCCGCATGGAAGGCGGCGCGAACGTCGTCGTCGAGGCGATGCGCAGTGGCGTGCCGGTGCTGGCGTCACGGATCGATGGCAACCTGGGGCTGCTGGGAGGCGACTACACCGGCACGTTCGAGGTGGGCGACGCGGCTGCGCTCGCCGCGCTGCTGCTTCGCTGCCGCACCGAGGCCGGCCTGCTGGCGACGTTGCGCGGGCAGCTGGCCGAACGGGCGCCGCTGTTCGCGCCCGAAGCCGAACGGGCGCGGCTGCTTGCCCTGGTTGCCGGGTTGCTGGCCCGCTAAGCGCCGGAACAAGACAGCCGCCAGGGGCCGGGCACTGCTGGCTCAGCGCACCCCTCCCAGGACCGCCGGGTCGCAGGCCAGTCCCCTGGCGCTCAGGCGGTACTCGTGCCCCGGCGGGCTCTGCTGTATGGCGGCCGCTTTGAGAATGCCGTTTCGTCAGCAGCGGCAGTCGCGCCGAGAGGATGTCGGCGCGATGCGGATGGCCTGCTCGAAGTCGCCGTTGCGCCCGGGCCAAAGGACGCCGCTGCCAGCACCAGCGAACTCCAGCGATCGCCCGCCACCTCCTCGCCAGCCCAGCGCGGCCGGGCCGGCGGCGCCGCTGCGCTCGCC
>NZ_JAQGLS010000279.1 GCF_028292805.1 Ramlibacter sp. | reverse complement strand
GGCCGCCGGTTGGCCGCTGGCTGCGGTCGGCCCGGCGGCGGCGGCTGGCGTGGTCGCGGCGTCGGGCGACACCGCGCAGGCGCTGCGCATCGTCCTGGGCCTGACCTTGCTGGCGGTGCTGCCGGCGCTGCTGGTGTGCGTGACGTCCTTCCTGCGCATCATCATCGTGCTGGCCATGCTGCGCCATGCGATTGGCATGCCGGAGACGCCGCCGAACCCGGTGCTGATCGGGCTGGCGCTGTTCCTGACGCTGTTCACCATGGCGCCCGTGCTCCATACGCTGAACCAGGAGGCGCTGCAGCCGTTCATGAACGGCGCGCTCGGCGTCGAAGCCGCCTATGCCAAGGGCGCCGGCCCGCTGCGCGACTTCATGATCCGCCAGACCCGCGAGCAGGACCTGGCGCTGATGATCGAGCTGTCCCGCGCCGAGCCGCCGCGGGGCATGGACGACGTCAGCAACGTGCAGCTGGTGCCGGCCTTCATGCTGTCCGAGCTGCGGGCCGCGTTCCAGATCGGCTTCGTCGTGTTCCTGCCGTTCCTGCTGATCGACCTTGTGGTCTCCAGCGTGCTGATGGCGCTGGGCATGATGATGATGCCGCCGACGACGGTGGCGCTCCCGCTCAAGATCCTGACCTTCATTCTGGTGGATGGCTGGACCCTGGTGCTCAAGGCCCTGGTGGGCTCGTTCCACTGATGCAGCTCGCCGCCGCGTCCGCCACCACCGCGCCGCCGGCGGGTGTGCCGACGGCGCATGGCGGCCAGGAGCTGGCGCTGTGGCGGCTGCTGCGCCAGCACGGCGATGCGCAGGCCCGGGCGGAACTGCTGGCCCTGCACCTGCCGTACGCTCGCATCCTGGCCGCCACCTACTACGGCAGGCGCTTCCACAATGAGATCGAGTTCGGCGACTACCACCAGTACGCCTGCGTCGGCCTGCTGGAAGCAATGGAACGGTTCGACCCGGACCGCGGCGCGCAGTTCAGGACCTTCGCCGCGCGCCGCATGCACGGCGCCATCCTCAACGGCATCGAGCGCCTGACCGAAAAGCAGCAGCAGATCGCGGCGCGCCAGCGCGCGCGCGCCGAACAGCTGGAGGCCGGCAAGGCGCTGGCGGCCGAGCGTGCCGGCGTGCCCGCCGGCGCCGTGCCGCGCAACCCGCGGCAGCTGGCGCACTACATGGCGGAAGTCGGCGTGGGACTGGCGCTGGCCTGGATGCTCGAGGGCACGGCCATGGTGGATGATGGCGGCCGCGCCGAGTCCGTTCCGTTCTACCGCAGCGCCGAGATCCGGCAGTTGCGCGAGCGGCTGCTGCAGGCGATCGAGCAACTGCCGGCGCAGGAGCGCGTCGTGATCCGCTGCCACTACCTGCAGGAGATGCCCTTCGACGAGGTGGCGCTGATGCTGCGGCTGACCAGGGGCCGCATTTCGCAGCTGCACAGGCAGGCGCTGCCGCGGCTGCGTGCCGCGGTGGCGGATCATGCGGGCCTGGACCTCTTGTTCTGACCAGCGAGCCCATGCCATGAACCAGCCCGCATCCTCCGCCGAAAGCGGCGTCGCCGAACGCCTGGCCGGGTACCTGCGCCAGGATCCGCACAATCCTGGACTGCTGGCCGACGCCTGCGACGCGGCGCTTGCCGCCGGCCTGCACGCGCTGGCCCAGGAGCACATGGACACGGCCGCATCGCTCGCCCTGGAGCCGGTCGCCTGGTCGCTGCGGCGCGCTCGAATGTGCATCGCGCAACGGCGGCTGGACGAGGCCGCCGGCGTGCTGCAGGCCTTGCAGGCGACGCAGGGCGCGCACCCGGCGCTCGCCCACGACCTGGCCTACGTGCGGCTGCTGCAGGGTGCGACCCAGGCGTGCCGCGAGTTGCTGGCGCCCTGGCTCGCCACCGACGCCACGCTGCTGGAGCCGCAGACGCTGGAAGGGCTGCAGGTTTTGTGGCTGCGCGCTACCCACCGCCTGCAATTGCTGGAGGAAGCGTGGCACTGGGCACGGCAGCAGCTGGCGCAGGGGCGCCTGCAAGCGGCAGCTTGCGGCGTGGCAAGCCTGGTCGCCCTCGACACCAGCCGCTTCGACGATGCCCGCATGCTCTCCGAGTACGCGCTGGGCGAGCGTCCAGCGCAGATCGAGGCCTTGGTGGCGCGGGCCGGCGTGGCGTTGGCCGACCGCGACACGGCGCGCGCGGTCTTGTTGCTGGAGCGGGCGCTGCAGTGCAATCCCGAGGATGGCCGCACCTGGTCCGCGCTGGGGCTGTGCAGCTTGCAGGCGCAGCAGCTGCCGCAGGCGCAAGCGCGTTTTGAGCGCGCCCTGCGCGGCCTTCCCGGGCACGTGGGCACCTGGCACGCCCTGGGCTGGTGCCGGCTGTTGCAGCAAGACAGTGCCGGCGCGCTCGCCGCTTTCCACCAGGCGCTGGAGCTGGATCGCAACTTCGCCGAAAGCCACGGCGCCGTCGGCCTCGCGCTGGTGCTGGCCGGCGACCAGGCCCAGGCCGAGCCGTACCTGGAACTGGCCCGCCGCCTGGACCCTGCCAACCTGACCGGCCGCTACGCGCGGGCGCTGCTGGCTGGCGAAACGCGTGACGTGCAGCGCCTGCTGGCGCTGGCCGACCGGCTGCTGGACCGGCCTGGATTCGGTCGCGGCCGGCTCAGCGAGAGCGTCCGCTCGGCCGTCGGCCCCCTGGGCAAGTAGAGCCTGCCTGCCGGACGCATCCGGCCCTCAACATGCGTCGGCTCCTACCCGGGCGCGGCAGGCAGCACCGCACACTGGTGCGTTCCGAATCACAAGCAGGGCCTTTCCCATGCCGCATCCCAAGAACCGCGTGAAGCTCAGCGGTGACAACCATCCGCCCGAGTTCGATGACGTGACGGTGCTGGCAGCCCAGGACGATGCCGACATCCCCATGCAGCCCCCGCACGAAGCCACCGCGCGCCAGCTTGCGCCCGCCGCCCCGGAAGAATCCACCGCCCCGGGCAAGTCGCGCTGGCTCGAGCGCCTGCCCTACGCCGACCAGGCGCGCGGCTATGCGACGCAGGCCCGCTCGCGCGTGGGGCAGCAGCCGCTCGCGGCGTTGGGGATCGCCTTGGCGCTGGGCCTGGTTGTGGGCAAGTTGATGCGGCGGTGAAGGGCTGGGCCACGGCGGCGATTTTGTAGCATCCCGTAACACCGCAAGAGCCTGAACCGCTGATCTTCTTTTCCTGGCCGCCCTGATGCTGGCCGGCGGCGCCCGCGAGCTCAAGAGCGAGACGATCGGCACCATGCGCCGCGAGCGGGGTGCGGGGAGGACGAGAAAGAGGCGCGCATGCAGCGATCGAGCGAGGCCGGCGCCCAGCGCCAGCAGAGGTGGCCGAACCTCAGTCGCAGGCGCCGAGCAGAACAGGCGAAGTTGCGCGAGCAGCGGTTGGAGGAATCCAGGCGCATCCTCGTCACCAAGCGCAGCTGCCCGGACCTGACCACCGGAGCGGGTGGAGCTGGCCCGGTTCGAGGACAACTACCGGGGGCGCTGCGCCCGCTGACGCCGGCGCCCGCGGATCAATTCGGCAGCACCGGCGGAAAGTGCAGTTGCTGGCGGCTGGCAAAGCAGCGCTGCGCCCCTGACACCGGGTCGCGAAAGGCGATGCTTTCCGCCAGCAGCCGCAGCGGATTGTCGATTTCGTCCCCGCCTTGCGGCAGCAAGCTCGGGTAGATCCGGTCGCCCAGGATGGGCAGCCCCAGCGCCGCCATGTGCACCCGCAGCTGGTGCCGCTTGCCGGTGACGGGCCGCAGCCGGTAGCGGGCGTGGCTGCCCCGCGTTTCGATCAACTCGATGTCGGTGCGCGCCTTCGCGGCCTCGCAACCGGCGCCCAGGGCCTCCCGCATCTGCATGAACTGGTCGCTGGCCACCAGGGTGCTGGCGCGCGTCAGGGGAAACTGCAGCGCAGCCGTGCTGGGCGCGATGGCCTGGTAGCTCTTGGCGACGTTGCGCTCGGCAAAAAGCGTGTGGTAGCCCGCGCAGGTCGCCGGCTGCTTGGCGAACAGCACCACGCCGGCGGTCTCCCGGTCGAGCCGGTGCAAGGGCGTGAGCGCATCGACGCCGAGTTGGCGGCGCAGACGCACCAGCAGCGTCTCCTGCAGGTAGTTGCCCGAAGGCGTGACAGGCAGGAAGTGCGGCTTGTCGGCCACCACCAGCAATTCGTCCTCGAACAGCACGCAGGCCTGCGCTGGATTGACCGGCTCGTGCGGCACGCTTCGGTAGTAATACAGCTTGCCGTGCGGCACGTAGGGCTGGCCAGGCGCGACGCTGCGGCCCGTGCCGTCGACCACGTCGCCGTGCGCCATGCGCGCGCTCCACTCGCCCGCGGGGATCGCCGGGAACCGTTCCACCAGGAAATCGAGCATGCAGCTCCATCGGCCTGCCGGCAGCGCCACCTGGCTGGGGCCGACGCCGTCGCGCACCGGCAGCATGCTCAGTCCACCTGCTTTTCGGCGGCCGGCCGGCCGGCCTGGGCCAGCCGCCGGGCCCGGGCCAGCCGCCAGGCGCCGTCCGCCTCCTGGCCGTAGACGTCGTCCAGCGTGGTGGCGGTTTCCTGCAGCTGCGTGTCCAGGGCCACGCGGTTGTCGAACACGAAGCATTCGCCGCGCCAGTCGCGTTGCGCGTCCGGCACTTGCTGGAAATAATTGAGAATGCCGCCTTGGAGCTGGTAGACCGGCAGCTCCAGCTCGCGCATCCAGGCGCTGGTCTTTTCGCAACGGATGCCGCCGGTGCAGTACATCGCCACGCGCTTGCCCTGGGCCTTCCATTCGGCGGCGTGGGCCCGCACGTAAGCCGGGAAGTCGCGGAAGTTGGTCACGCCCGGGTCGATGGCGCCGTTGAAATGGCCGAGCCGGAATTCGAAGCTGTTGCGGTTGTCCAGCAGCACCACCTCGGCGTCCTTGATCAGCTCGCGCCAATCGCGCGGCGAGACGTCGATGCCGGTGCGGCGGCCGTCCACGCCCTCGATGCCCAGCGGCACGATCTCCTTCTTGACGTGCACCTTCATCTTGCCGAACGGGGCCGTGGTGCAGGCACTGCGCTTGAACGCCATGCCGTCGAAGGCGCGGTCGAAGGCCGGATCCTGCAGCAAGGCCTGCTCGATGCCGTCCAGCGTTTGCGGCGTGCCGGCCAGCATGCCGTTGATGCCTTCCGTGGCCACCAGGATGCTGCCGGTCAGTCCGTCGCCCGCCGCCACCAGTTCACGCAGGCGGGCAGCCGTCTCCTCGGGCTGGGACAGCTGGGTGAACTTGTAGAAGGCGGTGTGGACCAGGGCAGGGTGGCGCGGCGTGGGCATCGAGCCGATTTTCCCATGGCGTGGATGACGCTTGAGCGGCGCCTTCCGCGAAACCCTTGGCCTTTGCTGCTTTAATCGGGGCCAGTCGTAACAGGAGCACCCCCCATGGCCACCAAGCAATCCCCCGCGGAAAGCGTCACGAAGCAAGCAGGTGCGCAGGCGAAGCTCGACGCGGCGCTGGCCCAGCTGAAAACTGCCACCGACCGGCAGGAACTCGTCACCTCTGCCTTGAGCCGGCTGGGCGCATCGGCGGAAGAAAAGCGATTTGCCCAGGCCGAGCAGAAGAAAGTGGAACACGCCTTGCGCGAAGCCAGGCGCCTGGTGAAGGAAGCACAGGGACTCTGAACGGCTGCGCCGCCCGGGCTGCTAGCCGGCGGCGTCCAGCTTGTCCTGCGTCCTGGTGTCGAAGTCGCCGGCCCCGTGCCGCTCGTGCAGCTGGCCGGCCGGGTCGCCCCAGGTGCGGTTGACCATGGAGCCGCGTCGGGTGGCGGGCCGCTGCGCGATCTCGTCGCTCCAGCGCTGCAGGTGCCCGTACTCCTGCACCTGCAGAAACTGGCCGGCGCCATAGAGCTGGCCCTGGGCCAGGGCGCCGTACCAGGGCCAGATCGCCATGTCGGCGATGGTGTAGCCATCCCCTGCCATGTAGCGGGTCTGCACCAGCCGCCGGTCGAGCACGTCGAGCTGGCGCTTGACTTCCATCGCGTAGCGGTCGATCGCGTACTCGATCTTCAGCGGCGCGTAGGCATAGAAGTGCCCGAAGCCACCACCGAGGAAGGGCGCGCTGCCCATCTGCCAGAACAGCCATGACAGGCATTCGGCCCGCGCGGCCGCGCCCTCGGGCAGGAAGGCGTGGAACTTCTCGGCCAGGTGCAACAGGATGGCGCCCGACTCGAACACGCGGATCGGCTCCGGGCCGCTGCGATCGAGCAGCGCCGGGATCTTGGAGTTGGGATTGACAGCGACAAAGCCGCTGCCGAACTGCGCCCCTTCGTTGATCGGGATCAGCCAGGCGTCGTACTCGGCGCCGGCGTGCCCCAATGCCAGCAGTTCCTCCAGCAGGATGGTGACCTTGGCGCCGTTCGGCGTCCCCAGCGAATACAGCTGGAGCGGGTGCCGGCCGACCGGCAGGTCCTTGTCGTGCGTGGGGCCGGCGACCGGGCGGTTGATGCTGGCGAACTTGCCGCCGCTTTCCTTGTTCCAGGTCCAGACGGGGGGCGGGGTGTAGGCGGGGGAGTCGCTCATGCGGGAACCTTTCGAAGCAGAAGGTGGTTCGGACCAGTATAGGGACGGGGCGGGCCGCGCGTCCACGTGGCCCGCCCCGCCGCTCACCCCGGCAGCGCCTGGTACCTGCGCCGTGCCACCCGTTGCAGGTTCGTGCCTTCCACGCGGCTCAGCCGGGCCGCGCCGTGAGGCGTTGTCGAGCAGCTTCCTCACCCGGCCTGGCGGTGGACGCTGGCCGGTTCCACCAGCGTCCAGTCGCTCATGACGGTCTCGACGCGGGCTCACAGCCCGTGGTCGTGCGACGGCTCGGCCCTGGGTCAGCGTTGCGGTGCGCCAGGATGCAAAAGCCCATGTCCGCATCTTCGTGGACCACCTTGCGCTCCGGCGTGCCGCGTCGATCAGGCTGTCGACAAAGACGCGGTCACGCAAGGCATCGCGCAGCAGCGCGGCAACCTGCTCCCGGCCGGTGGGGCTGTTGTCCTGTTGCAAGGATGGCGCGCACACGGGCGGCGAAGGAGGCAAGGGTGCGCGGCATGGAAGGCCCCGGGTGTTGACGGTCCGTTGCGATGCCAGCAGGATAGAAGTTCAAGTCGGCATGAAGTCAAGGGGATTTTTCATGGATATCGCGCACGTGGCCCGGACCGCGGGCCTGCCGGCATCGACGCTGCGGTTCTACGAAGAGAAGGGCCTGGTCGCCCCGGTCGGCCGCCAGGGCTGCGGCGGCTGTTCGATGCGGGCGTGCTCGACCGGCTGGCGTTCATCGCGCTGGGCCGGACGGCCGGCTTTTCGCTGCAGGAGATCGGCGCCATGATCCCGGCCGACGGCAAGCCGGCCATCGAGCGCCAGCTGCTCTCGGCCAAGGCCGACGAGATCGACGCCACGGTCAGGCGGCTGCAGGCCACGAGCCGGGGCCTGCGCCAAGCTGCCGTGTGTCCGGCGCCCAGCCACGCGGAATGCCCGACCTTCCAGCGTCTGCTGCGGCAGCCGGCAGCGGCGCCAGCGCGCGCGGGACGCGGCGCGAGGTCCCGCCGTCGCGGCGGGCCTGATGGCGTCGACTACCATTTGCCAATGCAGTATTCCGTCGCCGTTCGCACCCTGTGCGAATTCACCGCCAAGCGCGGCGACCTGGACCTGCGGTTCACACCTTCGCCCAGCGCGCAGGAAGGCATGGCCGGCCACCTGCTGGTGGCCGGCCGGCGCGGGCCGCTGTACGAAACCGAGATCACGCTGCGCGGCGAGTTCGGCCAGCTGGCGGTGCGCGGCCGCGCCGACGGCTACGACCCGGCGGCGAACCGGCTGGAGGAGATCAAGACCCATCGCGGCGACCTGGCCCGGCAGCCGGCCAACCACCGGCAGCTGCACTGGGCCCAGGCCAAGGTGTACGGCTGGCTGCTGTGCGAGGCGCGCCAGCTCGCCGAGCTGAACCTGGCACTGGTGTACTTCGACCTCGCCACCCAGCAGGAAACGACCTTCACCCAGACGCACTCCGCGCAAGCGCTGCGCGCGTTCTTCGAGGCCAGCTGTGGCGACTTCCTGGCCTGGGCCGAGCGCGAGCTGGCGCACCGCGAGCACCGGGACGACGCGTTGGCGGCGCTGGTGTTTCCCCATCCGGCGTTCCGCACCGGGCAGCGCGAACTCGCGGCGTCGGTCTACAAGGGCGCCGCCTCCGGCCGCTGCCTGCTGGCCCAGGCCCCCACCGGCATCGGCAAGACGGCCGCCACCGTGTTCGCCATGCTCAAGGCGGCCAAGCCGCACGGGCTCGACAAGATCTTCTACCTGACGGCGAAATCCACCGGCCGCCAGCTGGCCCTCGACGCGGCGGCGCTGATGGGAAGCAACGCGCCCGCGTTGCGGCTGCGGGTGGTGGAACTGACGGCGCGCGACAAGGCCTGCGAGTATCCGGACCGGGCCTGCCATGGCGACTCGTGCCCGCTGGCCAAAGGCTTCTACGACCGCCTGCCGGCCGCGCGGCTGGACGCGCTGGCGTCGGGGCTGATGGACGGACCGGCGCTGCGCAGCGTGGCCTTGAGGCACCAGGTCTGTCCCTACTACCTCGGCCAGGAAGTGACTCGCTGGGCCGACCTCGTCGTCGGCGACTACAACTACTGGTTCGACGCCAGCGCCATGCTGCACGCCCTGACCGCCGCCCACGAATGGCGCGTCGGCGTGCTGGCGGACGAGGCGCACAACCTGGTCGAGCGGGCCCGTGCCATGTACTCGGCGTCGCTCGGCCAGGCCGCGCTGCGGGCGGTGCGCACGGCCGCGCCGGCACCCGTGCGCTCGGCGCTGGACAAGGTCAATCGCGGGTGGAGCACGCTGCGCAAGGCGCACGGCAAGGGCGCGCTGGAGACGCTGCCCACTACCTTCATCGCTGCGCTCAAGCAGGCGACCAGCGCCATGGAAACGCACTTTGCAGAAGCCGCCGCGGGCGCGGCCGATGCTCCGCTGCAGCAGGCGTACTTCGACCTCCTGGGGTTCCAGCGGCTGGCCGAATCCTTCGGGCCGCACTCGGTGCTGGAGTTCATCGAACAGGACAGCGCTTTGGGCAAGCCGGCGGCAACGGTCCGCATCCAGAACCAGATCCCGGCGCCGTTCCTGAAGCCGCGCTTTTCGGCCGCCCGCTCGGTCACGCTGTTTTCCGCGACGCTCAGCCCGCCGCGCTACTACACAGACATGCTGGGGCTGCCGGCCGACACCGCCTGGATCGACGTGGAGTCACCCTTCAGTCCCGACCAGCTGCAAGTGCAGGTGGTCAGCCGGATCTCGACGCGCTTTGCGGACCGGCCGCGCTCCGCCGCGCCCATCGCCCGCCTGATCGCGGACCAGTTCGAGGCGCAGGCGGGCAACTACCTGGCGTTCTTCAGCAGCTTCGACTACCTGGACCTGGTGGCTTCGCAATTGCAGCGACGGCATCCCGGCGTTCCGGTCTGGGCGCAAGCGCGCGGCATGGACGAAGGCGCTCGCAAAGGCTTCCTGGGCCGCTTCGTGCCGGGCGGCCAGGGCATCGGCTTCGCGGTGCTGGGCGGCAGCTTCGGCGAGGGCATCGACCTGCGCGGCGACCGGCTGGTGGGCGCCTTCGTCGCCACCCTGGGCCTGCCCCAGGTCAACCCCAGGAACGAGCAGCTCAAGGCCTGCCTGCAAGGCGTGTTCGGCGCCGGCTACGACTACACCTACCTGGTCCCCGGCATCCAGAAGGTGGTACAGGCGGCAGGCCGGGTGATCCGCACGCGGGAGGACAAAGGCATCGTCTACCTGATCGACGACCGCTTCGCCCGGCCGGCGGTGCGTGAGCTGCTGCCAGCCTGGTGGCGGATCTCGGGCGCGACGCAGCTGACGAACTGAGCCGCGACCGCCTGAGCCTCAGCGCGCCCGCTGCACGTCCAGCGCTTGCACTGCGGGTGCATCGTTGCCCCAGGCACTGCGCACGTAGCTGGCCACTGCGGCGATCTCGGCGTCGTTGAGCGACTGGCCGAACGGCGGCATGCCGAAGGGGCGCGGATTGCCGGGCGTGGTCGGCGCAAAGCCGCCGCCCAGGATCACCCGCACCAGGTTCGCGTGCGATCCCATCGTCACCGACCGGTTGCCCGCCAGTGGCGGGTAGATGTCGCCGCTGCCCTGGCCTTGCTCGCCGTGGCACTGGGCGCACTGGTTGCCGTACAGGCGGGCGCCGAGTTCCAGCGTTTCGGTGGGCGCCGGCGCTGGCGCCGGCGCTGGCGGATCGTGGCGCGGCAGGTCGCGCAGGAAGGTTGCCATCGCATGCAGGTCGGCCTCGGCCAGGTGCTGCGTGCTCCCGGCCACCACGTCGGCCATCGGCCCCAGCGCGGCGCCATGGCGAGAGTCGCCCGTCTTGAGCAACTGCACCACGTCCTGGGCGGACCAGTCCTGCACGCCGGCCTCGGACGGCGCCGCCAGCGACGGCGCGTACCAGTTCTGCATCGGGATCAGGCCGCCGCTGAGCTCCAGCTTGTCGTCGGTCGCGCCGAAAGCGTTGCGTGGAGAGTGGCAAGCCTGGCAGTGGGCCACGCCGCGCACCAGGTAGGCGCCGCGGTTCCACTCGGCCGATTTGTCCGGCTCCGGCTGGAACTCGCCGGGCGAGAAGAACAGCGCACGCCACACCGCCAGCGCCACCTGCGTGTCGTACGGAAAGCGCAAGTCGTGCGGACGGTTGGCTTGCGCCACCGCCGGCTGGCTGCGCAGGAAGGCGTAGAGCGCGTCGGAATCTTCGCGCGTGACCCGGGTGTACTCCGGGTAGGGAAAGGCCGGATACAGCAGGCGGCCGTCGCGCGAGCGGCCGTGGTGCAGCGCCCGCCAGAACTCGGCGGACGACCAGGCGCCGATGCCGGTACCAGCATCGGGCGTGAGGTTGCCGGCGAAGATCGTGCCGAACGGCGTGGCGATGCCCTTGCCGCCGGCGAACGGCGCGCCGCCGCGCGCGGTGTGGCAGGTGACGCAGTTGCCGGCCCGGGCCAGGTAGGCGCCGCGCTCGATGGTCTGCGGCGTGGCCGGAACCGTCGCCGCGCTGGTCGCCAGCGGCGCTTCGCCGCGCACGTTGAGCCACGCGATGCAGGCCGCAGCGGCGAGCAGCGCGCCGACAACGCCGATTGCAATCCGCTGCGCCTTCATTTCGCACCGCTCCCGCACGCCAGCGGCAACTTCGCCGGCAACGCGCCGGCCGGCGCCGGCCCGGCGCCCACGGGCTGCGACGACAGCCAGGTGGCGGCCGCGGTGACGTCCTGCGGGGTCAGGCTGCGGGCGATGCCGCCCATGCAGTCGGGCGCGACCGCCCGTCGCTGCCCGGTGCGCCAGGCGCCGAACTGCGCCAGCAGGTAGTCGCGCGGCAGCCCCAGCAGGCCCGGCATGCCCGGGTTCACGCCGGTCATCGCGGCGCCGTGGCATTGCGCGCAGGCCGGGATGTCGCGCTGCGGATCGCCATGGCGCACCAGCTGCTCGCCGCGCGCCAGCATGGCCGCCGGCGCGCCCGTGGTCTGCGGCGGCGGGTAAGGCAGGTCCAGGCCGGCGAAGTAGTCGGCGATCTCGCGCAGGTACGCGTCCGACATGTGGTCCACCAGGTAGGCCATGGTGGCGTTGCTGCGGCGGCCTTCGCGGAAGTTGACCAGCTGCTCGTACAGGTAGCCGGCCGGCTTGCCCGCGATACGCGGGAAATAGCCCTGGTTGGTGGCCCGCCCTTCCTTGCCGTGACAGACCACGCAGGCCTGCATGCGCTGGGCCATGTCGTCGGTGACGGCGGGAGTTTTTGCCGTGCCGGCGGTGGCCAGCAGGGCGAGCGAAAGGCCGGCCAGCAGCCGGCGGAGAAGAAGGAAGGGGAAGAAGGGCATCTTGCGCATGGAAGCCGTGCATTTTCGGAACAATCCAGCGCCCTGTGCAGGCTCAGACGGGCGGGATAGCGCCATACCAGATGGCCGCTGGCCCAGAATCGGCAGTCCATGAACAAGTACGAACAGCTCGCCAGCGACATCGAGGAGGCCATCGCGGCGGGCACGTTGCGCCCGGGCGACCGCCTGCCGTCGGTGCGCGAAACCGTGGCCAGCCGCGGCGTCAGCCCGTCGACCGTGTTCGAGGCCTACTACCTGCTGGAAGCCAGGGGCGTGGTGGAAGCGCGGCCGCGTTCCGGTTACTTCGTGCGGCGCTCCAGGGACGCGGCCGCCGAGCCGCATTCGCCGCCACCGCGGGCCGAGTCGACTTCGGTGGCCGTCTCGGACCTGGTGCTGGAAGTGCTCGGCTCCCTGCGCGAGCGCGACGTGGTGCCCATGGGCTCAGCCTTCCCCAGCCCCTGGCTGTTTCCCTTGCAGCGGCTGGCGCGCGGCGGCGCGGCTGCCATGCGCCAGCTGGCTCCCGACGACTTGCTGGAAGACCTGGCGGCCGGCAACGAAGACTTGCGCCGGCAACTGGCGCTGCGCTACGTCGCCAACGGCGTGGCGGTGGCCAGCGAGGAGATCATCGTGACCAGCGGCGCGATGGAGGCGCTGAATCTGTGCCTGCAGGTCGCGACGCGCCCGGGCGACGTGGTGGCGATCGAGTCGCCCACCTTCTACGGCTGCCTGCAGGCGCTGGAGCGGCTGCAACTCAAGGCCGTGGAGATCGAAACCCATCCGCGCGAAGGGGTGCAGCTGGAGTCGCTGCGCCAGGCGCTGGCGCGGCATCCGGTCAAGGCCTGCTGGTTCATGCCCAACTTCCAGAACCCCACGGGCTCGCTGATGTCGGTGGACAAGAAGCAGGCGCTGGTCGACCTGCTGGCGCGGCACGAGGTTCCGCTGATCGAGGACGACGCTTATGCGGAGCTGTACTTCGGCGCGCGGCGGCCGCCACCGGCCAAGGCCTTCGACCGCAAGGGGCTGGTGATGCACTGCAGCTCGTTTTCCAAATGCCTGGCGCCGGGCTACCGCGTGGGCTGGACGGCCGCCGGCCGCTATGCGGGCGCGGTGGAACGGCTCAAGCTCATGAGCACGCTGTCGGTCGCGGTGCCGTCGCAGGTGGCGGTGCTCGACTACCTGCGGCACGGCGCCTTCGACAAGCACCTGCGCGGGCTGCGCGCCGCGCTGGCGCAGCGGCAGCAACAGGCACTGCAGTTCGTGCAGCAGTCGTTCCCCGCCGGCACCCGCGTCACGCGGCCCGAAGGTGGCTACTTGCTCTGGCTGGAGCTGCCGGCGGCGGTCGACGCGTTGCAACTGCAGCGGCTGGCATTGGCACGCAACATCAGCGTCGCGCCTGGCCACCTGTTCTCGACGTCGCCGCACTTCCACAACTACATCCGCCTCAACTACGGGCACCCCGCCGCCGAACGGATGCAGGAGGCGGTGCGCACACTCGGGCAACTGGTGGTGGAGCTGGCCGCGCGTCGCTAGACTGGTGGCCTGCACAGCGCAATGCCACAGGAGGTCAGGCCATGCCCACCAAGCTTTTCACCAGCGGCCGCATCCGGAAAGCGGACGACGACAGCGCGTGGCGCCAGCGAGCAGCACTGGGACGACCAGTGGGTGCTGGCGTACAAGCGGGTTCCCGAGGAAGTCTTCCGGCGCCTGTGCAGCGCGCCGAACCCGGCGACTTACTGGGAGACCGGGTCGCCCAGGAGGACCCGAAAGGCCGGCCGATGAGATCCAGCGCCGAGCCGGACGGCGCGAAGAAGTTGGGCGACCTGTTCGGCGGGGGCGCGACCTGATGCGCGCCGCGTTCACCGCCGCGGCGCTGCTGGCACTCGCAGGCTGCGTCAACGTTCCGGATGCACCGTCCAGCGCAGCCGCCTGCGCTGCGGGCGAGGCGTCCTATGCCTGCCAGGTCCAGCGTTACCACGACGTCTCCGCGCCCTGAGCGCAGCGGCGCCCGGCCGTTGCCTCAGAGCCGCCGCTCGGCGCGCGCCGCTTCGCACACCGCGTCGTAGGCCCAGCCCATGTCGCTGCCCTCCACCGGTCGCAGCGGCCCCGCCGTGCTCGCCATGGACAAGGCCGCGCCGGCGCTGTCGTAGGCGTTGGCGGCCAGCATGCGCGTGGTGCGCTGGCTGCAGTCGAATTCGGTGCGCAGGGCGGTGCGGTGGACGCGCGCCTGGCGGGCGCCTGGCACCGCCGGTTCCGGCACCAGCGGATGCCGGCCCCACCAGCGCAGCCACACCACCACGCGGGTGCGTTCCAGCTGCATGGAGCCGAGCTGGATCTCGACTTCGGGCGCGCCGGGCACCGGTCGCCAGCTGGCGGCGGCGCTGCCGGCAGCGAGCGTGCACGAGGCAGCGCAGGCCAGTGCGATCCTGGAAAAGGACATCGCTGCATGCTAGGCCAATGTCGCGCCGTCGTGTTCTTGCGGTGCAGCACGGACCGCCGGCAGCAGCCGGGGGCGATGACGCCGGCACTGGCGCGGCGCTGACCCGGCGCCTCAGCGGATCGCGCGCGGCCCGGTGGCCAGCCCGCCCAGTTCGATCAGGCCGCGCAGCACCACCTCTGCCGCCGCGATCAGGTGCGGCAGCCGGTCCTGGCCGACGTAGGTGCACTCGTGGACGATCAGGTCCCGGTAGCGCGTTGCCGCTTCGAACCTGTCCCAGTCGTCGCCGAACTGTTGCTGCCCGCGGGCAGCGCCGCGCAGCCGCAGCACCTCTTGGACCAGTTCCGCCGGCGCGGCGTCGCGGAACTGGCGGTGCCGCATTTCCGCGGTGCTGGAAGGGCGGCCGCTGGCATGCACCACCAGCGAACGCGACAGGGCCTCGACGGCGGCGACGATGGTCACCAGTCGCGTCGTGCCCATCTCGGCCTGGACGCTGGCGAGCCGCTGCCGGATCACCCGCAGCCGGGCCGCCGGCGTCGCCACCGCGTAGGCACGGTGGAGTTCGTCGGGGTGGTCCTGCAGCTGCGCGTTCATGCGGGCCAGTGTAGGAGGCCGGCCGCGGGCGCGCCGTGCACTTCAGCACGCTTGTCGGCGAAAGCGCACGCGCCTGTCGCGGACAGGGCGCGCCCGCGGGCGCGCGGGGCGCACAGACTGCTAGCGCCCGCCGGCGAAGGTGAAGCCCTCACTCCTGATGCCGTTGAACCCCGCGCCGAAGATGCGCGTGCCTTCGACGATGGCCACGCCGGCCATGGTGATGCCTTCGTTGCCGCAGATGCCACCGGCCAGGTTCACGTTCAGGCTGTACGAATGGGCGCTGGAATTGGGCAGGAGCGAGCCGGTGATGGTGCAACCGCCCGTGCTGGTGCCGGTGATGGCGCCACTGGCCGAGACCGCCACGCTGGCGCCGTCGCTGCCGTCGGTCACCGACAAGGTGCCGTCGTAGGTGCCCACCGCATCGGCCAGCTCGGCGGCATCCGCCGAATTCGGGTCCCAGGTGCCGGCCAGGCTTGCCAGCGGGCCGCCGGCGGTGACGGTGGCGGCAATGCTCTCCTCGCCCGCGTAGATGCCCTGCAGGCTGCCCCTCACGACGGCGCCGCTGGCGGCCGAGAAGTCCACCAGGTCGACCGACGTGATTTCGCCATCGGCGGCGGTGTAGTTGCCGTTCTCCGCGCCGCCCAGCAAACTGGCATCGCCGCTCGCCCCGTACAGCACCCAGATCTTCCCGCTCGCCAACACCAGGGTATAGGCAGTGCGGCCGGTGTCGGTGCTGCCCTTGAACAGCCCCACCGCCCTGCCGCTACCCGGATCCGGAGAAGGCGTGGGGTCGACGCCGCCGCAGACCAGCGCGCCGCCGTTGCAGGTGCCCGGGTTGCCACCGCCGCCGCCGCAGCCGGCCAGTGCCAGCGTGGCCAGCAAGGCCAATCCTGTCGTTCTCATCGTTGCTCCCGTTGCGATGCCAATCCCGGCGAATGGACGATAACCCAGCTGGCGCGGCACGCAAACCGGGTTGGCCGGCGTTGTTGCGGCGCACCATTGGCCGTCCGTCGAGCAGGACGACCCTTTGTCCCGAGTTCCGACAACGGCTGTGTCCGGTGACCTACAACCTTGCCATGGACGGATACCTAATTTGGCAGGTATCGATTGACGGGAGACAAGCTTGAATCACTGCTGGCCCCATCGCGAAGCGTTGGCTCACTGCGACGAAGGCCGCGGCTGCGAGCCGTCGCGCCGGCTCACCTTCCTCGTGCTGTTCACCCGTGGCGGCCGCCCGGGCGGCTGGCTGTTCCTGGTCGTCGGCCTGTGGGGCCTGGTCGCCGCCACCACCCTCGCAACTGTCGGCTGACACGCGGCGCCCACTCGCCATTCGCCCCGCTGGCGCGCGCGCACCGCTACGATGTGCCGGTGCCGCACTTCGCTCCCAGCGCTTGCCCCTCCGACCTGCCCGACTGCCTGGCCGCCGTCGCCGACAGCATGCGCGAGGCGTTGCTGGCCCGCTGCGTCTCCCCCCTCGCCCAGGCCGGGCTTTGCGCCGCTGCGCTGTTCCTGCCCGATGGCCGGCTGATCGCGCCAGGCCGCCGCCCGCTGCCGTTGCTTGCCGGCAGCCTGGGGCCGGCGGTGCAGGGCATCCTGGGCGAGTTCCCGGCGCACGCGATGGAGCCGGGCGATGGCTTCATCAGCAATGACCCGTGGCGCGGTGGCAGCCGCCTGCCCGAGATCGTGTTGCTGCGGCCGGTGTTCGCGCACGGCGAGGTGCGCGCGCTGGCAGCCTGCACGCTCCATCACCAGGACGTGGGCGGCATGACGGCTGGCTCGCTGCCACCCGCCGCCACCTCGGTGCACCAGGAGGGGCTGCGCATCCCGCCGGTGCGGCTGTTCCGCGCCGAGCAGACCGACATCGCGCTGTTCCGGCTGCTGTGCACCAACAGCCGCACGCCCGACCAGCTGGCCGGCGACGTGCGCACGCAATGGAGCGTGCTGCAGGCCGGCGAAGAGGCGCTGCAACTGCTGCTGGACGCGCCGGCGGCGTTCCTGCGGGAATGCGAGGCCGCCATCGTCGCCTCGGAGGCCGCGGTGCGGCGGACGCTGCGCCACGCGCCGGACGGCGAGTACCGCTTCTCCGCCGCCCGTGACCCTGACAACCCCGGCGCTGGCAACGAGCCTTTGCGCGTGCCGGTGCTGCTGCGCAAGCAAGGCGATCGGCTGGTGATCGACCTGACGGGCTGCGCCACGCAAGGGGCCGGACCGGCCAATGCCTCGCGCGCCGCGGTCTGGTCCGCGGTGAGCGACTTCGCGCGCGGGCTGGCGCCGCGGGCCGCCGCCAACGCGGGTTGCACCGCGCCGCTGCAGCTGCGCACGGCGCCGGGGACCATCGTCGATCCAGCCTTCCCCGCCGCCGTCAACGGGTCCGCCGCCGTCGTCGAGATGCTGTCCGATGCATTGCGCGGCGCCTGGGCCCAGGTGCAGGCTGCCGAGCGCGGCGCATGAGCGACATCGCGAACGATGTCGAGATGCCGGCGTTCGATGTCTTCGGCACCGTGATCGACTGGCACGGCAGCATCGTGCGAGAGCTGGCGCAATTGCATCCGCGGGTGGACGGCGACGCCTTCGCGCTGGCCTGGCGCGAAGGCTACCGGCCGGCCATGGCGCGGGTGATGTCCGGTGACCTAGGCTGGACGCTGATGACGAGCTGCACCGCATCATCCTCGAGCAGATCCTGCCGGACTTCGGCCTGGACGGCCTGGCCGAGAACAGCGGCAGCACCTCGGCCATGTCTGGCACCGGCTCGATCCCTGGCCGGAAGTGGTGGTTGCGCTGCAGCGGCTGAAGCGCCGCCACATCATCTGCTGCCTGCCCAACGGCAGCCTCGGCCTGCTCACCCGCATGGCCAGGCGCGCCGGCCTGTCCTTGGACTGCGTGCTGTCGGCCGGGGTGTTCCGCGCCTATAAGCCCGAGCCCGCCACTTGCCTGGGTGTGCGCGCGTGTTCGACCTGCCACCGACCGCGTGATGCTGTGGCGGCGCACCACGACGACCTGGCGGGCGCCCGCGCGTGCGGCCTGCGCACAGCAGCCTACATCGAGCGGCCGCTGGAGATCGGCACCCGCCGGCCCAAGGACGTGGCCGCACAACCGGGCAACGACTTGCACAGCGGGGGCCGGGCCGCACTGGCCGACCGGCTGGGCTGCTGACGTTCACTTTCGACGTAGTCACCTGCTGACAGAGGTGCGCGGGCTTGGCCGAAGCGAGCCTGGGCTGCCGGACTAGCGCCGTTGCGCGAGCGATGGCGCATGGTCATGCAAAAGGATCCCCATGCCCGACGATCCCACTCCCCACGGCGGCGAGGCGCTGCACCAGCCGCCGGACCGCGCGACGATCCCTGACCCGAAACCGGGGCAGGCCAGCGACGAACCAGTGCGCGGACTGCCGCGGGCGGACCGGGCCGAGCCGAACATCGGCGAGCGACCCAGCCTGCCGGACGAACCTGAACTGATGGCGGCCGACAGCGAGGACGAGGAAGCCGATCCGGTGGTCGACAGCGGCCCTGGCATCAGCGACGACGATACCCGCAAGCCCAGCGTCACGCGGCAGCCGGCATGAGGAGCCTTGCCATGGTGATGTTCAAGGCCCGCTTCCACGCCCCCGAGCCGGTTCCGGGCTCGGGCGACGACCCGCCCCGTCCGGACGACCAGCCCCAGCCCACCGCGCCGCCGATCGAGGAAGAAGACGGCCCGCAGCCGCCGGTGAAATTGCCGGGCCCGAGCGGAGCGCCCGCGCAGGCGAACGCGGTGCTGCTCAATCGCGCGTGACGCGCAACACTTCCTCGCGCGAGGTCAGGCCATCTCGCACCAGGCGCTCGCCGTCGTCGCGCATCAGCTTCATGCCACCGGCAAGCGCGGCCTCGCGGATTTCCGCTTCCGAGGCGCGGTTGTGGATCAGCCCGCGCATGCGCTCGTCGGCCGTCATCAGCTCGAAGATGCCGGTGCGGCCGTGGTAGCCGGTGTGGCCGCAGTGCGCGCACCCGCGCTGCACGCCTTCCACTTCCACCTTGCAGTACTCGCACAGCTTGCGCACAAGCCGCTGCGCCAGCACGCCCAGGATCGAGGAGCTCAGGAGGAAGGGCTCCACGCCCATGTCGGTCAGCCGCGTCACCGCGCTGGCCGCGTCGTTGGTGTGCAGCGTGGCCAGCACCAGGTGACCTGTCAGCGAGGCCTGGATCGCGATCTGCGCGGTTTCGTAGTCGCGGATCTCGCCGATCATGATCACGTCCGGGTCTTGGCGCAGGATGGCGCGCAACGCCTTGGCGAAATCGAGATCGATCTTCGGGTTGACCTGGGTCTGGCCGATGCCGTGCAGCTCGTACTCGATCGGGTCTTCCACCGTCATGATGTTGCTGGCGGCTGCGTCCAGCCGCGTCAGGGCGGCGTACAGCGTGGTGGTCTTGCCGGAACCGGTGGGGCCGGTGACCAGCACGATGCCGTGCGGCTGGTCGATCAGGTTCAGGAAGCGCTCCAGCGTCAGGCCGATCATGCCGACCGACTCCAGGCTGATGCGGCTTTCGCTCTTGTCCAGCAAGCGCAGCACCGCGCGCTCGCCGTGCGCGCTGGGCAGCGTCGAGACGCGCACGTCCACCGCGCGGGTGCCGATGCGCAGCGAGATGCGGCCGTCCTGCGGCAGGCGCTTTTCCGAGATATCCAGCTCCGCCATGATCTTCAGGCGCGAGATCAGCGCGGCGTGCAGCGCCCGGTTCGGCTGCACCACCTCGCGCAGCGTGCCGTCGACGCGGAACCGCACCGACGAATGCCGTTCGTAGGGCTCGATGTGGATGTCGCTGGCGCCATCGCGCGCGGCCTGGGTCAGCAGCGCGTTGAGCATGCGGATGATGGGCGCGTCGTCGCTCGCCTCCAGCAGGTCTTCCACCGCCGGCAGCTCCTGCATGATGCGCGAGAGGTCGGCGTCGTTCTGCACTTCGCTGACCACGGTGGCAGCGCTCGACTCGCCTTGCGCGTACGCGGCGCTGATGCGCTGGGCCAGCGCCGCCGGCTCCAGCTGCTGCAGCGTGCGCACGTGGAACTTGCGCATCACCTCGGTCCAGGCGGGGGCCGGCGCGCCGGCGTGCCACAGCACCAGCTGCTCGCCGTCGTCTTCCAGCAGCAGCTGCTGGCTGCGGGCGAAGCTGTAGGGAAGCGGGTAGCGCATGGCGACGCTCAGCGCGGCGAAGGCGCGGTCAGCGGCGCGAGCGGAGCAAGTGGCGCCGAGCGCAGCACCGGACTGGAGGTGGCGCCCGGCGACTGCGCGGGGCGCGGCACCGGCGGCATCAGCGGCGCGGCATTGATCGGCACCAGGTGGCTGGGCTCCGGCTGGCCTCCCAGCTGCAGGCCGCGCATCAGGTCGTAGCGGTCCAGAGACAGCTCGTCGGCCTGGGCGGCGTCGCGCACCACCACCGGGCGCAGGAACACCATCAGGTTCGACTTCTTGCGGGTGCGGGTCTCGCTCTTGAACAGGTTGCCGAACAGCGGGATGTCGCCGACCACCGGCACCTTGTCCTGACCGCCGGAATACTCGTCCTGCAGCAAGCCGCCCAGCACGACGATGCCGCCGTCCTCCACCAGCACGTTCGACTCGATCGAGCGCTTGTTGGTGGTGATGCCGCTGGCGTCGGTGCGCGAGGCCGGGTCGACGCTGGAGACTTCCTGGAAGATCTGCAGCCGCACGGTGCCGTTCTCGCTGATCTGCGGCTTCACCCGCAGCGTCAGGCCGACGTCCTTGCGCTCGATGGTCTGGAACGGGTTGACCGCGCCGCCGGTGCCGGTATTGGCGTTGGTGTACTGGCCGGTCACGAACGGCACGTTCTGGCCGATCACGATCTTTGCTTCCTCGTTGTCCAGCGTCAGCAGGTTGGGCGTGGACAGGATGTTGGCGTCGCCGTTGTTTTCCAGGAAGCGCGCCAGGAAGCCCAGCACGTAGACGCCGCCGAAGCGGCGTGCCACGCCGAAGTTCAGGCCTTGCGCCGGCACGGTGGTGCCCTGGCCGGCGGCGCTGAGCGCCAGGTCGATGATGTTGGTGCCGGTGCCGCCGGTGCTGAAGTTGGTGCCCAGCACGCCGATGTTGCGGCCGCCCTGGTTGCCGATCGGGCCTTGCCACTGGATGCCGAAGTCGGCCGCCTTGTCGGCGTTGACTTCGGCGATCAGGCTTTCGACGAACACCTGCGCGCGGCGAGCGTCGAGCCGGTCGATCACCGCCCGCAGTTGCCGGTACTGGGGCTCGGGCGCAGTGATGATCAGCGAGTTGGTGGCCGGGTCGGCCTGGATCTGGCCGCCGGTGGACGGCTGCGCCGCGCCCTGGATCGGCGTGGTGGCGGGGCTGGCACCGCCCTGGGTGGTATTGGCGGAGATGCCGCCGGTGAAAGCGCCTCCGCCGCCGCTGGCGGCACCGCCGCCCTGCTGGCCGCCGGGGGTGGGCGAGGCGCTGGGCATCGCTGCCATGGCGGCGCGCAGCACGGCCGCCAGCCGCACTGCCTCGGCGTTCTTCAGGTAGACCACGTAGATGTTGCCGCTGGCGCTTTGCGCGCCGCCGGGCTGGTCCAGTCGCTGCACCAGCGACCGCACCAGGTTCATCCGCGCCGGGTTGGCCGCGCGCGCCACCAGCGAGTTGCTGCGCGGCTCGGCGATGACGGTGGTGCGGAACGAGGTGTCGGTCTGGCCCTGGCCGGCGGTGGCGGCGGCCGCGCCGGCGCCCGACGAATCCACCAGCCGCTGCACCATCGGCGCCAGGTCGGAGGCCAGCGCGTGCTGCAGGTTGATCACCTCGACGTCGGTGGCGTTGGACACATCCAGCGCCGCGATGATGCGGCCGATGCGCTGCAGGTTGTCGGCGTAGTCGGTGATCACCAGCGAGTTGTTGCCGGGATTGACGTTGATCGTGTTGTTGGGGCTGATCAGCGGGCGCAGGATCGGCACCAGGTTGCCGGCGTTCTCGAAGTTCAGACGAAAGATCTGGGTGACGATCTGGCTGCCGCCGCCGGGCGTGCCGACCGAGACGGCCCCGCCTTGCAGCTTGGCCTCGGCTTCCGGCACCACCTTGAGCAGGCCGCCCGATTCGACCACCGTGTAGCCGGACAGCCGCAGCGTCACCACGAACTGGTTGAACGCCGCCGCCGGCGTCACCGGCCGGTCGGTCGCCAGGTTGATGGTGCCCTTCACGCGCGGGTCGACCACGATGTTGCGGCCGGTGATGGCGGCCATGGTGCGGGCCACGGCCTCGATTTCTGCGTTGACGAAGTTCAGCGTGATCGGTTCGTTGGCGCGCTGCGCCAGCGCCAGCGGCGGCAGGCTCGCCAGCAGCATGACGGCGGCCAGCGAGGCGGCGGCAAGACGGAAATTCATTGGGGCCTTTGAGGTCACGATCGGTTAGCCGATCGTGATGAGCGAGCGGGAGCCAGTGCGGCGCCCGATGATGTTCAGGAGGTTGGAAAGGGCCGCTTCCCGCTCGGGCGTGGCCGAGGCCTCGCCACGGAAGCGCAGCCGCGGACCGACCCATTGGCCGTTGCCGGTCAGATGGAGGGCGCCCTCCAGGGTCTCCACCCGCAGCGTGGTCGGCGCGCCCCCTTGCAGTGTGATGCGGTAGCTGCCCATGGGCCTCAGCGTAGATAGGCGCGATGCGACCCGCAGCGCCAGCAACTCGGCCCGCCCCGTCACCACCGGGCGGCCTTCGATCCATTCTACTGAAAGGCCTCGCGTGGACAGCTGCAAGTCGCCTTCCAGCTGCAGGGTATTCCACGGCGTGCCCAGGCCGGCGGCCACGGTGGCGGGCCACTGCGACTGGCTGTCGTCGATGGCGAGGTCGAGGCCGCCGAAGCGGGCCCTGGCGCGGATGGCGATGGCCCGCGCGGTGCAGCACTCGGAGCGCAGGCGCGCGGCCACGCCGTCCCAGCGTGGCGCCAGTTCCCAGCCGACGCGTCCGGGCAGGGCGGCGGCGTCCCGGCTGCCGCGCCCGCCGGTCAGCACCAGCCGCGCCGAGCCGTCCCAGACGGTGCCACGCGGGTCGGCGAGCTGGACCTGGCCCTGTGTCGCGCGCGCCACGGCGCCGGCCAGCCAGCGGGCCGGCGCGAACAGCACGACGGCCATGGCGAGGCCGGCCAGCAGGCCGCCCACGGCCCAGGCCCAGGGCACCTCCCGAACGGTCCGCTGCGCGCGCGCCACGGGTGGCGGTTACCGCGGCGGCAGGGTCAGCACCAGGGTGCCGTCCCAGCCGCCGCTGGCGTTGCGGGTCAGCCGGGCCTGGCCCGGGATCGCGCGGGCGTTGCTGCGCACCTGCGCCAGCCACTGGGCAACCGCGGCCGCCGGGGCGTTGGCCAGGACGACCGTCACCTGGCTGCCGGCGATGGTGTAACGCGCCGCCACCCCGAACTGCGCGCGAATGGCTTGTTCCAGCTGCCGCATCGCCTCGTCGTGGCCCAGGCGCGGCTGGGCCTGCATGGCCTTGGCCTGGGCCTGGAGCCGGCGCATCTGCTGCAATTGCGCGTCCAGGGTGCGGTGCTGGGTCTCGGCGCTGCGCAAGGTGGCAAATGCCGGCGCCAGGGCCAGCCACCAGAGCAGGGCGAATGCCACCAGCGCGGTGGCCGCGGCCACCATGGTCTGTTCGCGCGGCGCCAGGGCGTTCCAGTGGGTCCGCAATTGCTGCGCGTTCATCGGCCGTCCTCCGCCGTCACGGTGACGGTGTCGCCGTCGGCCGTGGCCGCATAGCCCAGCGCCTTGAGCTGGCTGGCGACGCTGCGGAACTGGTCGGCCGTCAGCTGCAGGCCCTTGGCCCGCAACTCGCCGGTGGCGAAGTCCAGGCCATTCGGCGTGCGGTCGGCCGGCAGCGCCGCCGCCAGCGCGGCGAGCAGGGCGTCCAGGTCGCGCGGCGAGGCGACGCCGGTCAGCTGGCGCAAGGCGGCCACTTCGCGCTCCATCTGGATCGGCGCGTCCACCACCACCCGCACCAGGGGAAAGGTTTCGGTCAGCGCTGCGCGGACACCGGCGCGCTTGTCGTCCAGGCTGGCCCGTTCCTTCCAGGCCCAGGCGTTCAGCCCGAGCAGGTTCACCACCACCAGCGCCACCGCGCCCCAGCGTGCCGGCCGCCAGGGCGTGCCGTGCAGCACTTCGGCCCAGCCGGTGGCCAGCTTCTTGAGCGCGCGGGTGCGGCCGGAACTGGCGAACTCGAACTGCGCCAGGTCCCAGCGGGTGCGGCTGGCCTGCAGCCAGCGCTGCGGCGCCTGCTGCAACGTCATCTTGTGCTGCAGCACCAGCTCGGCGACGCCGGCCACGGCCGGCTCGGCGATGCGGGCTGCGTCTTCGGGCAACTCGGGCAGCAGCGGCAGGCAGGCATGGTTCAGCGGCAACGCGACCACGCCGCCGGCGCCGCTGGTCACCACCAGCGGCCGCTGCGGATCGCCCAGCGCCACCAGCGCCAGCTCGCCCTCGGGCGCGAACTCCGGCACGATCCGGCCGACCGGGCGGTCGGCGGACTCCAGCAGTTGCAACGCGGAGCGCAACCAGGCGCGGTCACAAGTCGCCACCCAGGCCGGCTCGCCGGCGCGGGCCCCCGGCTGCAGCGCCAGATGCACGGCATCGGGCTCGTCCAGCAGCTGCTCTTCGAGTAGCCCTTCCAGCACCGAGCGCAGGCGCGGCGACCCGGCAGCGATGCCCTTGGGCAGCTCGACCCGGTGCCAGGAGAGGGCCTGCACCGGAACCACCGCGATCACTTCGGCGCCCGTGCCCCTGGGCAGCGGCAGCAGGGCGGCGGCGGTGCTGCCGTGGTCCTGCAGCGTGCGGCCGTCGACACTGAGCGCAAAGGCCCATTCGGTCGCGGTCGTGGCCGGCTCCAGGGGCAGGGAAACGATCAGTGAACTCATGGCTGGCCGGATTGTAGGTGCGGGGGGTCAGCGCGGCGGTGGCTGGGGCGCCACGAAAGACGACTGGAAGCCGCCGTGCTCCCGTTGCACCGTCCGCACGTTGCCGCCGCCGTCGCGCCGCACCAAGGAGCGCTCCTCGATCACCACGCCGTCCATCCGTAGCCGGCCACGCACCTCGAAGTAGCGCGAGCGGTAGTCGACGGTGCCGGAGGCGAAAGCGTCGCCGGGCGCAGGCAGCAGCCGTGTGGCGTCGGCCACGGCGCGAAAATGCTGGCGCTCGCGTTCCGTCACCAGCCGCTGGGCGTCGGCCATGCCCAGGGTGTTGCCCACCGCGTAAATCACTTCGGCGCCGGCGGTGTTCAGGTTGACCGCGGTGCGGGTCGGCAGGATGGTCACGTGCGGCTGCAGCGCCGCGATGGTGTCCGGCGGCAGCCCGAGCCAGGCCAGCTGCTCCAGCCGTTGCGGCAACAGCGGCGCCTGGCTGGCGGAGCGGTTTTCCAGGCTGATGTCGGAGGCGAAGCGCAGGTTCTCCGCCATGCGCGTGAGCTGCTGCTGCGGCAGCCCGAGCAGCTCGAACAATCGGCTGAAGCTGCGCAGGCCGGGCTCGGACAGGCGCCCCGCCTCCACCAGGTTGGTCACGTTCAGCAGCGCCTGCATGTCGACGATCTCGCCCGAGAGGAAGGTGGTGTCGGCATCGTTGTCCACCGTGTTGGACGGATCGGCCGCCAGGAAGGTGGACAGCCGCGCCTCCATCAGCGGCACGGCCCAGGGCTCGGCCAGGTGGTCGGCGCCGCCGGCGCGGGCGTCTTCGCGCAGGATCAGCCGCGACCAGTCGAGCGCGCCGGTCAGGATCCAGGAAGCCTGCCCCCGGGCGCGGTCGGCCGCTTCCACCTCCACGCTGCGCCACTGGTTCCACATGGCGGCGGCGGCGAAGGTGGCGACCAGCGCCACCGTCAGCATGGCCGCCAGCAAGGCGGCGCCGGCCTGGCGCGCGGGCGTCATGACTTGCCTCCGCCGACGGTTGGACGGACCCAGTCGCGCGTGATCTGCCCGCCGATGGCGCGGCTGGCCGGCAGCTGCAGCACCAGCCGCACGCCGTCCGGCAGCACGCCGACCGCGCGGCGGGTCGGCGCCGGGGCGGCCGGCGGCTGCTCGGCGCCGGCTTGCTCGCCGAACGGCTGCTCGGTCAAGGGTGCGGCGGCGTCGCTGGAGAACGGGTTGGTCCAGCTGTCGCCGCGATAGTAGAAGACCTGCCAGTCGTCCAGCGGCGCGATCGCCACTTCCTGGCTGCGCAAGGCGTCGCCGGGGTTTTGCGACCAGCTGTCGGCGGCCAGCCAGTTGGCGTCGAGTTCGGCGCGGGTGGTGGCCGGCGGCGACTGCCAGCGCCGCCACTGGCCTTCGCGGCGCGTCCAGCCCACCACCAGCACGCCGGCGCCGGGGCTGGCGGTGCTGCGGCGGGTCAGGCGCAGCACGCGGCCGTTCCATTCCAGCGCGGTCACCAGGGGCAGCTGCACCAGCGCGGTCAGGTCGGCGTCCCACTGCGCCAACCCGGTCTGCAGGGTCAGGATCTCGTCGGCCCGGGCCTCTGTGAATTCGCGGGTGCGCATCATCCCGTCGAGGCCGCGCCAGCTCAGCGCCGCGAGAAGGGCCAGCGCGAACAGCGCCACCAGCAGTTCGACCAGCGTGAAGCCGCGCGCGCGCCGCATCAGAATCGCCCCAGCACGGTGGACAGCCGCAGGATCGGCGTGGCGGCATCGAGCACCTGGGCGTCGATGCGGCGAAAGCTCGGGTTGGGCGTCGGCGAAACCGTCACGCGGACCTGATAGACGCGGCCGGCCTGTTCGCAGGCCACTTGGCTGTCGCCCACGCCGGGCATCTGGCGCGCCAGCCGCATCCGCACCAGCTCGTTTTCGGCGCACATCTGCCCCAGCAGCACGTCCGCCTGGCGCTGCGCGTTGTTGGTCAGCGCCGCCGTCGCCTGCATGCCGGCCACCAGCGCGATCGCCACGATGCTCAGCGCCACCAGCACCTCGATCAGGGTGAAGCCCGGGTTGCGCTTCACGGCTGCTCCGGGGTGACGGTGAAGGGCCGCAGACCGTCGGTGGCCACGCGCAGCCGGCGCTGCGGCGCGTCGTCGCTGGCCAGCACCACGGCCTGCGGGCCGATCACCGGTTCCGGACCCAGCACCAGCACCGGGTTGCCGATCACCCGGGTGCTGGTGGCCAGCCAGGCGGTGGGCAGCGTGCCTTCGGGCAAGCCGTCGAAGCGGAAGGCGGCGTCGCTGGCGACCCAGCGCACCGACTGGCCGGCCATGCGCGAGCGGGCGCGGGCCGAGTCGAGCAAGGCGGCCAGCCGCTGGGCGTCGCGCTCCAGCGGCTGCCCGGTGGCGTCGCGCAGCGCGAAGCTGACGCCGGCGGAGGCCATGGCGATGATCGCCACCACCACCATCAGCTCCATCAGGGTGAAGCCGAAGGTGAAGCTGCGAGTGCGGCGGGCGGTCCGGCTATTGCCAGGAGCCGATGTCGGCATTCTTGCCCTCGCCACCGGCCTGGCCGTCGGCGCCGAAGGACATCACGTCGATCTCGCCCTTCACCCCCGGATTGAGGTACTGGTAGGCGCGCCCCCACGGGTCGTTGGGCAGCTTTTCCAGGTACGGTTTCCAGTTGGGCGGCACCGGCGCGGCCGCCGGCCGCTGCACCAGCGCCGCCAGGCCCTGCTCGCCGCTCGGGTAGCGCTGGTTGTCCAGCTTGTACAGCTTGAGCGCTTGCATCAGGTTGTTGACGTCGGTGCGCGCCGCGGTGCTGCGGGCGTCGTCGGCGCGATCCAGCACGTTGGGCACGATCAGCGCCGCCAGCACGCCGATGATCACCAGCACCACCATCAGCTCGATCAGGGTGAAGCCGGCATGGGCGAGGCGCCGGGCGAACCGCGGCAAGGTCTTGCGGAAAGGGGGAATGGCCATCGGTTCAATGATAATCGCCGCATGGTGACTCCGATGGCCACAGCGTGGACGGTTCGCGGCGCGACTTTCGCGCTGTGGCTGGTGGCTGCCGCCTGCGCCGCGTTCTGGAGCCTGCGCCTGGGCGCCGGTCCGGGCGCCGAGCCGCCGCTGCCGGTCGCGGCGCGCAGCGTCGCGGTGGAC
>NZ_JAQGLS010000274.1 GCF_028292805.1 Ramlibacter sp. | reverse complement strand
CGCGGCCGCCAGCAGCCAGCGCCGTTTGCGCGGCGCCGGCGCGGGTGCGGTGTCGACGGTGTCAGTCATTCCCACCTCCCGCCACCAGCGCCCTCACGGCCGCCAGGTCGCCACGCGGTGGACGCCCTCTGGCATCGGGCCGCAACGCGCCACGCACGTCGTCGTGATCGTAGATCAGCAGGTGCACACCCACCGGCTCGCCCAGGTCCGGGCACATGCTGCTGAGGCTCAGGGCCTCCACCGGTTCGCCGTGGAAGCCGGTGACGGTGCGCGGCACGTAGTCCACACGGTGCTCGATCATGGCGATCTCGGCGGACTTGGGGTCGTCGCAGAACAGTTGCAGGTAGATGTCCGACAGCCGGGTCGCCGTGCCGTGCCAGACCGCGCCACCCAGGTAGGGCCGGAACTCGGCCAGCCGCTCCATCCAGGTCACCGCCAGCCGGCGCAGCGCCGCCAGCTCGGCCGGCTGCGTATCGCCGCAGAACAGCGCTATGTAGTCGCGCACCGCCTCTTCCACGGCGTCGTTGTCCGGCAGGGCGCTGCGGCTGTTCAGCCCCAGCTGCTTGATGGCCCGGCGTTTGGCCGGGCCGTATTCCAGGCCTTCCTCCACCACCATGCGGGCGGCGGTGGCGGCAATCTCCAGCTGCATCGCTTCCATGCGGGTATTTTGCATTGCCCACGCCAGCCCCGGTCGTAGAGGGGAAAGCCAGCAGACCCGCCACGATGAAAAGCACCATGATGGCCACGCCGCTGTCGCTCAAGCACCTGCTCGAGCGCGCCGGCCAGCTGTTCACCGGCAACGCGATCGTCTCGCGCCTGCCCGACAAGCTGGTGCGCCGGCATGGCTGCGGCCAGTTCCACCGCCGCGCCCGCGCCCTGGCCTCGGCGCTGCAGGGCCTGGGCTGCGCAAGGGCGAGCGCGTCGCCACCCTCAGCCGGAACCACCCCGCGCATCTGGACTGCTACTTTGGCATTCCCGCGGCTGGCGGCGTCAGCGCACGCTGAACCTGCGGCTGTCGCCCAGCCAAATCGGCTGATCGCGGGCGACGCGCAGGACCGCTTCGTGTTGCTGGACGACGTGTTGCTGTCGCTGTGCCGCCTGCTGCCGGCCCGCACCGCTTCGGCCAGTTGATCGTGTTCCCGTTCTCCCGTTCTCCCGTTCTCCGGTGCTCCGGTGCTCCGGTGCTCCGGTGCCCGAGGACTGCACCGGCCACGAGGCGCTGCCGGCAGGCGCCGAGGCGGACGGCCTTCGCTGTGCGCAGCCCGACGAGACCCGGTGGCCATGTGCTACACCTGCGGCACCACGGCCGGCCCAAGGGCTGGCCTACTTCCTTCGTCCCACCGTGCTGCACACGCTGGTGGCCAGCCTGGGCGAGTTCTGGGCCTGCGTGGCACCGACCCGGGCGAGCTGAATGCCACCTGCTGCGGCACAGCTTCGCAGTGGCAGTTGCCGCAGCGCTACGAGGTCATCGAGGCGTGCCGCGCACCGCCACCGGCAAGTTCTGGAAGCTCAAGCTGCGGGAGCGCTTTCCGCTGTAACGCCCGGGCTCCACGGCCGCCCGGCCCGCCCCCGGGATAATCCGGGAATGCATCTTCATATCCTCGGCATCTGCGGCACCTTCATGGGAGGCCTGGCTGCGCTTGCCCGCGAAGCCGGCCACAAGGTCACCGGCTGCGACACGGGCGTCTACCCGCCCATGAGCGACCAGCTGCGCGCGCTCGGCATTGAGCTGATCGAAGGCTTCGGCGTCGAGCAGCTGGCTATCAAGCCCGACATCTGGGTGATCGGCAACGTCGTCTCGCGCGCCCGCCAGGCCGATGGCAGCCCGCGCTTTGCGCTGATGGAAGCGATCCTGGACCAGGGCCTGCCCTACACCAGCGGCCCGCAGTGGCTGGCCGAGCACGTGCTGCAAGGCCGCCATGTCCTGGCGGTCGCCGGCACCCACGGCAAGACCACCACCACTTCGATGCTGGCCTGGATCCTGGAGCACGCGGGGCTGCAGCCGGGCTTCCTGGTCGGCGGCGTGCCGCTGAACTTCGAAGTCTCGGCCCGGCTGGGCAACCTGGCCCGCCCGCTCACGCCCTTCGTGATCGAGGCCGACGAGTACGACACGGCCTTTTTCGACAAGCGCAGCAAGTTCATCCACTACCGCCCGCGCACGGCCATCCTGAACAACCTCGAGTTCGACCATGCCGACATCTTTGACGACCTGGCGGCGATCGAGCGCCAGTTCCACCACCTGGTGCGTACCGTTCCGGCCACCGGCCGGCTGGTGGTCAACGGGCTGGAAGAAAGCGTCGCCCGCGTACTGCACCAGGGCTGCTGGAGCGAGGTGCGCAGCTTTGGCGCGACCAACAGCGACTTCAGCGCCGAAGGCGAGCCGAACCACTTCGCGGTGCTGGAACAAGGCCACCGGGTGGCGCAGGTGCACTGGGAAGTGGGCGGTGTGCACAACCAGCTGAACGCGCTGGCGGCCATCGCCGCGGCCCAGCACGTTGGCGTGACACCGGCGGTGGCGGCCGCCGCGTTGCGGGAATTTCGCAACGTCAAGCGGCGCATGGAAGTGCGCGGGCTGGCCGCGGGCGTGACGGTTTACGACGATTTCGCGCACCACCCGACGGCCATGCGCACCACCATCGACGGCCTGCGCCGGCAGGTCGGGGCGCAGCGCATCCTGGCGGTGTTCGAGCCGCGCAGCAACACCATGAAGCTGGGCACCATGAAGGCGCAGCTGCCGTGGAGCCTGGAACAGGCCGATCTGGCGTTCTGCCATGCCGGCGGGCTGGGCTGGGACCCGGCCGAACCGCTGCGGGCCATGGGCGACAAGGCGCGGGTGGCGCAGTCGATTCAGGAGCTGGTGGAACAGGTGCGCGAGGTCGCGCAACCGGGCGACCACGTGCTGTGCATGAGCAACGGCGGCTTTGGCGGCATCCACGCCAAGCTGCTGGAGACGCTCGCGCAGCGCTGACTATTCGGGCACCAGCGGCGCCGGCGCGGTGAGGTCGCAAACCGGGCGCCGGCCGTTGGTGGGCATGGCCAGCATCGAGTCCAGCACCGAGCCGAAGGTGTTGGAGTTCGGCGCGCTGAACGGTTCGGCGCTGTTGTGGCGGATGGTGCCGGGTGCGGAGCGTCGCGGGTTGGCCGTGATGGCGCCGACCACGTACAGCGCCGACAGGTGCCGCGCCAGGGCGGAGCTGCCCAGGCCCGTGGCCTGCTGCAGCTGCTCGAAGGCCATCGGCTGGGCCGCCAGTTCGCGCAGCAGCAGCAGGTGCGCGTCCTTGAGCTGCCGTTGCGGCAGGCGCGGCGGGCGGCGGAAGTACAGCGGCTGGTGGCGGTAGTGCGGGGGCAACAGGTCGCGCTCGGTGCGCAGCGCGTATTGCCACATCAGCTGCGCCACGCTGGCCCGCACGAACTCGGACGGGATCGCCACTTCGCCATGGCCGCGCAGCGTCCAGGCGGCGCCGGCGAAATCCGCTGGCGTGGCGGTGGGCGTGACGGCCGCGCCCAGCCGCAGGTCAACCACCGCCAGCAGGTCGCCGCCGCGCAGGACTTCCCAGCTGCCGGCGCCCAGCGTCGGCTGGTGCGCGGACATGCTCGCGGCCAGGCAGAACTGCGCCAGCAGCGGCTGCAACCAGCCGGCGAACTGGTGCAGCACGGCGACGCCGCGCTCGCGGTCGGCCAGCTCGAAGGTGACGGCGGGGTGGAAGCCGGGCGCCGCCAGCGGCAGGCTGAACGCCACCGGACGGTCGACGTCCGCCATTGCGATCTGGATCGAGCGGCCCGATGGCACGCCGGGCTGCACCCGCAGGAAACCGCTGGGCAGCACCAGCGCGCGGCCGCCGTCGAGCCACCAGCCGTCGGCGTCGGCGAACGGCACCAGGTGCCACTGGGCGCGCGTCGTCCCCGCGGCCCGGACGGCTTCGCTGGCGAGTTTCTGTTGCGCATCGGAGAACCCCGCCACCCCAAGGCGAAGCACCGGGATCTCCAGCTCGATGTTCATGTTGCCCCCCGTTCGGCTGGCCAGCCGAAGGAAACAAATGTACCTATATTGTTACTTTATGTGATGTCAACTATTTGGCGGTCAGCCGCGCCGCGTGCGGACCGCATCCGAAAGAACGTCCAGCACTTCCATGGAGGCGTCCCAGCCGATACAGGCATCGGTAATGCTTTTCCCGTACTCCAACGCTTTGGGGTCGTCCTTGCCGGGGGTGAACTTCTGCGCGCCGTCCTGCAGGTGGCTTTCCACCATCAGGCCGAACACCGAACGGGAGCCGCCGGCGACCTGGGCCGCGATGTCGCGCGCCACGTCCAGCTGCCGCTCGTGCTGCTTGCTGCTGTTGGCATGGCTACAGTCCACCATCAGCCTGGCCGGCAGCTGCGCCGCCTCCAGCTCGCGGCAGGCCGACGCCACGCTGGCGGCGTCGTAGTTCGGCGCCTTGCCGCCGCGCAGGATCACGTGGCAATCCGGGTTGCCGTTGGTCTGCACGATCGCGACCTGGCCGTTCTTGTGCACCGACAGGAAGTGGTGCGGGCGCGCCGCGGCCTGGATCGCGTCGGTGGCGATCTTGATGTTGCCATCGGTGCCGTTCTTGAAGCCGATCGGCGCCGACAGGCCCGACGCCAGCTCGCGGTGCACCTGGCTTTCGGTGGTGCGGGCGCCGATCGCGCCCCAGGAGATCAGGTCGCCGATGTACTGCGGCGAGATCACGTCGAGGAACTCGCTGCCGGCCGGCAACCCGGCGCGGTTGATCTCGATCAGCAGCTGGCGCGCGATCCGCAGGCCCTCGTCGATGCGAAAGCTCTCGTCCAGGTAAGGGTCGTTGATCAGGCCCTTCCAGCCCACCGTGGTGCGGGGCTTTTCGAAGTACACGCGCATCACCACCTCCAGCGTGTCGGCGTGCTTCTCCCGCACGGACTTGAGCTTGCGCGCGTACTCCAGCGCG
>NZ_JAQGLS010000267.1 GCF_028292805.1 Ramlibacter sp. | reverse complement strand
CGTGGTGCCAGCATGCCGCGAGGGCGTCACGCTACGTGGGCCGCCCCGCGCGACTCGCGTGATGGATTGGCGGCCGATGGGTCGATGTCGGCGCCGGTGCGCGCGGAGCGGGGGCCGGACGGCGCGGGGCGTCATAGCCACCACCGCCACCGCCACCGCCACCGCCACCGTAGCTGCTGCCGCCACCGTCGTCGTCCATGCCGCCGCCGCCCTGGCCGCCCATGCCCTCGCGCTTGCCCAGCATCTGCATCTGGTCGGCGCGGATTTCGGTGGTGTACTTCTCCACGCCGTCCTTGTCGGTCCACTTGCGGGTGCGCAGGGTTCCTTCCAGGTACACCTGCGAGCCCTTGCGCAGGTACTCGCCGGCGATCTCGGCCAGCCTGCCGTTGAACACCACCCGGTGCCACTCGGTGGCTTCCTTCATCTCGTTGGTGGTCTTGTCCTTCCAGCGGTCCGTGGTGGCGATGGTGACGTTCGCCACGCGGTCGCCACTGGGAAAGGTGCGCATTTCCGGGTCACGCCCCAGGTTGCCCACGATGATGACTTTGTTGACGGATGCCATAGGTTTCTCCAGTTGGCCAGGATTATGTCGCCTGGGCGTCGTCGGCCAAGACTTGCTCGGGGCTCTGGCGCGGCAGCGGGGCCCGCATCGGCCAGGCCACCACCAGCCACACCAGCATCAGCGCCGCGCAGCAGCCGAACAGCCCCGCCAGTCCAACGTTCTTGGCCAGCCAGCCGCCGACCGCGCCGCCGGCAAAAAATCCCAGCGATTGCAGGGTGTTGTACACACCCAAGGCGGCGCCCCGAGCCTGCGGCGGTGCCACTCGCGACGCCAGGCTGGGCTGGGTCGCTTCCAGGATGTTGAAGCCGCAAAAGAACAGGAACAGCAGCACCGCCAGGGCGGCCAGCCCCGGCTGCCAGGAGGTGGCCAGCAATCCCACCTGCACCGCCAGCAGCAGCGCGATCGAGCCCAGGAACACTGCCCGCAGGTGACCGCGGCGCTCCAGCGGGAACACGGCGCCCACTGCCAGAAACGAGCCCAGCACCGCCGGCAGGTAGACGGTCCAGTGGCGGTCCTGCGCCAGCCCGGCCTGCACCAGCAGCGCCGGCACGGCCACCCACATGGCCAACTGCACGGCGTGCAGGATGAACACCCCGACGTCCAGCCGCAACAGCGGCCCGTGGCTCAGCACGTCGGCCAGCCGCCCGCGCGCCGCATTGGCGTGCTGCAGCGGCGCCGGCGGCGTCCACCACAGCACCACTGCGATGCAGGCCAGCGCCAGCGCGCCGGTGACCCCGAACAGCCCGCCCAGTCCGATGCGCGCGTTCAGCAAAGGCGCCGCCACCAGCGACAGCGCGAACATCAGCCCGATGCTGGCGCCCACCATGGCCATGGCCTTGGTGCGCACCACGTCGCGGGTCTGGTCGGCCAGCAGCGCGGTGACAGCGGCCGAGACGGCGCCGGCGCCCTGCAGCGCCCGGCCCGCCAGCAGCCAGCCCAGCGTGGGCGCGGCGGCGGCCATGAAGCTGCCGGCGGCGAACACCAGCAGGCCCAGCACGATCACCTTCTTGCGCCCGAACCGGTCCGAGGCGATGCCAAACGGGATCTGCAGCAGGCCTTGCGTCAGGCCATAGATGCCCATGGCCAGGCCGACCAGCGCCGGGTCGCTGCCGCCGGGGTAACGGGATGCCTCCAGGGCGAACACCGGCAGCACCAGGAACAATCCCAGCATGCGGGCCGCGAAGATGGCGGCCAGCGAGGCGCTGGCGCGGCGTTCCAGCGGCGTCATGCGGCTGGCGAGGGCGGGAGGGAGGACGACGGCGGTCAAGTTTGGAGGCTGAAAAAGCACGCCGGGCAGAGCCGGCAAACCCTGCATTCTCCGGCATCCGGCGCCCGCCCCTCGCGGCGGCGGCGCCCGCCGTCCATAATGTCCGGTTTCCCCTGGCGCGCCCTCCCCCTATCTTGAACCCCAGCTCCGAAGCCCGGCCCGCAAGCGACGACGGCGCCTATCTTGGCCAGCGGATCAGCATCCGCGGCGCCCGCACGCACAACCTCAAGAACATCGACCTGGACCTGCCGCGCTACAAGCTGGTGGTGATCACCGGCCTGTCCGGCTCGGGCAAGTCGTCGCTGGCGTTCGACACCCTCTATGCCGAAGGGCAGCGGCGCTACGTGGAGAGCCTGTCCACCTATGCGCGGCAGTTCCTGCAGCTGATGGACAAGCCCGACGTCGACGTGATCGAAGGCCTGTCGCCGGCGATCTCGATCGAGCAGAAAGCCACCAGCCACAACCCGCGCTCCACCGTCGGCACCGTCACCGAAATCCACGACTACCTGCGGCTGCTGTTCGCCCGCGCCGGCACGCCGTTCTGCCCCAACCACGGCATCCCGCTGCAGGCCCAGACCGTCTCGCAGATGGTCGACACCGTGCTGGCGCTGCCGGAAGACACCCGGCTGATGATCCTGGCGCCGGTGGCGCGGGAAAAGAAGGGCGAGTTCGTCGAGCTGTTCGCCGAGATGCAGGGCCAGGGCTACGTGCGTTTCCGGGTCGCCGGCGAGGTGTTCGAGTACGACAACCTGCCCAAGCTGAAGAAGACCGAAAAGCACGACATCGACGTCGTGCTGGACCGGATCAAGGTCAAGGCCGAGGTGCAGCAACGGCTGGCCGAGAGCTTCGAGGCCGCGCTGCGGCTGGCCGACGGCCGCGCCATCGCGCTGGAGATGGAAACCGGCCGCGAACACCTGTTCAACGCCAAGTTCGCCTGCCCGGTCTGCCACTACTCGATCAGCGAGCTGGAGCCGCGCCTTTTTTCGTTCAACTCGCCGGTCGGCGCCTGCCCCGGCTGCGACGGCCTGGGCACGATGGAGTTCTTCGACCCGACGCGGGTGGTCGCCTTCCCCGAGCTGTCGCTGGCCAGCGGCGCCATCAAAGGCTGGGACCGGCGCAACGCCTATTACTTCAGCCTGATCGAAAGCCTGGCGAAGCACTACCGCTTCGACGTCGAGTCGCCGTTCCAGGACCTGCTGCCGCACGTGCGCAAGGCCATCCTGCACGGCTCCGGCGAAGAGGAGATCCGCTTTTCGTACACGCTGGAGTCGGGCTCCTCGTCCGGCCGCAAGGTCAGCAAGAAGCACGCCTTCGAAGGCATCCTGCCGAACATGGAGCGGCGCTACCGCGAAACCGATTCCTCCAACGTGCGCGAGGAACTGGCGCGCTACCGCAGCATGCAGCCCTGCCCCACCTGCGACGGCACGCGGCTGCGCACTGAGGCGCGGCACGTGCGGCTGGGCGAAGGCGAGCATGCGCGGGCGATCTACGAGATCGGCCACATGACGCTGCGCGAGAGCCATGCCTATTTCATGCAGCTGCACCTGCCGGGCGCCAAGGGCGAGATCGCCGACAAGGTGGTGCGCGAGATCGGCGCGCGGCTGAAGTTCCTCAACGATGTCGGCCTGAACTACCTGAGCCTGGACCGCAGCGCCGAGACGCTGTCGGGCGGCGAGGCGCAGCGCATCCGGCTGGCGTCGCAGATCGGCTCGGGCCTGACCGGCGTGATGTACGTGCTGGACGAGCCCAGCATCGGCCTGCACCAGCGCGACAACGACCGCCTGATCGCCACCTTGCAGCACCTGCGCGACCTCGGCAACTCGGTTCTCGTGGTGGAGCACGACGAAGACATGATCCGCGCCGCCGACTACGTGGTCGACATGGGCCCGGGCGCCGGCATCCACGGCGGCAAGGTGGTGGCGCAGGGCACGCCGACGCAGGTGCTGGCCAATCCCGCCTCGCTCACCGGCCGCTACATGTCCGGCAGCCTGCGCATCCCGGTGCCCGAGAAGAGGCACCGGCTGGGCGAGCAGCCGGTGCCGCAGGTGATCCGCATCGCCGGCGCCAGCGGCAACAACCTGAAAAACGTCACCGTGGAAATTCCGGTCGGCCTGTTCACCTGCGTCACCGGCGTCTCCGGCTCGGGCAAGTCCACGCTGGTCAACGACACGCTCTACACCGCCGTGGCGCGCGAGCTGTACCGGGCCCACGAGGAGCCGGCGCCGCACGAGGCGATCGAGGGCATCGAGCATTTCGACAAGGTGATCAACGTCGACCAGTCGCCGATCGGCCGCACGCCGCGCAGCAA
>NZ_JAQGLS010000231.1 GCF_028292805.1 Ramlibacter sp. | reverse complement strand
GTGCACTTCCTGGCGCACGCCGCCGTTGTAGGCGCCCAGGCCGTCGACGTAGCGCGGGATCACGGCCACCGAGAACGGCACCTTCTTCGTGGCCAGGTAGTTGCTCAGGTCTTTCATCGCCTTGACGGAGACCATCGCGCCGACGTCCTCCAGCCGCACCAGTGCACGGTGGTTCTGGGCGTGTTCGATGCCCAGCATGTCATGCAGCAGGTCGCTGAACACCAGGTAGCGGTCGCGCGGGCCGATGAAGCTGAACGGCAGGTCGGCCACGTACCAGAAGTTGCCCGAGCGCAGCACGTAAGGAGCGCTCTCGCCGGTCTTGGGGTTCGCCACCGGCACCACCACGCTGGCTTTGGCAGCGTCGACGACGGCGGTCCAGCCGATGTCGGGATCGCTGTTGACCAGGTTGCGGGTGGCGTCGTAGGTGTAGTACTTCCGCAAATCCAGGTTCTTGTACTTGACGGTTTCGAAGAAGCCAGGCGTGGGGTTGGCCCGGGTCGGCGTGGCGTTCAGTCCGCGCAGGCCCTTGAACTCGATGCCGCGGTTGGCGGTAAAGCTGTGCGCGGGGTTCCAGGCCAGCTGCCAGATGTTGTACTTGAACCAGACCAGCGTCTTGCCGGTGGTGGCGGCGTCGCTGAGGAAGGCGGCCGGCAAGGGGTGGTCGTAGGCCGACCCCATGTAGAAAGTGGCCGCGTAGCCGTCCAGCTTGCCGGGCGTGTACTGCTGCACCGGCACCAAGTCGACCTGGGCGTTGAAGTGGCCCAGCAGGTTGCGCAACATGATCGCGTAGGCCAGGCCGAGCTTGTCCCATTCGGTGCCGCTGGGGGCGTCGTAAAGTGCCAACAGCCGTGGCCCGGCCTGCGCCTTCGCCGGGGCGGCGCCTAGCAGGAAGGCTGCGCACGCCAGCAAGGGAAGCAGGAAGCGATGCAGCATCTTCATGGAGGTTCACCCGGTCAGGTAACGATTCGCATCGATTTGTAGCGCGGCGGCCGGGCCGGCTTTGCCAGCGCAGCACCCGGGCGCGCGTAGGACACGGCTGGCTTGGCAACGACAATGGCCGCCCCGGGGGACGGCCATTCCAGCCTTGCTTCTTGCCTGACGTCTTACTGCCTTGCTTGCCTGGCGCCTTCCCTGTCCACCGCCGCCTTGGAACGGCGATGGTGGCAGTCCGACAACCTTTGCGGTCGCGCCGGCCGGTCTTGCAGCGACAGCCCGTAAGAATTGGCCGTGACGGCGAGGATTGCCGGCACCCGCAGCAGCATCGATGTTGTTCTGGTCTCGTTCATCATCATTCTCGTTCCCTGACTTGCTCCCTGCTTTCCTGGTTGATTGCTCGTGGTGTGTGACCGCAGTGATGGCAAGTATCCGCAGCCGGATGAAGCCCTCGTGACAGCCGGTTGCGAGGCGGCGGGTCAGCGCTTTCCGACATTCGTCCGGTCGGGCTGCGTACACTGGCCGCCCAAAGGAGCGTTCGCCATGACCAGTAGCGGAACCCAGGTTCTCCACCGCCACCTGCACCACACGCCGCCGGTGGCGGTGGGCGCCCAAGGGCTGTGGATCCACGACAGCGAGGGCCGCCGCTACCTCGATGCCTCGGGCGGCGCGGCCGTCTCCTGCCTCGGCCATGCCCATCCCGACGTGCTGGCCGCCATGCACCGGCAGATCGACCAGCTGGCCTATGCCCACACCAGCTTCTTCACCACCGAAGTGGCCGAGGAACTGGCGCGGCAGCTGGTGGCCACCGGGCCGGCCGGCACCAGCCACGTGTACTTCGTCAGCGGCGGCTCGGAGGCGGTGGAGGCGGCGCTGAAGATGGCGCGCCAGTACTTCCTGGAGATCGGCCAGCCGCAGCGCACCCGGTTCATCGCCCGCCGCCAGAGCTACCACGGCAACACGCTGGGCGCGCTGGCCGTGGGGGGCAACGCCTGGCGGCGCGAACCGTTCGCGCCACTGCTGATGCCGGTCACCCACGTGTCGCCCTGCTACCCGTACCGGGAACGGCGGCGCGACGAGACCAACGAGCAGTACGGGTTGCGGCTGGCGCGCGAGCTGGAAGCCGAGATCGAGATCCTGGGCGCCGACACCGTGATCGCCTTCGTCGCCGAGACGGTGGGCGGCGCCACGGCCGGCGTGCTGGTGCCGGTGCCCGGCTACCTGCGCGCGGTGCGCGAGGTCTGCGACCGGAACGGCGTGCTGCTGATCCTGGACGAGGTGATGTGCGGCATGGGCCGCACCGGGACGCTGCACGCCTGCGAGGCGGAGGGCGTGGTGCCCGACCTGCTGGTGGTGGCCAAGGGCCTGGGCGGCGGCTACCAGCCGATCGGCGCGGTGCTGGCGCAGGAGAAGATCGTGCAGGCGATGACACGCGGCTCGGGCTTCTTCCAGCACGGCCACACCTACCTGGGGCATCCGGTGGCCTGCGCGGCGGCGCTGGCGGTGCAGAAGGTGATCGAGCGCGACGGCCTGCTGGCCCGCGTGCGCGCCAGCGCCGTGCTGCTGCAGGGCCTGCTGGAGGATGCCTTCGGCGAGCATCCGTGCGTGGGCGACATCCGCGGTCGCGGCCTGTTCTGGGGCATCGAGTTCGTGCGCGATCGGGTCGACCAGACGCCGTTCGATCCGCAGCTGAAATTGCATGCGGCGATCAAGCGTGAAGCCATGGCACGGGGCTTGCTCGTTTACCCGATGGGCGGAACCGTCGACGGCCGGTATGGTGACCACGTTCTGCTGGCGCCCCCGTTCCTCGCCGGCCAAGCCGACCTGGCCCTGATCGTCGAACGCCTGCGGGCGGGCGTCGAAGCCGCCGTCGCATCCACGCAATCAAAGGAGTGAATCGCATGCCCCTGAAGATCCTGGCCCGGGCTCTGGCCGGCACCGCCGCAGTCTCCGCCGCGCTGTTCGCCGCCCCGGCCGTCGCGCAGCAGAAGTTCATCACCATCGGCACGGGCGGCGTGACGGGCGTGTACTACGCCGCGGGCGGCGCCATCTGCCGCCTGGTCAACAAGGACCGCGCCAGGCACGGCATCCGCTGCTCCGTCGAATCCACCGGCGGCTCGGTGTTCAACGTCAACACCATCAAGGCCGGCGAGCTCGACCTGGGCTTCACCCAGTCCGACGTGCAGTACAACGCCACCAAGGGCGTGGCCCAGTTCAAGGACGGCGGCGCCCACGGCGACCTGCGCGCGGTGTTCTCGGTGCACCCCGAGCCGTTCACGGTGGTGGCCCGCAAGGAAGCCAACGCCAAGACCCTGGCCGACATGAAGGGCAGGCGCTTCAACGTCGGCAACCCCGGCTCCGGCACCCGCGCCTCGATGGAGGAGCTGATGACGGCGATGGGCTGGAAAATGGGCGACTTCGCGCTGGCCGCCGAGCTGAAGGCCGACGAGCACGGCCCGGCGCTGTGCGACGGCAAGATCGACGGCTTCTTCTACGGCGTTGGCCACCCCAGCGCCAACATCCAGGATCCCACCACCACCTGCGGCGCCAAGCTGCTGTCCGTCACCGGCCCGGCCGTCGACAAGCTGATCGCCGAGAAGCCGTACTACGCCAAGGCGACCATCCCCGGCGGCCTGTATCCGAACAACCCGGAAGGCGCCACCACCTACGGCGTGCTGGCGACGGTCGTGGCCTCGGCCAAGACGCCGCCGGACACCGTCTACCAGGTGGTCAAGGGCGTGTTCGACAACTTCGACGAGTTCAGGAAGCTGCACCCGGCGCTGGCCCACCTGCAGCCGCAGAACATGGTCAAGGACGGCCTGTCGGCGCCGCTGCATGAAGGCGCGCTGCGCTACTACCGTGAAAAGGGCTGGGTGAAATGACTCGCTTCAAAAAGTCGTAAATGCTTTTTGGCTTGGCCTGATCAGTGTGGGAAAGCCCGGCAACGCCGGCCTTTCCCACAGGTGGAACCATCCTGCACGCTGTTCCGCGCGGCCAGGTGCCGCTGGCGCAGTGGGTCGGCCCCCCAGGGTGTGCAGCTGCTCTGCGCACCTGCCTTGCCGGTAGCCGATTCTTCTCGCCCGACATCGGCCAGGAGACTTCTTCTGGCGCACCTCAGCGAAAGACCCCATGGCGCAGCTGGAACAGCACTCGACCCAGGAACTCGACCAGCTGGTCAAGGAGGCCGACCTCGGCGGGCGTGAGCCGGCCGCTCGCGTCGGCCTCGCGCTGGCCGTGCTGGCGGGCTTGTGGTCGCTGTTCCAGGTCTGGTACGCCTCTCCGCTGCCGTTCGTGCTGGGCTTGGGCATCCTGAACGACACCGAGGCGCGGGCGATCCACCTGGCCATCGCCGTGTTCCTCGCGTTCTGCGTGTTCCCGGCCTTCCGGCGCTCGTCGCGCACCGTGGTGCCGTGGTCCGACTGGCTGCTGGCCGCCGTCGGCGCCTTCTGCGCCGCCTACCTGTTCCTGTTCTACAAGGAACTGGCCACCCGGCCGGGCGCGCCGACCACGATGGACATCGCCGTCGGCGTGGTCGGCGTCGCCATCCTGCTGGAGGCCACCCGCCGCGCGATGGGCTTCGGGATGCTGGTCACCACCGGCATCTTCATGGCCTTCGTGTTCCTGGGGCCCTTCATGCCCGAGGCCGTCCAGCACCGCGGGGCCTCGCTGTCGCGCTTCATCTCGCACATGTGGCTGACCACCGAAGGCGTGTACGGCGTGGCGCTGGGCGTGTCGGTGCAGTTCATCTTCCTGTTCGTGCTGTTCGGCACGCTGCTGGACATCGCGGGCGCCGGCAACTACATGCTGCAGGTGTCACTGGCCACGCTGGGCCACCTGCGCGGCGGCCCGGCGAAGGTCGCGGTGGTGTCGTCGGCCCTGAACGGCATCGTCTCCGGCTCCTCGGTCTCGAACGTGGTCTCCGGCGGCATCTTCACCATCCCGCTGATGAAGCGCACCGGCTACTCCGGGGTGAAGGCGGGGGCGATCGAGGCAGCCTCGTCGATCAACGGCCAGATCATGCCGCCGGTGATGGGCGCGGCCGCCTTCCTGATGGTGGAGTACGTCGGCATCCCGTACTCGGAAGTCGTCCGGCACGCGCTGCTGCCGGCGGTGATCTCGTACATCGCGCTGTTCTACATCGTGCACCTGGAAGCGCTGAAGAACGACCTGCAGCCGCTGCAGCGGGCGCGCGAGCCGACCTGGCGCGAGCGCACGCTCGGCTGGGGCCTGGGCTTGTCCGGAACCACCGCCATCTGCGCGGTCCTGTACCACCTGATCTCGGCCGTCGACGCCCTGGCCGGCGCCGCCTCCGGCTGGGTGCTGGCGGGGCTGGCGCTCGTCGCCTACATCGTCCTGATGGCGTACGCGTCGCGCCATCCCGGCGTGCCGATCGACGATCCAAAGGTGCGCGACATCAAGCTGCCGCTGCCCTGGCCGACCGTGCGCGCCGGGCTGCACTTCTTCATTCCGGTGGTGGTGCTGCTGTGGGCGCTGATGGTGGAGGAACTGTCGCCGGGGCTGTCGGCCTTCTGGGCGACGCTGACCACCATGGTGCTGGTGCTGCTGCAGCCGGTGATGCTGACGCTGTTCCGGCCAAAGGACGCGCCGGCGCCGTCGACGCAGCCCTGGGCCCAGGGCGTGCGCGACCTCGCGCGTGGTCTGGTGCTGGGCGCGCGCAACATGATCGGCATCGCGGTGGCCTGCGCCAGTGCCGGCCTGATCGTCGGCGTGATCACGCTGACCGGCATGGGCCTGATGATGACGGACTTCGTGGAGGCCGTGTCCGCCGGCAACGTGCTGCTGATGCTGCTGCTGACGGCCTTCATCTGCCTGGTGATCGGGGCCGGCGTGCCGACCACGGCCAACTACATCCTGGTCGCAACCTTGATGGCGCCGGTGATCGTGGAACTGGGCGCCCGCAGCGGGCTGGTGATCCCGCTGATCGCGGTGCACATGTTCGTCTTCTACTTCGGCATCCTGGCCGACGTCACGCCGCCGGTGGGGCTGGCTTCGTACGCAGCGGCGGCGATCTCCGGCGACGACCCCAACGCCACCGGCTGGCAAGCCACCTGGTACAGCCTGCGCACCACGGTGCTGCCGTTCGTCTTCATCTTCAATCCGCAGCTGCTGCTGATCGGGCTGGGCTCCTGGGTCGAGGTGCTGCTGGTCTGCTTGAGCGGGGTGGTGGCCTCGCTGCTGTTCGCCGCCGCCACCATGGGCTGGTTCCGCACCCGCTGCAGCTGGCCGGAGGTCGGGCTGCTGCTGCTGGCGACCTTCCTGCTGTTCCGCCCGGACTGGGTGCTGGACCGCTTCCACCCCAAGTACGTGTCGGCGCCGGCCGCCGACATCTACAAGGTGGCCGACGGCCTGCGCGAAGACGAGTGGCTGGTGGTGGGCATCGCCGGCGAGACGCTGGAAGGCAAGGCCCAGACCAAGACCGTCGCCATCCCGATGGGCAAGGGCGCCGACGGTCGCGAGAAGCTGCGCGATGCCGGGGTCACCTTGGCACAGCTGGGCGCCCAGCTCGAGGTGGCCCAGGTCAAGTTCGGCAGCCGGGCCCGCAAGCTGGGCCTGGAGCAGGGCTACAAGGTGGTGGAGCTGCGCCTGCCCAACCCGGCCCGGCCGTCGGCGCACTGGGTGTTCATCCCGGGGCTGGCGCTGGCGGCGGCGGTGTGGTGGCTGCAAGGCTGGCGGCAGCGGCGCCAGCTGCCGCTGGCGCCGGCCTGAGTGCTTCTTCCCTCTTCTGGGGCCAGGTGGAGTGAAGGCGCCCCCTGCGAACTTCTCCCCAACGCGGAGAGGAGCTACTTGCGGTCGTCGTCGACCGAGGCGCTCCAGCGATCCCCCCAGCCCCGCGCCTGGTCGAGATCGCGGCGGCCCCGTTTGGTGGGGCGGCCGTGCTCGATGGCGTGCGCCGGCTCCGGTGCGATGCGGCGCTGTTCGGCCGCGGTGGCGCGCTCCTGCACGCTGGCGGCCGTCTCCTCGTACAACTGCTGTGCCGCCGGCGCCGGCCCGCGCTGCTGCGAGATGCCCTTGACCACCACCGTGCGGGTGACGCCTTCGCGCCGCATGGCGACGGTGTCGCCCACCTTCACCTCGCGCGCGGGCTTGACGTCCTGGCCGTTGATCGCCACCCGGCCCTTGTCGATTTCCTCGCTGGCGAGGGTACGGGTCTTGTAGAACCTGGCGGCCCACAGCCATTTGTCGATTCGCAGTCGTTCCATCTGCCTCCATTCTGGGCCAGCCGCAGGTCGCCGCGGGCCGCAGCCCCGAACATGAACGCGAATCGCGGATTTTTCAAGCTCGGCGATCCGCACTTTCCCTAATGCTTTGGCCGGCCGGCGGGCGCCGACTCAGGCGACCATCGGAGCATCCATGCTTTCGAAGGAGATTTCCATGCGCCGTGACCAGTTCCTGCATTCCCTGGCCGCGCTGGCCGCTGGCGGCGCCCTGCCGCTGACGGCCCGGGCGGCGGCCCCCGTCAAGATGATGATCCCGGCCAACCCGGCCGGCGGTTGGGACCTGACCGGCCGCTCGCTGGGCAAGGCCCTGATCGATTCCGGCGCCGCCGACACCGTGCAGTACGAGAACAAGGGCGGCGCCGCCGGCATCCTCGGCCTGGCCCAGTTCGTCAACTCGGCCAAGGGCGACCCCAACGCGATGATGGTGATGGGCGCCGTGATGCTGGGCGGCATCATCACCGGCAAGCCGCCGGTGCAGTTGCAGCAATGCACGCCGATCGCCCGCATCACCAGCGAGTACAACGTGTTCGTGGTGCCGGCCGAGTCGCCGCTCAAGAACATGAAAGACGTCGTCGAGCAGCTCAAGAAAGACCCGGGCAGCGTCAAGTGGGGCGGCGGCTCGCGCGGCTCCACCGAGCACATTTCGGCCTCCATGCTGGCGCGCGCCGTCGGCGTTGATCCCAAGAAGGTCAACTACGTCGCCTTCCGCGGCGGCGGCGAGGCGGTGGCGGCCATCCTGGGCGGCAACGTCACCGTGGGCGGCAGCGGCTACAGCGAGTTCGCCGAGCACATCGCGGCCGGCAAGATGCGCACCATCGGCGTCACCTCCGCCGCGCGCCTGCCCGGCATCAACGTGCCGACGCTCAAGGAGCAGGGCTACGACGTGGTGCTGGGCAACTGGCGCGGCGTCTACGGCGGACCGGGCATCACGCCGGCCCAGCGGGCGACGCTCACCGACATGATCGTGAAGGCCACCAGGCACAAGACCTGGCAGGACGCGCTGCAAAAGAACGGCTGGACGCCGGCGCTGCTGGCCGGCAAGCCGTTCGACGATTTCGTCGACAGCGAGTTCGCCTCGCTGCGCGCCACCATGCACCTGTCGGGCATGCTGGGATGACGGGTGCCGCCCGCCTGCAGGCGCTGGTGGGTGTCGGCGTGCTGGCGCTGGCCGTGGTGCTTGCCGCCGGCGCGGTCGGCATCCCGTCGGAGGCAGGCTATGGCGGCGTCGGCCCCAACTTCCTGCCCTGGCTGGTGGCCGGGGCGCTGGCGCTGTGCGGCAGCTCGCTGCTGTGGGAGGCGCGCAGCGGCGGCTTTCGCCAGCTGGAGCCGCCCTCGGGCGCGAGGCGCGGCGACTGGCGCGCCTTCGCCTGGGTGTCGGCCGGCTTGCTGGCCAACGCGCTGCTGATCACCTGGGCCGGCTTCATCCTCAGCTGCGCGCTGTGCTTCGTGCTGGCCGCGCGCGGCCTGCGGGTCTCGGAAGACCAGTCGGCGCCGCTGGCGAGCGTCGGCCGCGATGCGCTGGTGGGGCTGGCCATCGCCGCACCGGTGTACTGGGCCTTCACCAAGCTGCTGGGCATCAACCTGCCGGGGCTGACGGCCACCGGCTGGCTCTAGGAACACCATGGACACCTGGACCCAGCTGATGGCGGGCTTCGCCACCGCGGCCACGCCGGTCAACCTGATGTGGGCCTTCATCGGTTGCGTCATCGGCACCGCCGTCGGCGTGCTGCCCGGCATCGGCCCGGCGGTCGCCGTGGCCATGCTGCTGCCGATCACCACCAAGGTGGAGGCCACGGCGTCGATGATCTTCTTTGCCGGCATCTATTACGGCGCGATGTACGGCGGCTCCACCACCTCGATCCTGCTGAACACGCCGGGCGAGACCGGGACCATGGTGACGGCCATGGAAGGCAACAAGATGGCCAAGAACGGCCGCGCCGGCGCCGCGCTGGCCAGCGCCGCCATCGGCTCGTTCATCGCCGGCACGATTGCCACGGTGCTGGTGACGATGTTCGCGCCCATCGTC
>NZ_JAQGLS010000194.1 GCF_028292805.1 Ramlibacter sp. | reverse complement strand
GCATTCGCCTGTCGGGCTGCCCCACGCTGACCATCAAGGACAACCCCGATCCGCTCAAGGTGGACCCGGTGGCCACCGTGATCGACGGCTGCGTCGGCTGCGGCCTGTGCGGCGCCAACGCGCATGCCGCCACGCTGTGTCCCAGCTTCTACCGCGCCGAAGTCGTGCAGAACCCCAAGTGGCACGAACGCCTCCTCCACTCTTTCCGCAGCGCCGTCGTCCGCGCCCTGCAGCCAGCATGAAAACTGGCTCCCCCCGGCAGCGGCCTGCGGCCGCATCCCCCTCAAGGGGGCGCCTCCAGCGGCCCGGCAAGGCCGGACCCGCGGTGGCACTGGCATTGAGCCGCGCATTGCCGACGGCCTTGACCTCAATGGAGAATTTTTCTTGAACTCGCAGCGCCCAGTTACCTTGTTGATCGGCGCCCTCGGAGGCGAAGGCGGCGGCGTCCTGACCGAATGGCTGATCGACATCGCCCGCCACGCCGGCTATGCCGCGCAGGCCACCTCGATCCCCGGCGTGGCCCAGCGCACCGGCGCCACCACCTACTACGTCGAGGTGTTCCCGGTGCCCGTGTCCGAGCTGGGCGGCAAGCGCCCGATCTTCAGCCTGAACCCGGTGCCGGGCGCGCTCGACGCGCTGCTGTCGTCGGAACTGCTGGAGACGGCGCGGCAGATCACCAACGGCCTGCCCTCGGCCGAGCGCACCCTGGTGATCACCTCGTCGGCCCGCGCGCTGACCACCATGGAGCGCATGCAGCTGGGTGACGGCCGCGTGGACTCCGCCGACCTGCTCAAGCTGGTGCAGCAGTTCAGCCGCGAACACCAGGTGTTCGACATGGCCGCCATCGCCAAGGACGCCGGCACCGTCGTCAGCGCCGTGATGCTGGGCGCGATCGCCGGCAGCGGCCTGTTCCCGTTCCGCCGCGAAGACTACGAAGCGGTGGTCAAGTCCGGCGGCAAGGGCGCGGAGGCCAGCCTGCGCGGCTTTGCCGTAGCCTTCGACGTCGTCGCCAAGGGCAAGCAGCAAGCCGCCTACGTGGCGCGGGTGCTGGCGCCGAACCCGCAATCGCCCGGCATGCTGACCGAGGAAGGCTCCGTGATCGAAGCCGACGCCGAAGCCGACGCGGTGGCCGCATCGGCCCGCGCCTCGCGCTCGGCCGCCGACGTGGCGACGCAGTTCCCGGCGCCGGTGCGCGAGATGTTCGGCCTGGGCTACGCCCGGCTGGTCGACTACCAGGGCAAGGCCTACGCCGACCAGTACGTGCAGCGACTGCAGGCTGTGCTGGCAGCGGAGCGCGAGATCGATCCGCAAGGCGCGCAAGGCTTCGCCACCACCCGCGAGATGGCGCGCTGGCTGGCGCTGTGGATGGCGTTCGACGACATCGTGCGCGTGGCCGACCTGAAGAGCCGGGCCTCGCGCTGGGCGCGGGTGCAGGGCGAGGTGAAGGCCGGCGAGGACGACCTGCTCAAGCTGTACGACCACTTCAAGCCCGGCGTGCCCGAGTTCGCGGCGATGCTGCCGGCGTCGCTGGCGCAGCGCGTGATCCGCTGGGACCGCAAGCGGGCCGCGCGCGGCAAGAAGCCATGGGCATTGCCGCTGAAGATCGGCACCCACAGCGTCTTCGGCATGGTGATGCTGCGCGCGCTGGCGGCCACGAAATTCCTGCGCCCGCACGGCAGCCGCTTCGCCACCGAGCAGCAGATGATCACCAAATGGCTGGACGGCGTGGTGCAAGGCACCCGCCGCGGCTGGCAGCTGGGCCATGAGATCGCCCTGTGCGGCCGCCTGATCAAGGGCTACGGCTCCACCAACGAACGCGGCAAGGACAACCTGCTGCACGTGCTGGACCACCTGGCCGCGGGTGGCCAGCCCGCGGACGCGGCCAAGGCCGTGCATGCGGCGCGCGAAGCGGCGCTGGCCGACGAAGGCGGCAAGCTGCTCGATGCGACCCTGGTGCAGCATGGCGCGCCCGCGCGGCCGGTCAAGGCCGTGCCGATCCACTGGGTGCGCAAGCCGCGCGTTTCCGCAAATCCCTAAGAAACGACGCAGGGCCGCTGCTACAGTTCTGGCGCAGGCGGAGTGGCGCAGCGCGCCGAGATCACCAACGACGAACTCAATCGATCCAGTAGGCAACCAATGAAAAACAACCGTTCCCTGTTTTCCCGCCGCAGCGTCATCACCGCCGCCCTGCTGGCCACCGCCCTGCCCGGCGTGGCCGTTGCGCAGGCCAGCTATCCCGACAAGCCGATCCGCGTGATCGTCAGCTTCCCGCCCGGCGGCGCCGCCGACCAGATCGCCCGCGCCGTCGCCGAGCCGCTGCGCCAGGCCCTGGGCCAACCGGTGGTGGTGGAGAACCGCGCCGGCGCCAACGGCAACATCGCCGGCGACTTCGTGGTCAAGCAACCGGCCGACGGCTACACGCTGCTCATGAGCTCGGGCGGCACGGTGTCGATCAACCCGCACCTGTACTCGAAGATGCCGTTCGACCCGACCAAGGACCTGGTGCCGGTGGCCGCCGCCGCCCGCGTGCTGGTGTTCCTGGAAGTGAACCCGCAGAAGGTGCCGGTGCCGGACGCCAAGGCCTTCATCGCCTACCTGAAGGCCAACCCGGGCAAGTTGAGCTTCGGCACGCCGGGCAACGGCAGCTCGCCGCACCTGGCCGCGGAAATGATGAAGGCCCAGACCAATGCCTTCGCCACGCACATCCCGTATCGCGGCGCCGCGCCCGCCATGCAGGACCTGCTGGGCGGCCAGGTCGACTTCATGTTCGACCCGGGCATCGGCCTGCAGCACGTCAAGTCCGGCAAGCTCAAGCTGCTGGCCGTGGGCAGCCCGAAGCGCTCGCCCCAGTACCCGCACGTGCCGACGCTGGACGAAGTGGGCCTGAAGAATTTCGACGCCGACACCTACTTCGGCTTCTATGCCGCAGGCGGCACGCCGCAGCCGGTCGTGTCCCGGCTGAACACCGAGATCAACAAGATCCTGCGCAGCCCGGCCTTCGTCGAGCGCATGAGCGCCATCGGCGCGATCCCGGCGCCGATGAGCCCGCAGGACTTCGGCATGCGCGCGCAGATCGACAGCGTCCGTTACGGCGCGCTGATCCGCGCCCGGAACATCAAGGGGGATTGAGTAAGCAGGCCCACCCCCGAAGCGCCTGCGGCGCCTGCCTCTCAAGGGGGCGCCGCCAGCGGACCGGCAAGGCCGGGTCCGCCGTGGCACTGGAAAAATCCCTGGAGTGTTCGAATTGAGTGAAGGCCAAGCAAACCGCAGCGTCGTCTACACCGTCAAGGTGGAGTTCGGCGACTGTGACCCGGCGCGCATCGTCTGGTTTCCCAACGTCTTCCGCTGGATCGACGCGGCTTCGCGGCACTTCTTCGTCGAGTGCGGCGTGCCGCCCTGGCACGAGACGGAAAAGACGCTGGGCGTGATCGGCACCCCGCTGGTGGACACCCACGCGAAGTTCATGAAGACCGCCAGCTACGGCGACGTGCTGCAGATCCACACCAGCATCGCCGAATGGCGTGGCAAGAGCTTCGTGCAGCGGTATGTCGTCAAGCGGGGCGAGGCGGCGATCATGGAATGCGACGAAGTGCGCATCTTCGCGGGCCGCCGCGAAGGGGATCCCACGGGGATCAGGGCGCTGCAGATTCCGCACGAGATTCGCAGTCTCTGCGGCTAGGGCACAAGGGTCCTCTAGCGGGGCCCTTTTTTCCCCCCTCCCCTTCTGTTCCCGCTCCCAGCGGGAGAGGGAGAGGAGGCAGGACGCCGTGCCACCGAAGTGCGCACATCGCACCTGAGCACCGTCTTCATGTAGTTCACCGCGGTCCGCTTTGCCGCCGGCGTCTCGGCGGCGATGCAGTCGGCCGGCACCCACAGCTCGAAGCCGCCGCGCAGAAAGGCGTCGGCGGCCGTCATCTGCACGCACATGTCGGCCGCCAGGCCGCACAGGACCAGCTCGCGCGCGCCCATTTCCTTGAGCAGCAATTCCAGCGGCGAGCCGTAGAACGCCGAGTGCCTGGGCTTGAGCAGCGTCACGTCGGTGGCGCGTGGCGCCAGCAGGCGGGCGATCTCGCCGGAGATGCCTTCGCGGCCGATGCACTGCGCCACCAGGCTGTGGAAGTCGGACTGCCACACGCCATAGTTGTCGTTGCTGTAGATCACCGCCGCGCCCGCCTTGTCCATGCGGTCGCGCAGCCGCAAGGTGGCCCGCGCGGCGCGCAACGCGGGCGGCGCCAGCTTCTCGGCGCCCGGGAAGTCCAGCGGGTTGATGAAGTCGATCAGGATCAGCACGCGCTCGCTGCGCGGCACCTGGGCGTGGGGTGTCATTCGGACAGCAGCCGGTGCAGCACGTCCATGGCGACGGGCTTGGTCAGGTGCAGATCGAACCCGGACTCGGCCGACCTGTCGCGCGCTTGCTGGTTGCCCCAGCCGGTCAGCGCCACGATGCGCAGGCCGCTGCCGGGATGGTCGCGGCGCAGCGTGGCCGCCACGTCGTAGCCGCTCAGGTCGGGCAGGCCGATGTCCAGGAACACCAGTTGCGGCCGGAAGGACGCCGCCGCCTCGAGCGCGGCGCGGCCGGTGTGCACCACCCGGATCTCGTGGCCGCCGCCGGCCAGCAGCATGCCCAGCGAGTCGGCGGCGTCGACGTTGTCGTCCACCACCAGCACCCGGCGCCCGCCGTCGACGGCGCCGTCCGGGGCCGTCGACGCAGCCGGCAGCAGTGCCTCCTCCTGCACCGCCAGCGGCAGCGTGATGCGCACGGTGGTGCCCTGCCCCGGCCCCGCGCTGTGCAGGTCGACCACGCCGCCGTGCAGCTCCACCAGCTTGCGCACCAGCGACAGGCCGATGCCCAGGCCGCCCTGGGCCGCGGCAATCGTCTGCGGCCCTTGCACGAACAGGTCGAACACCTGGCCGACCAGCTCCTTGCGGATGCCTTCGCCGTTGTCTTGCACCTCGATCACCACGGTGCCGCCGACCGGCTGCGCCCGCACCGCGACGCGGCCGCCGGTGGGCGTGTACTTGGCGGCGTTGTTCATCACGTTGGACAGCACCTGCGCCAGCCGCGTCGGGTCGCCGTCCAGCCACAGCGGTTGCGCCGGCAGCTCCACGCTCAGGTGGTGGCGGGCCCGCTCCAGCAGCGGGCGGCAGGCCTCCACCGCCGACTGCACCACCGCGGCCAGCGCCACCCGCTCCTGCCGCAGTTCGACCTTGCCGCGGCTGACCCTGGCGATGTCCATCAGGTCGTCGACCAGCCGCACCATGTGGGCCAGCTGCCGCTCCATCATCGACAGCACGTCGGGCGTGCGCTGCGGGTGCGTGCTGCCCAGGCGCCTGATCAACTCGACGCCGTTGCGCAGCGGCGCCAGCGGATTGCGCAGTTCATGCGCCAGCGTCGCCAGAAACTCGTTCTTGCGGCTGTCCTGCTCCCCCGCCTCGGCCACCCGGCGCGCCAGCTGCCGGTTCAACTCCCGCAGCAGTTGCTCGGCTTCCTTGCGCTCGGCGATGTCGATCACCGATCCGACATAGCCCAGGTAGTCGCCGGCGTCGGTGAAGCGGGGCGCGGCGGCGTCGATCACCCAGCGGTGGCTGCCGTCGCAGCGGCGCAACCGGTACTCGGTCTCGAACGGAACGCGCCGGGCATCGGCGACGAGGAAGCTTGCTTCGGCGGCGGCGCGATCGTCCGGGTGGATCGCATCCAGCCAGCCGAGCCCGAGCGCCGCGTGCGGCGGCTGGCCGGTGAACTCGTGCCAGCGGCGGTTCAGGTAGGTGCAGGCGCCGCTGGCGTCGGTCACCCACATCATCACCGGCGCATGGTCCGCCATGTTGCGAAAGCGCTGCTCGCTCTCGCGCAGCACCGCCTGAGCCTCGCGCCGCACCCGGGCCAGGTCGAGATTGGAGCGCACGCGCGCCACCAGCTCGCGCGCCGAGAACGGCTTGACCAGGAATCGTCGGCGCCCGCTTCCAGCCCGCCCACCCGGGCTTCCTCGCCGGCGCGGGCCGACAGCATCACCACCGGCACGTCGGCCAGCGCCGCATCGGCGCGGACGGCGCGCAACAGGCCGAAGCCGTCCAGCAGCGGCATCATCACGTCGGTCAGCACCAGGCCGGGCTTGCGTGCGCGGATGGCGGCCAGCGCCTCCTCGCCGTTGGCGGCGGTCACCACCTCCCAGCGCGCGCCAAGCAGCCGCGCCACGTATTCGCGCATGTCGGCGTTGTCGTCGGCCACGACGATGTGGGCCCGTTCATGCGCCGCGGCGGGCGCGTGGATGTCGTCGCCGTCAATGGCCGCCGGCAGGTCGGCGGCCGGCAGCCAGCGCAGGGCTTCCTCGACGAAAGCGTCGGCGCGGGCGGCGTCGGGGCCGGCGGCGCCGGACCCCGCCACCAGCGTCGCTTCGGCCAGGTGCTCCTGACCGAACGGCAGCGCCACTCGGAAAGTTGTGCCGCGCCCGGGCGCGCTGTCGGCCTCGATGCCGCCGCCGTGCTGGCGCACCAGCTCCTGCACCAGCGCCAGGCCGATGCCCGAGCCCTCGAACGAGCGGCTCTGCTGGCCCTGGATGCGATGGAAGCGCTCGAACAGGCGCGGCAGCTCGTGGGACGGGATGCCGACGCCGGTGTCGGCCACCTCCAGCACCGCGTGCCTGCCATCGGCCGACGGCGCCATGCGCACGTTGATGCCACCTTCGAAGGTGAACTTGAAGGCGTTGGACAGCAGGTTCAGGACGATCTTTTCCCACATGCCCGGGTCGACGAACACCGGCTGCGGCAAGGGCGGGCAATCAATCTGAAGGCGCAGGCCGGCGCGCGCCGTCACCGTCTCGAAGTTGGACGCCAGCTCGCGCGTGAACTGCGCCAGCGCCGTCGGCTGGAAGGCGGCCTGGGCGCGGCCCGCCTCGATGCGGGAGAAGTCCAGCAAGGTGTTGACCAGCCGCAGCAGGCGCAGGCTGTTGCGGTGCGCCACGTCCAGCAGCTCCACGTGGCGCCGCGGCAGCGCGTCGCGTTCGGCCATCGCTTCTTCCAGCGGGCCCAGCATCAGCGTCAGCGGCGTGCGAAATTCATGGCTGACGTTGGAGAAGAACGCGGTCTTGGCCCGGTCGATCGCGGCCAGCGCCTCGGCCCGCCGCTGCTCGGCCTGGTAGGCCTCGGCATGGGCCACCGCCGCCGCCGTCTGCTTGGCCACCAGCCCGAGGAAATCGCGATAGCGCGCTTCGAACAGGCGCAATGGGCTCAAGCCCACGATCAGCACGCCACGCGAGCCGCTCTTGCCGGCGGCCGGCAACGGCAGCACGACTGCCTGGCGCGGCGGCTCGCGCCAGGGGCCGGTGGGCCAGGGACCCAGCGCCGGATCCACCGGCCGCAGCCAGGGTTTGCCCTCGGCTTCGGCGGCCGCGCCGGTGCCCCACACGGTGTCGTCGGGCTCCAGCACCGGCGGCGCGGCGGCATGGCCGGGCACCAGGCCGGTCGTGCCTTGCAGGCGCAGCTTGTCTTCGCCCGGCGCCGCCAGGTAGACCAGCGCGAACGGGATGTCGTGGGTGTCGGTGGCCAGCCCCTGCAGCCCGCGCTCGCAGGCTTGCGCCGGCGTGCGGGCCTCGGCCGTGCGGGCGGCGACTTGGCGCAGCAGCGCCATCTGGCGCTCGCCGATCACCCGCTGCGTCTCGTCGGTGTTGGCGCAGATGATGCCGGCCGGGGCGCCGTCGTCGCCCGGGATCGGGCTGTACGAGAAGGTGTAGTAGGTTTCCTCGGGATAGCCGTTGCGCTCCATGATCAGCAGCTGGCTTTCCACGTAGGTGCCGTCGCCGGTCATGGCGGTGGACAGCAGCGGCGCGATATCGGTCCAGATCTCGCTCCACACAGTGGCCGTGGGCTGGCCGAGCGCCCAAGGGTGCTTGCCGCCGATGATGGCCCGGTACGGGTCGTTGTAGAGGTAGATCAGCTCCGGCCCCCAGCCGATCCAGATCGGCTGGCGCGACGTGAGCATGATGCGCACCGCCGTCTTCAGGCTGCGCGGCCAGTCGGCGGCCGGCCCGAGCGAGGTGGCCGCCCAGTCGTGGGCCCGGGTGAGGCTGCCCAGCTCGCCGCCACCCGCAAGGAAGTCATCGGAACGCTGAGCGACAGGGGTGGGATCTGGCATGGAGCATGCGCCAACTGGGCAATGCTGCATGCTAGAACGCGCCGCCGCCCGGCCTTGTAGGAGGGAGCCTACCGGCGCTGTACGGCTGAGCGGGCTATTTCTTGCCGAGGTTCAGCCGGGCGGCGCCTTCGGTGTACAGCTTGACCTTCTCGGCCATGAAGGCGTCCATTTCCTCGATCCCGACGTTGACCAGCTCGAAGCCGCTCTTGGCCGCCAGCTCCTTCATCTCCGGGTCGCTGTTCAGGCCGCGCCACAGGTCGGACATGCGCTTGCGCGCTTCCGGCGGAGTGGCCTTGGGCACGCCGATGCCGCGGTAGGCGCCGTCGACCCAGTCCACGCCCAGCTCCTTGAAGGTGGGCACGTCCGGCATCAGCGGGTGGCGCTTGTCCATGGCGACGGCCAGCGCACGGATGCGGGTCCTGTTGTTGATGGCGAAGGCGGTATAGGTCATGGCGCCGTCGACCTGCGCGCCCATCACCGAAGTTGCCATGTCGCCCGTGCCCTTGAACGGCACGTAGATGGTCTTGACGCCGAAGGCCGCATTCATGCGCTCGTGGGCCGCGTGGTTGGCCGAGTTCTGGCCCGAGCCGCCCAGGCTGAGCTTGCCGGGGCTGGCCTTGGCCGCCTTGAGGAAGTCGGCGAAGTTCCTGATCGGGCTTTGCTCGGGCACCACCAGGATGTCGGGCGTGTAGTGGAACCAGAACACCGGCGTGATGTCCTGGGTCTTGTACTGAACCTGGCCTTCGATCGGCTGGAACACGATGTGCGGCAGGTTGACGCCGACCACGTTGACGCCGTCCGGCGGCAGCTGGTTCATCTGCGTCCACATCAGCGCGCCGCCGGCGCCGGCCTTGTACTGGATGATGGTTTCGATGGCCGGGCACTTCTTCTTGAGCAGCACCTGCTGGTGGCGCGCCGACAGGTCGGACTCGCCGCCCGGGGGGAAGGCCTGCCAGTAGTTGAGGTTCTTGTCGGGGCAGGCTTGCGCCATGGCCAGCGGCGCCAGCAGGGCCAGGCCCAGGGCGGAAATCAGTCGCTTCATCATCATCGCTTTTGTCTCCTTGCAGGTTCTTGTGTCTTGAGCGCCCGGTCTTGTCGCACGAAATCAGCGGCGCAGCAATCGGTGACATACCGCAGCTGTGACGTGGGTGGTGCGGGCCTTGCCGCCCAGGTCGCCGGTGTGCAGGGCCGGGTCGGCGGTGACGGCTTCGATGGCCGCCATCAGCCGGCCGGCCGCTTCGGCCTCGCCCAGGTGCTCCAGCAGCAGCACGCAGCTCCAGAAGGTGCCCACGGGATTGGCCAGGCCCTTGCCCATGATGTCGAAGGCCGAGCCGTGGATCGGCTCGAACATGCTGGGGTAGCGGCGCTCGGGGTCGATGTTGCCGGTGGGCGCGATGCCCAGGCTGCCAGCCAGCGCCGCCGCCAGATCGCTCAGGATGTCGGCGTGCAGGTTGGTTGCCACCAGCGTGTCGAGCGAAGCCGGGCGGTTGACCATGCGGGCGGTGCAGGCGTCGACCAGTTCCTTGTCCCACTTCACGTGCGGGAACTCGCGGCTGACGGACAGGGCGATCTCGTCCCACATCACCATCGCGTGCCGCTGCGCGTTCGACTTGGTGACCACGGTCAGCAGCTTGCGCGGCCGCGCCTGCGCCAGCTTGAAGGCGTAGCGCATGATGCGTTCGACGCCGGCGCGGGTCATCATGCTGACGTCGGTGGCCACCTCGATCGGGTGGCCCTGGTGGGCGCGGCCGCCGACGCCGGCGTACTCGCCCTCGGAGTTTTCGCGCACGATCACCCAGTCGAGGTCGGCCGCCGTGCAGCGCTTGAGCGGCGCGTCGATGCCGGGCAGGATGCGCGTGGGCCGCACGTTGGCGTACTGGTCGAAGCCCTGGCAGATCTTCAGCCGCAAGCCCCACAGCGTGACGTGGTCCGGGATCTCGGGGTCGCCGGCGGAACCGAACAGGATGGCGTCCATGCCCCGCAGCGCGTCCAGGCCGTCGGCCGGCATCATCTCGCCGTGGGCGCGGTACCAGTCGCCGCCCCAGCCGAAGCTGGTGAACTCGAAGCCGAAGCCGTCCTGGCTGGCCGCGATCGCCTGCAGCACTTCCTGCCCCGCGGGGATCACTTCCTTGCCGATGCCGTCGCCGGGGATGCACGCGATCTTGTAGGTCTTCATGGCGACGATGCTGGCCCGGCACGAACCAGAAGGACTGCGGCAGAATTCAAGGCATTGTTAACCTGGGCGGAAACAATGGCCAACAGCGCTTCGTCCTCCGCGGACATGCAGTTCTTCCATCAGCTGGTGCGCGCAGGCAGTCTGTCGGGCGCGGCGCGCGAGCTGCAGGTGAGCACGCCCGCCATCAGCAAGCGGCTGGCACAGCTGGAGGGGCGGCTGGGGGTTCCCTTGCTGACTCGCACCACGCGCCGCATCGCCGTGACGCCGGAGGGTGAAACCTACCTCGAACATGCCCGCCGCATCCTGGCCGAGATCGAGTCGGCCGAAGGCCAGCTGCGCGGCCTGCGAGCCGAGCCGCGCGGGCTGCTGCGGGTCAATGCCACGCTCGGGTTCGGCCGCATGCACGTGGCGCCGCTGATCGCGTCGTTCGCCCGCAAGCATCCGCAGGTGGAGGTGCAATTGCAGCTGTCGGTGAACCCACCGGCGCTGACCGAAGGCGCGTTCGACGTCTGCGTGCGCTTTGGCGAGCCGCCCGACGCGCGGGTCGTGGCGCGGATGCTGGCGCCGAACCGGCGGCTGCTGTGCGCCGCCCCGGCCTACCTGGCCAGGCACGGCATGCCGAAGACACCGCACGAACTGGCGCAGCACAGCATCGTGGGCATCCGCCAGGGCGACGAAGCCTACGGCGTGTGGCGGCTGCGCTCGGGCAAGCGGCTGGAGACGGTCAAGGTGCGCGGCAACCTGAGCACCAATGACGGCGAGATCGCGGTGACCTGGGCGCTGGCCGGCCACGGCATCGTGCTGCGGGCCGAATGGGACATCGCGCGCTACCTGGCCAGCGGTCGCCTGCGGCAGGTGCTGGCGAACTGGCAGGCGCCGCCGGCGGACATCCATGCGGTGTACCCGGTGCAGCACCAGGGGGCGGCCAGGGTGCAGGCCTTCGTGGAGCACCTGGCCGCGCATTTCGGGGCGGCGGGGGTGGGCCGGGCGCCGTGACTCTTGCTCCTTGCCCCTCCGGGGCAAGGCTGGGATTGGGCGCCCCTGTCGGACGGAACGTTCCGGGCCTGCCCCCACCCCGACCCTCCCCGGGCGGGGGAGGGAGGGAATTCAAAGAACCAGGATCGCCCGGAAGTCGTTCACGTTGGTATGCGTCGGCCCGGTGATCACCAGGTCGTCCAGCATCCTGAAAAAGCCATAGGCGTCGTTGCGGTCCATGAACTGGTCGACCTTCATGCCCAGCCCCGTCGCCCGCGCCAGCGTCTGCGGCCCGACGCAGGCGCCGGCGTTGTCCTCCATGCCGTCGATGCCGTCGGTGTCGGCCGCCAGCGCCCAGACGCCGGGCTGGCCGTGCAAGGCTTGCGCCAGGCCCAGGCAGAACTCCCCGGCGCGGCCGCCGCGGCCACGCGCCGTGCCTTGGGGCTGCTTCTTGACGGTGACCGTGGTTTCGCCGCCGGACAGGATCACGCACGGCCTGCTGAACGGCTGGCCGCGCCGCGCAACGGCGCGCGCCAGCGCCGCGTGCACCTTGCCGACCTCGCGCGACTCGCCTTCGATCTCGTCGCTGAGGATGTGCGCCTCGACGCCGGCCACGCGCGCTGCGGCGGCTGCAGCTTCCAGCGACCGCTGCGGCGTGGCGATCATGTGCAGCTGGTGGCCGCCGAACAGCGCGTCGCCGGGCTTCGGCGTCTCCAGCGCGCCCTGCGCCAGCAGGCTCCCGATGTTGCCTGGCACAGAGATGCCATAACGGGCAAGGATGGCGACCGCGTCGGCGCAGCTGGTGGCGTCGGCCACCGTCGGGCCGCTGCCGATCACCGAGGGGTCGTCGCCAGGCACGTCGCTGATCATCAGCGTCACCACCCTGGCCGGGGCGCAAGCCGCCGCCAGCCGGCCGCCCTTGATGCGCGAGAGGTGCTTGCGCACGCAGTTCATCTCGGTGATGTTGGCGCCCGAGTCCAGCAGCTCGCGGTTGACGCGCTGCTTTTCCTCCAGGCTGAGCCCCTCTGCCGGCAGCGTCAGCAAGGCGGAGGCGCCACCGGAGACCAGGCACAGCACCAGGTCGTCGGCGGTCAGGCCGCGAGCCAGCGCCAGGATCCGCTGCGCCGCCTCAA
>NZ_JAQGLS010000180.1 GCF_028292805.1 Ramlibacter sp. | reverse complement strand
ACGGGTGGCGGACACGGCGCCAGGCCATGTCGGTGATGTGCAGCAGGCCGTCGATGCCGCCGAGGTCGACGAACGCGCCGTACTCGGTGATGTTCTTGACGACGCCGCGGACGATGGAGCCTTCCTTCAAGGTTTCCATCAGCTTGGCGCGCTCTTCGCCCATCGAGGCTTCGACCACGGCGCGGCGCGAGAGCACCACGTTGTTGCGCTTGCGATCGAGCTTGATGACCTTGAACTCGAGGGTCTTGTTCTCGTAAGGGCTCAGGTCCTTGATGGGACGGGTGTCGATCAGCGAGCCGGGCAGGAAGGCGCGGATGCCGTTGACCAGGACCGTCAGGCCGCCCTTGACCTTGCCGGTGGTGGTGCCGGTGACGAATTCGCCGGATTCCAGGGCCTTTTCGAGGCTCATCCAGGAAGCCAGGCGCTTGGCCTTGTCGCGCGACAGGATGGTGTCGCCGTAGCCGTTTTCCAGTGCGTCGATCGCCACGGAGACGAAGTCGCCTTCCTGGACTTCGAGTTCGCCCTGGTCGTTCTTGAATTCCTCGATCGGAATGTAGGCCTCGGACTTGAGGCCGGCGTTCACGACGACGTGGTTGTGCTCGACGCGGACGACTTCGGCGGTGATGACCTCACCGGCGCGCATCTCCTGTTTTTGCAACGATTCTTCAAACAGGGCGGCAAAAGATTCAGACATTCAGAGTTCCTTGCGCGTCGCACAGGTTTCCAGCCGCGATATGGCGAAATTGCCGGGCGGCTGTTGCTATGACTGGGACGGCGGTTGTGCGGGAGGGCCCGCGGTTAAGGTTGGCAATTCCACACCGCCTGTGCGCTTGCTGCGCGAGGGGGACGGTGCGGGTCCGGGCGAGGCTCAGGCTTCCAGCGCCTGGCCGAAAGGCTGCTTCTCTTCCCACCACCTGAGCACCAGGGCCACCGATTCTTCAACCGCGTGGCTGGAGTTGTCCAGGAGGAGGGCATCCTGCGCCGGCTTCAAGGGCGCGACCGCGCGGGACGAATCCCGCGCATCGCGTGCCTCGAGATCGGCGCGAAGAGCCGGCAGTGTAGCTGGAATTCCCTTTGAAATCAACTGCTTATGCCTGCGCTCGGCGCGCTGGGCGGCGCTGGCCGTGAGGTACACCTTGAGTCCGGCGTCCGGGAAGATCACCGTGCCCATGTCGCGCCCGTCGGCCACCAGGCCGGGCAGCCTGCGAAAGCTCTGCTGCAGCGCCACCAGGGCGGTGCGCACCGCGGGCAGGGCGGACACGCGGGAGGCGTTCATGCCGGCCGCCTCGCTGCGGATGGCGTCGGTCACGTCCTCGCCGGCCAGCAGCACGCGGTCGCCGGTGAAGACGATGGCCAGGGCCTCGGCCAGCCGGGCAATGCTGTGTTCGTGCTCCACGTCGAGCGGCAGGCCGGCGCGCAGCGTGGCCACACCGGTGATGCGGTACAGCGCCCCGGAGTCGAGGTAGTGGTAGCCCAGCCGGCGCGCGACCTCCGAGGCCAGGGTGCCCTTGCCCGAGGCCGTGGGGCCATCCACGCAGATCACCGGGATATGAGGAGCGGAGGTTCGAGACACCGAGAACAGGGTTTCGAAATAGTCGGGAAAAGTCTTGGCCACGCAGTGCGGATCGAGGATCCGCACGTGCGCCCCGGCGAAGTTGAAGGCCGCCAGCGCAAAGCACATGGCCATCCGGTGGTCGTCGTAGGTGGCGATGGCGGCGGCCTGCCAGGTGGCGGGCGGCACGATCCGCAGCGAGTCGGGGCCTTCGTCGACCACCGCCCCGAGCTTGCGCAGCTCGGCGGCCATGGCGGCCAGCCGGTCGGTCTCCTTGACCCGCCAGCTGGCGATGTTGCGCAAGGTGGTGGGGCCGTCCGCGAACAGCGCCATCACGGCCAGCGTCATGGCGGCGTCGGGGATGTGGTTGCAATCCAGGTCGAGCGCCCGCAGCGGCCAGGCGCCACGCGAGACCTGCAGCCAGTTGGGCCCGCTGTCCACCGTGGCGCCCATGGCCCGTGCCGCTTCGATGAAGCGGATGTCGCCCTGGATCGAGCTGGCGCCCACGCCTTCGATGCGCAGCGGCTGGTCGGCGCTGGCGGCCAGCGCGCCCAGGGCCACGAAGTAACTGGCCGAAGAGGCATCGGCTTCCACGTGGACTTCACCGGGAGACTGGTAGCGGCTGCCGGCCGGGATGGTGAAGCGCTGCCAGTCCTGGCGCGCCACGGCGATGCCGAAGCGCCGCAGCAGGTTCAGCGTGATCTCGATGTAGGGCCGGGAGATCAGCTGGCCGACCACCTCGATCACGATGTCCCGCGTGGCGACCAGCGGCAGCGCCAGCAGCAAGGCGGTGAGGAACTGGCTGGAGACGTCGCCGCGCACCTGGATCGCCGCGTCCAGCTTCAAGTCGCGGGCCGGACGGATGCGCAGCGGCGGAAAACCTTCGTTGCCCAGGTAGTCGATGCCGCAGCCGAGCTGGCGCAGGGCATCGACCAGGTCGCCGATGGGACGCTCGTGCATGCGGGCAACGCCGCTGAGCTCGTAGTCGCCACCGATCAGGGCCAATGCAGCCGTCAAGGGCCGCATCGCCGTCCCCGCGTTCCCCAGGAACAGCTTCTTGACTCCCTCGCCGCCCGGTGGAGGGCCGGGGTGGGGGCGGCCCCCGATCCCCGTGATCCGGACCGCGCTGCCGCGATGCACCACCTCGCACCCCAGCACCCGCAATCCTTGCAGCATCACCCGCGTGTCGTCCGACTCGAGCAGATCGTGCACCACCGTCGGGCCTTCGCATAGCGCCGCCAGCAGCAGCACCCGGTTGGAGATGCTCTTGGAGCCGGGCAGGATGACCGTGCCGCGGGCTTCCTCCAGCGGGGGCAGGTCGAGGAACGCGCTGTTGAACATGCCTGGTGGCCCGGCGGGCCCCTTCCTTACTTCTTCTGGCCCATGCGCCAGCCGGCGCGGCTCTGGCTGGCGCCGGTGATCAAGGCTTCGAGCTCGTCGGCCTTGCCGTCCTCGACCAGCTGCAGCATGTTGTGCATGGCGCGCTGGAACACCTTGGACTGCTCCACCAGTTCGTGCCTGTTGGTCAGCAGGATGTCGCGCCACACCTTGGGGTCGCTGGCGGCGATACGGGTGAAATCGCGAAAGCCCGGGCCGGCCAGGCCCAGGAATTCCTGGCCGTGCGGCTGGTTGACGATGCCGTGCATCAGCGCGAACGCCATCAGGTGCGGCAGGTGGCTGACGGCGGCGAAGGCGGCGTCGTGGGAATCGGGCGCCATCTGCTGCACCTGGCAACCGAGGGCTTCCCACATCTCCTGCGCCCGCTTCAGATGTCCCACCTGGGTGCGCTCGATCGGCGTCAGGATGACCTGCTTGCCGCGGTACAGGTCGGCGTCGGCATGGTCGACGCCCGACACTTCCTTGCCGGTGATCGGGTGGCAGGGAACGAAGCAGCCGATGTTGTCGCGCAGCACGCGGCGCGCGGCGTCGACCACATCGCGCTTGGTCGAGCCCACGTCCATGATCAGCATGTTGGGCGTGATCAGGTGGCGGATGGCCTTGAAGGTCGCCTCGGTGGCCGAGACCGGCACGGCCAGCAGCACGACGTCGGCGCCCGACACGGCCAGCAGCGCGGACGGCGCCTCGACGTCGATCACGCCCATGGAGACGGCGCGCTGGGTGGTGGAGGGCGACTTGCTGTAGCCGACCACGCGCTTGACCAGGCCGGCGCGCTTCATGGCGAGCGCGAACGAGCCGCCCATCAGGCCGCACCCGATCAATCCCAGTTGCTCGAATTTTGCTGCCATTAGTTGTTCCTGAGTGGCGCCGGGCCGCCCCAAGCCGCGAAAGCCCCCTTGGGGGGCAGCGCAGTACACGAAGTGACAAGCGTGGGGGTTGACATTTCACTCGCCAAGGGGAAAGGTGCCCAGCACCTTGTAGAACGTGCACAGGCCCTGCAGGTCGGCCAGCGCCGCGCGCACGTGCCCTTGCGACGGATGGCCTTGCAGGTCGATATGGAAATAGTAGTCCCACTGGCCGCCCGAGCGCGCCGGGCGCGACTCCAGGCGCGTCATCGAGACGCCGTGCTGCTTGAGCGGCGCCAGGATGTCGTGCACCGCGCCGGGGCGGTTCGGCACCGAGACGATCAGGCTGACGCAGTCCTTGCCCGACGCCTGCGGCGCCTGCAGGGTCTGCGGCAGGCAGACGATGACGAAGCGGGTGCGGTTGAATGCCTCGTCCTGGATCGCGTGGGCCGCGATGTGCAGGCCGAACCGGATGGCCGCGCGGTCACTGGCGATCGCGGCCCAGGCCGGGTTCTCGGCGGCCAGACGCGCGCCCTCGGCATTGCTGGAGACGGCGCGCCGCTCGACGCCGGGCAGGTGCGCGTCGAGCCAGCCCTGGCACTGGGCCAGCGCCTGGGGATGGGCCAGCACCACCTCGATGCCGTCCAGCGCGCTTGACTGGCGCATCAGGTTGTGGCGCACCAGCAGGCTGGTTTCGCCCACGATGTGCAGCGGCGTGTTCAGGAACAGGTCGAGCGAGCGGGCGACGACGCCTTCAGTGGAGTTCTCCACCGGCACCACGCCGAACTGGGCGCTGCCGCCGGCCGTGGCGCGGAACACCTCGTCAATGCTCGGGCAGGGCACGTGCTCGATGCCGGAGCCGAAGAACTGCAGGGCCGCCTGTTCGCTGAAGGTGCCGGCCGGGCCGAGATAGGCCACGCGCTGCGGCGCTTCCAGCGCGCGGCAGGCCGACATGATCTCGCGCCAGATGGTGGCGACGCTGTCGGCCTTGAGCGGGCCGGGGTTGGCATCCTGCAGCCCGTTGATCACCTGCGCCTCGCGCTCGGGGCGGAACACCGGCGAGCCCTCGGCGCGCTTGATCTCGCCGACCTCGTTGGCGAAGGCGGCGCGCCGATTGAGCAGCGCCAGCAGTTCGCGGTCGACCGCGTCGATGCTGGTGCGAAGCTCGGACAGGGTTTTGGCCATGGATCAGGGTTGGGAAAATGCTTTGGGCCCAGCGGCGTGGGCCCAATGTCGGTCGAAGGCGTAACTATAGCGGACGAGGGGGAAGGCCTTCTTGAGAAGACTGTCATGCCAGAGGTTGTCGTGCCGGACTCGGCCCGGCATCCAGGCAGCAGCGCCGCACTGGATCCCGGGCCGAGCCCGGGATGACAGCCTCTTACGCCGCTGGCGGCTCTTGACCACCCGGTGTCTCGCCACCCGGTGTCTCGCCACCCGGTGTCTCGCCGCCCGGATCTTCGCCTTCCGCGATCGCGGCATCGTTCTCCACGATGCGCTGCAGCCCGCTCAACTTGGAGCCTTCGTCCAGCCCGATCAGCGTCACGCCCTGGGTGGCGCGACCGAGTTCGCGGATCTCGCTGACCCGGGTGCGCACCAGCACGCCGCGGTCGGTGATCAGCATGATCTCGTCGTCGGCGTGCACCAGCGTGGCGGCCACCACCTTGCCGTTGCGCTCGGTTTGCTGGATCGCGATCATGCCCTTGGTGCCGCGGCCATGGCGCGTGTACTCGCCGATCGGGGTGCGCTTGCCGTAGCCGTTCTCGGTGGCGGTCAGCACGCTTTGCTGTTCGTCCTCCGCCACCAGCATCGCGATGACGCTCTGGCCCACGTCCAGCGACATGCCGCGCACGCCGCGGGTGGTGCGGCCCAGCGGGCGCACGTCTTCCTCGTGGAAGCGCACCGCCTTGCCGCCGTCGGAGAACAGCATCACGTCGTGCTGGCCGTCGGTCAGCGCCGCGCCGATCAGGTAGTCGCCGTCGTCGAGGTTGATGGCGATGATGCCGCCCTTGCGCGGGTTGTTGAACTCGTCCAGCGCCGTCTTCTTGACGGTGCCCATGCTGGTGCCCATGAAGATGGTGCGGTCGGCCGGGAAGCTGCGGGCGGCGCCGGTCAGCGGCAGCACCACGTTGATCTTCTCGCCGTCCTGCAGCGGGAACATGTTGACGATCGGGCGGCCGCGCGAGCCGCGCGAGCCGGCCGGCACTTCCCACACCTTCAGCCAGTACATCCGGCCGCGGTTGGAAAAGCACAGAATCCAGTCGTGCGTGTTGGCGATGAAGAGCTGGTCGATCCAGTCGTCTTCCTTGGTCTGGGTAGCCTGCTTGCCGCGGCCGCCGCGCTTCTGGGCGCGGTATTCGCCCAAGGGCTGGCTTTTGACGTAGCCCAGGTGCGAGAGCGTCACGACCATGTCGGTCGGCGTGATCAGGTCTTCGGTGGCCAGGTCCTGCGCGTTGTGCTCGATCAGCGAGCGGCGCGCGCCCAGCTTGGTCTGGCCGAACTCGGTGCGGATGGCGGTCAGTTCCTCGGTGATGATGGCCGAGACGCGCTCCGGCTTGGCCAGGATGTCCAGCAGGTCGGCGATCTGCGCCATCACTTCCCTGTATTCATTGACGATCTTGTCCTGCTCCAGGCCGGTCAGGCGCTG
>NZ_JAQGLS010000176.1 GCF_028292805.1 Ramlibacter sp. | reverse complement strand
TGGCGACGCAGGTAATCGGGCGCGGCGCAGAAGACCGCCGCGCTCTCGATCAGGGTGCGCACGATGGCGGTCGAATGGACGGCGACCGCGCCCGTCACGATGGTGAGGTCGTACTCCTCGACATTGGGGTCGACCACGTCCTCGACATGCAGCTCCAGCAGCACCTGCGGATGCTGGCGCTGGAACGCCGGGATGGCCGGCGCGATGATGTGCGTGGCCACCACGGGTAGCGCGAGGATGCGGATGGTGCCGCTCATTTCGCGGGTGTGCGCATGGGCCATCGCATCGGCTTCTTCGATCTCGCCGAGGATCACCCGCAGGCGGCTGAGGTAGGCCTCGCCGGCCGGCGTCAGGGACAGGCGCCGGGTGGTGCGCTGCAGCAGCCGCACGCCGAGGTGCTTTTCCAGGTCGCTGACCAGCCGCGTCACCGCCGCCGGCGCCAGGTCGAGCTTGCGCGCAGCGGCCGCGAAGCCGCCCTCGTCCACCACCTGCTGGAACACCCGCATCGATTGAAGCCTGTCCATATCACCCTTCCTTGGCGTCGATTATTGCTCGATACGCAATACAGGCTTGCTTCCAGTGCTGTTTTTTGCTCGTACACAGAGGAATACAGTCACTCCATCGCCTCTGACGCAGCCAACCAAGCGCCACCTGCGAGCGAGCCGAGGCAGATGCCCCGAGCCGAATTCATCAACTTTTGAAGGAATCATCATGCAAGCCTCCCGTCTCATCCTCGCCGCCGCCCTGACCGCCGCCGCTTTCGTGGCCCAGGCCGAAAGCCCGGACCTGTCCGGCCAGTTCGCCCACCGCGTGAGCTCCGGCCCCGCTGCCCAAGTGGCCACCCGGCCGGCGACCCAGTCGGTGCAGTCCACGGTCAGCCCGTGGTCGACCCAGTACAACCCGCTGGCGACCTTCCGCAGCACCAAGACCCGCGCTGAAGTGCAGGCCGAGTACATCGCCAACCGCGACGCCGTCGCCGCCATGAACCGCGAAGACAGCGGCTCCGCCTACCTGGCCGCGCATCGCACCGGCGCCGCGTCCCAGCTGGCCGGCACCCCCGCCAACGCGCAGTAATGCAGGAATAATTGGCGAGCGCCCCGTGCAAGGCGGGGCTCCTGGCGCGGTCCAGGCCCGGACACTGTACATTTGCACAGTGGACCTGAAAGACAAGCTCGCCATCCTCGCCGACGCCGCCAAGTACGACGCCTCCTGTGCGTCGAGTGGCGGCGTCAAGCGCGACTCGGTCCAGGGCACCGGTCTCGGCTCCAACGAGGGCACGGGCATCTGCCACAGCTACGCCCCCGACGGCCGCTGCATCTCGCTGCTCAAGATCCTCCTGACCAACTTCTGCCAGTACGACTGCCTGTATTGCGTCAACCGCGCCAGCAGCAACGTGCCGCGCGCGCGCTTCACCGTCGACGAGGTGGTGCAGCTCACGCTGGATTTCTACCGCCGCAACTGCATCGAGGGCCTGTTCCTGTCCAGCGGCATCATCCGCAGCCCCGACTACACGATGGACCAGGTGGTCGAAGTGGCGCGCCGCCTGCGCGAGGAACACGACTTTCGCGGCTACATCCACCTCAAGACCATTCCGGACGCGGCGCCGGAGCTGTTGCAGCGCGCTGGCCGCTACGCCGATCGCCTGTCGATCAACATCGAGCTGCCCACCGAGCAAGGCCTGGCCGCATTGGCGCCGCAAAAGGATGGGGCGGCGATCAAGCGCTCGATGGCACGGCTGCGCGTGCACATCGACGACGCCAAGGGCGAAGCCGCCGATGCGGCGCGCACCTCGGCGGTCTCGCTGCCGCAGTCGCGGCCGACGCCGGCCAAGCCACCGCAATTCGCCGCGGCGGGCCAGAGCACGCAGATGATCGTCGGCGCCGATGCGGCCGACGACGCGACCATCCTCGCCACCAGCGCGCAGCTGTATGGCTCGTACCGGCTCCAGCGGGTCTACTACTCCGCTTTCAGCCCGATTCCCGACGCCTCGTCCTCGCTGCCGCTGCAGGCACCGCCGCTGCTGCGCGAACACCGCCTGTACCAGGCCGACTGGTTGATGCGCTTCTACGGCTTCGCCGCCGACGAGATCGCCTCGGCGCGCGGTGGCGGCATGCTGCGGCTCGAGGTCGACCCCAAGCTGGCCTGGGCGCTGGCTCACCCGGAAAAATTCCCCGTCGACCTGAATCGCGCGCCGCGTGAACTGCTGCTGCGCGTGCCGGGGCTGGGCGTCAAGGCCGTCGACCGCCTGCTGCTGGCGCGCCGCGGCCGGCGCGTGCGCGCCGAGGACCTGCAGCGGCTGCACGTGCCCACCCGCAAGGTGCTGCCTTTCGTCGTGCTCGCCGACCACAAGCCGGCGCGCGCACCGGACGTGCAACGCATCGTGGCCCAGAGCACGGCCGCGCCGCAACAACAGGGCTTGCTGTTTTGACCCTGCTGGTGCGGCTGGACCACGAAACCGACCTCGCCGGTTTCCGGCGCGAGGCGCGTGCGTTGCTGGCGCGACGGGTGGCACCGGAGCAGGTGCACTGGTCCGCCGGTCGCTGCCACGACGACCTGTTCGCTGTCGCCGAGCCTGCCGACGACCAGCCGCCGGCGGACACCGGCGTCAACGTGCCGCCGGCCTTCCTGGAGCTTTGCCACACCCTGGTGCTGCACAGGGAGCCGCACCGCTTCGCCCTGCTCTATCGCCTGCTCTGGCGGCTGCTGCACGAGCCGAACCTGCGCCATGACCCGCTCGACGCCGACATGGTGCAGGCGCGGCACATGGCGCAGGCGGTGCGGCGCGACATCCACAAGATGCACGCCTTCGTTCGCTTTCGGCAGGTGCAGGACACCGACAACCCGCTCGACCCGCTGCACGTGGCCTGGTTCGAGCCCGACCACCACATCGTCGAAGCGAATGCGCCTTGGTTCCGCCGCCGCTTCGCCAACATGCGCTGGGCGATCCTGACGCCCGAGCGCTGCGTCGAATGGGACCGGCAGCAGCTGCACTTTCGCGCCGGCGCCGATCACAGCGATGCGCCGCCAGCCGATGCGGGCGAGCAGCTCTGGCTCACCTACTACCAGGGCATCTTCAACCCGGCGCGGCTGAAGCTCAAGATGATGCAAAAGGAGATGCCGCGCAAATACTGGCGCAACCTGCCGGAGGCGTCGCTGATCGGCGAGCTGGCGGCGCGAGCGCAGGAGCGCAGCGGCACCATGATCGAGCAGCCGGCGACGGTGCCGCTGCGCCGCATCCCGGCCGCGCCCCGGCGGCTGCCGGCCGTCGCCGCCAGCGGCTCGTTGCCACAACTGCATGCCGCCACCGACCGCTGCCGCGACTGCCCGATCGGCGCGCTGGCCACGCAGGCGGTGCCGGGCGAAGGCCCTTTGTATCCGGCACTGATGTTCGTCGGCGAGCAGCCGGGCGACCAGGAAGACCTGCGCGGCCGCCCCTTCGTCGGGCCGGCCGGCCAGTTGTTCGAGCGCGCGCTGGCCCAGGCCGGGCTGGACCGGCAAGCCGTGTTCGTCAGCAACGCCGTGCGCCACTTCAAGTACGAGTTGCGTGGCAAGCGCCGCATCCACAAGACGCCAACGCAGCACGAGGCCGACGCCTGCCGCCACTGGCTGGAAGAAGAGATCGCGCTGGTGCAGCCGCGCGCGCTGGTGGCCCTGGGCGCGACGGCGGCGCGGGCCCTGCTGGGCCGGCCGATGGCGGTGATGTCCGAACGCGGCCAGTGGTTCGCGCGCGGCGACGGGCTGCGGGTGCTGGTGACGGTGCATCCGTCGGCGCTGCTGAGGCTGCCGCCGGAGCAATTGCCCGCGGCATTCGAGCGTTTTGCCGGCGAATTGACGCTGGCGGCCGTGCCCGATCGGTAGGACAGCCCGCCGCGCGCACTCGTTCAGCCGGCTTTACCTGGGCGACTTGTCGACTTCGTCGCGGCGACATGTGGGACCGGCAAAGTCACCCCATCGACAAGGAGAACCACCCATGAAAGCCTCAGCCATCGTTTGCGCCGTCCTCGCCGGCACCCTGGGTTTCGCGACCCTGGCTTCCGCGCAAGACCGCGGTGGCCGCCGCGACGACACTCCGCGCGCCGAACACCGGGACGAGTCGCGTGCCGAGCGCCGCGACGAGCGCCGCGACAACCGCGCCGAGCGCCGCGAGGATCGCCAGGACCGCCGCCACGAACAGGCCCAGCGCCACGACCGTCAGCAAGACCGCGCCTACCGCCAAGGCTATAGGGCCGGCAACCACCAGCAGCCCAGCTACGTCTACAGCCAGCAGCCCAGCTACGTCTACAACCAGCCGCGGCACTACGACAAGGGCCAGCGTTTCCACCGTGGCAGCTACCTGCCGCACCAGTACCGCCAGAACCACTACTACGTGAACGAATGGCGCTCGCACCAGGGCCTGTATGCCCCGCCGCACGGTCACCAGTGGATGCAGGTCGGCAGCGAGTTCATGCTGGTGGCGCTGGCGACCGGGCTGATCGCCAACCTGCTGATCCAGTAGCAGGCTTCGCGCAGACCTCGCATGCAGGCGCCGCCGCATCGCCTCCGGCGCCTTCGTGCGAAAAGCCCGAGACCGTAGCCAACTTACCCGAATGTAAGTTGACGTAATCGATACCTCAGCACTACATTGGTCCAGGCACCACGGAGGCCGCCCGCCGGGCGGTTCGTGCGGAGGTTGTGATGGGTCTGTTGGGCGATTCCCTGATGCGCTGGCTCGGTGGAGCTGCTTCGACACGGCCGCCGGTGCGCAGCCGCAGCGGACCCAACAGCACCCAGTTCGTGGCTTCGCAAGCCACCTCCCCGGCCAAGGGCCATGCCGAACGCAAGGAATTGCTCAAGGCGGCCATGCGCGACCTGCTGGAGCGCAACCGCATCCCGGAAGGCTGGCTGTCGGCCGACCTGCTGCGCACCACCAGCGTCAAGCGCGAACAAGGCATCCACGTGCGCCTGCTGGTGCGGCACTGGGATCCGCGCCTGACGCTGCACGGCGTGGCGCTGGAACAGGACTTCTTCGAGCGGCTGGTCGCGCTGGACCCGACCGCGCCCCAATGGCTGATGGGATTCTCCTGGCAGTTCAACCTGCCCGACCCTTCCGTCTGCCCCGAGCTGCCGGACCCCGCCAGCTGGACGGCGGTGGTCGCGCCGCAGCCGGAGCCGCAAGGCCCACCCACAACCCGCGCCGGCGGCATCATCGAAGGCCCTGCCTACATCCCCCCGGCGCAGGAGGATGTGCGCGCCGACCTGGAACGCCTGCTGGCGTTACGTGACGACGACCTCAAGCGCCACGGGCCGGGCGAAGACGGCTTCGCCGCCACGCGACCGGTCGGAATCTAGCGGTTGAGTTGCAACAGGTTCTTTCCGCCGCGGCGGGAAGCTGGAGGCTTATAGCCAAGTGCCGAGTGAGGCCTGCCGGCGTCGACAGACGCTTGATCGCGTCACGGTGCTCGTCGATGGCCACGTGCGCGAACTCCCACCGGCGCCGTCCACGAAGTCTTTGCGGTTGCCGGTGACGCGGTGGCCAGGACGAGCGATGCGCCCCAGCTTTTGGTGTCACATGTGCAGCAGCTCGCCCCGGGCCCTCTGGCTCACGCCGCACCACCGGCTCCACCGGGTCAGTGCCTTCAGCCCGGGCAGCCCCAAGCGGGCTGGCAGCCGGCTTACCGGGGCGACACCGCGCCGGACAAGCGGCAATGCGCCGCATCGGCATGCGCGCCGGGTGAACAGCCTATCGAACCATCACAGCTAGCGGCGGCGGTGCATGGGTGGCGGACCGCCCGAGCCGCGGGTGGGCAGGTGACGGAACATGATCCGGCCCTTGGTCAGGTCGTACGGCGAAAGCTCCAGCGTCACCAGGTCGCCGGCGATGATGCGGATGTGGTTTTTGCGCATCTTGCCGCCGGTGTACGCGACCAGTTCATGGCCGTTGTCCAGGATCACGCGGTAGCGCGAATCCGGGAGGATTTCGGCCACCCGGCCGTTCATCTCGATCAGTTCTTCCTTCGCCATGCAGGAGCCTCGTGCCGTGCCTGCGCGCGGCAGGATGGATTGCTTTGCGGACGGCAGCGCGCGCGCGCCGGCCTTGAAGGCGCGCATTGTAAGGGCTTCAGGTCAACAGGCGACCACAGGTTAACCGGCGTTGCCGGCCCGGGCCGCCTCGATCACCGCCGCCAGCTCGCCCAGCTGCGCCTGGTGGCGGGCCGCCAGCCTGGCGACCAGCCGCCGGCCCTTGGCCGTCAGGTGCACCTCGACCAGGCGGCCGTCGCCGGCATGGGCCTGGCGCCGCACCAGGCCAAGCTCCTCGCAGCGCGAGACCAGCGCCACCACGCCATGCGGCTGGGCCTGCAGGCGCTCGGCCAGCTCGCCCACGCTGGCCCAGTCCCGGCCGGCAAAGGCCTGGGTGTGCAACATCAGGTGGTATTGCAGCGCCGTCACGCCGGCCGAGCGGGCGGCTTCCTCGCCGAAGCGCAGGAAGCGCCGCAGCTGGTAGCGAAACTGCGACTGCCGCTCGATGCCGGCCTTGCCGATGGCCGGCATCTTGCCGCCCGGATTCGTGCGGTCGCTCATTGCCGGGCCGGCACGCCCGCTCAGTTGGCCAGGCCGCTGATGCCGTCCACCACCATCTGCGTGCCCACGGCGATCAGCAGGATGTCGCCGGCCACGCGGACGTAGCGGTGCCGCGGCGGCGGCGGCGGCAGCGTCACCAGAATGGGTTGCGGCACGGTGTAGACCGTCACGCCCTGCGGCACGCGGTGGCCCACCTCCCACTTCTTGGCCTGGCCCCGCGGCAGGCAGCCATTGTTCTTCTTGGCAAGGCCGGGCGGGCAGTTGGCGCGCGAATGCGTCGTGTAGTAGCGGTGCACCGAGTTGCGGTGGGTGTCGTCGAAGTAGGCGCCGCGGCGCGGCTGACCGTCGTCGTAGCCGGCGTGCTTCTCCTTGGGACCGTGGCCGTGCTTGTCTGCCTTGCGCTCGTGCTTTTCTGCCTTGTGCTGGTGCTTGTCGGCCTTGCGCTCGTGCTTGTCGGCGTGCTTGCCGCCACCGGGGTGGTCGGGCTTTTCCGCCAGCGCTGGCGCGGCCAGGAAGGCCGCCAGCAGGAGGACGGCCGGCAGGATGGAAGTTCGCATGGGACCTTTTGGTTGGAGAAATCAGGAGCCGGAATGCGGGACCGCGTCGACGACGATGCGCGAAGCGGAGGCCATCAGCAGGATGTCGCCGGCAACCAGCACGTACTGGTTGCCCGGCGGCGCCTTGGGCAGGATGGCGGCAAGCCCGGCCGGCAGCGGCTGCGCGCCGGCCGCCTTCGGCAGCGCCAGGCCGATCTTCCAGCCGGGTCCGCTGGCGGCCGGCTCGCACGCAGCGGCGTGCCGGACCAGCCCGGGAAGGCACGGCTTGCCGGGGCCGTGGTGCTTGGCCATGTAGCTTTGCACCGCCTTGCGGTAGCGCGGCGTGATGTAGGCGCCGGGCCGCAGCGCCTGGCGCCCGAGGTGGGCGCCCTTGCCGACTTCGTCGAGCTGGGCTGGCGCGGCGGGGGCCTCGCGTTCCTGCTTTGGCTGCGCCTGCAGGGCGGGCGCCAGCGCCAGCATGGCCAGCGCCGTCAGCCAGAACAAAGGGAGTCGAAGGGCGCGCATGGCCGCACTGTGCGGCTCAGCGGCACGGCCGGCCGTAGGACGACGACGCAAACGCCGGCCGCCGCCTCAGGCCGCGGCGAGCGCCGGCGCGACAGCGGCCCTGCCCAAGCCGAGCCGGTCGGCCGAGACGTATTGCTGACGGTACTGCTCGAACGCCAGGGTGTCGGCCGCTTCAACTGCGGCCTGGTCCTGCACCGACTGGCGCGCCACCGCCTCCATGCGCGCATGCATGCTGCCGCCGTACGGCAGCTTCAGCAGCGTGGCCCTGGACTGCCGCGACTGCGACAGCGAAAACGCGGAAAACCCGTTCTGGTGGTCGCGCGCCATCGCCGACAGCACGCGCGTCGAAGGCAGCATGGCCGGGTCCTGCAACAGGGCCGATGCCGAACGCAGCGCATCGGCGTAGTCGGTGGTGCCGTGCACGGCATCGAGCGCCGCGGCGATCGGGCCGCAGGCCTGGACGATGTCGGCGCCCCATTCGGACAGGGTGACATGGGCGCCGTCGCGCTCCAGCGCCAGGCCCGGCTCGCGGCCATAGGCAGCGGTGCGGTGCTGGTTGCGCCCGAGCGCCACGATTTCCTGCGGCGTGTCGTCCGGGCTGTCGCTGAGCAGGCAGTGCAGCAGGAAGATGTCGAGAAAGCGCATTGTCTGCGCCTTGATGCCGACCGGCACGAAGGGGTCCAGGTCCATCAGCCGCACCTCGACGTACTCCACGCCGCGTTCGCGCAACGCGTGCAGCGGGCGCTCGCCGGGACGGATCACGCGCTTGGGCCGGATGGTGCCGTAGAACTCGTTCTCGATCTGCAGCAGGCTGGTGGCCAGCTGGTTGTACTCGCCGCCCGGGTTGACGATGCCGATCGCCTCGTAGGCGGGATAGGGCTTGGTCAACGCCTCGTGCAACGAAGCGGCGTAGCCGTCCAGGCTGTTGTAGCTGACGGCCAGGCTGGACTGCGCGTCGCTCTGGTAGCCCAGGCGGCCCATGCGCAGCGAGGTGCCGTATGGCATGTAGACCGTGTCGGGCGAGAGCGTCTGCAGCTCGTGCCGGCGCCCGGCCACGAAGCCGGAACAGGCGGCCGGCGAGGCGCCGAACAGGTACAGCAGCAGGAAGGCGTGGCGGCGGAAGTTGCGGATCAGCCCGAAGTACTGCGCATCGCTCACGCCCGGCAGCGACCAGTTGTAGTGGATGCCGGAAATGGTCTGCATGCGCCGGCCGTAGCGGTACGCCAGTCCCATACGGTAGACGCTCTTGGCGCGGCCCACGTTGGAGGCGCCGTAGCGGCCGATGGGGATGGTCTCGTCGGGCGGCAGCAGGCAGGGCATGCTGCTGGCCCACATCAGCTCGTCGCCCAGGGCGCGGTACACGAACTGGTGCACCTGCGTCAGCTCTTCCAGGCACTGCTCGACGCTCGCGTGCACGCCGGTGATCAGCTCCAGCTGCGACTCGCTGTAGTCGGTCGTGATGTGCGGATGGGTGAGGGCCGAGCCCAGGCCCTGCGGATGCGGCGTGGCGGCCAGCACCCCCGCCGGCGTGGCGCGCAGGCTTTCTTTCTCGATGCCGCGGCGAATCCACTTGAGCCGGTCGGCTGAAAGGGCGTATAGCCGCGTTTGCAAATTTCTCATGTCAGTCGCCCAAGCCTGTTTAGCCAGTTGTCGTTTCGTCAGTTGCGTC
>NZ_JAQGLS010000168.1 GCF_028292805.1 Ramlibacter sp. | reverse complement strand
CTTCTGCGCGAACATGACCGTGGAAATGGACAACACCGACAAGCTCAAGGTGCTGTTCGAGGACGCGCAGAAGAACTTCGGCCTCAGCTTCGAGCCGCCGGACGTGAACCGCGGCACCTACCGCTTCGAGCCGATCTCGAACAAGGCGGTGCGCTACGGCCTGGGCGCCGTCAAGGGCACCGGCCAACTGGCCGTGGAAGCCATCGTGGCCGCGCGGGAAGAGGGCGGCGCCTTCACCAGCCTGTACGACTTCTGCTGCCGGGTCGACCGCACCCGCATCAACAAGCGCACCGTGGAGGCGCTGATCAAGGCCGGCGCCTTTGACAACCTGCAGCGCAACCGCGCGACGCTGGTCGCCTCGATCGACCGCGCCTTCGACTTCGCCGCCGCCGCCGCGGCCAACGTCAACCAGGGCGGTCTGTTCGACATGGGCGACGACTCGCACGGCGCCAGCACGCAGGAGCCGGACCTGGTGGAGGCCACGCCCTGGGGCGTCAAGGAGCGCCTCACGCACGAGAAGACCGCGATCGGCTTCTATCTCTCGGGCCACCTGTTCGACGAGGTCGAGCGCGAGGTGCGGCGCTTCTGCAAGCGCCGCATCGAGGAGCTGGCGGACTCGCGCGAGATCGTGCTGCTGGCCGGCATCGTGACCGACCTGCGCTTCATCAACGGCCAGCGCGGCAAGCTGGCGCTGTTCAAGCTGGACGACAAGACCGACGTGATCGAAGCCGCCGCCGACGAGTCGGTGTTCGGCCCCAACCGCAGCTGGTTCAAGGACGACGAGCTGGTGGTGATGATGGCCAAGCTGCAGCCGGACCGCTTCTCGGGCGGCTTTCGCCTGAACGTGCAGTCGCTGTGGGACCTGGCGACGGCGCGCTGCCGCTTCGGCAAGTACCTCAAGGTGGCCGTCAACGGCCAGGTGCCGGACATCCTGCGCCTGGTGCGCGAGTTCCCGCCGAAAAAGGAAATGTCGGAGCAGGGCGAACTGCTGCGCGGCCTGGGCGTGCGGCTGCTGGTGCAGCGCGAGGCCGCGGTGGCCGAACTGCAGCTGGGCGAGCAGGCCCGGTTCTTCCCGAGCGACGCCGCGCTGGCCAGCTGGATGGCGCAGGCGCAGGGGGGGCAGGCGCAGATCGTGTACGAGGGCTGAGCCTGTCTTGCCCCCTGGGGAAGGGCTGGGGTGGGACGCACTTCCCGAGGATGTCGTCCCGGCCTCGAGCCGGGATCCAGGCTGCCGTGATGAGGGCGCTGTTGCTGGCATTGCGGGTCGAGCCCGCAATGCCAGCTCCCGGGTTAGCGGGTCGCCGCTTCCACGTACCGCCCCAGCGCCTTGACCTGCGCCTCGCTCAGTTGCGGAAAAGCCGGCATCTGCCCGATGCCCAGGCGCAGCGCCTTCTCCACCCGCGAGGCATCCGGCTTCAGTTCATCGAGTGACGGCCCGATCTCGCCTTGCGCGCCGGCGTCCTTGAGCGCGTGGCACAAGGCGCAAGCCGGCACCACGTTGCTGAACAGCTTGCGGCCTTCGTCGTCGGCCTGGGCGCCGAAGGCGGCCATGGCCAGCGCCAGCATGGCGCCCGTGCGCCAGGCCCTCACGTCACCGTCAGCGGGATCGCGTGCGAGCGCCAGCCGCTGTTGAGGAAGCCGCCGCCGTTGGCCGGGCTTTCCTCCACCTGCCACTCGAAGCGGCTGTCCTGCGCCCGCGAGGCCAGCAGGTGCTGGCCTGGCGGCAGCCGCACCGGCAGCACGAACTGGCGCCAGGCAAAGCGCCCCAGGTCCGGGCCGACGAAGCGCGCTTCCTGCCAGGTCTGGCCGCCGTCGATCGAGACGTCGATGCGACGCAGGTCGCGGGTGCCGCCCATCGCCACACCGTGCACCTGCACCATGCCGGCCTTGACCGGCCCGGCTTCCGGCGCCGGCCCGTTGATCCACGACTTCACGCCCATTTCCCACACCGCGGGAAAGCTCGGGTCGCCCTTGACGCCCGACGGCGTGAGCCGGTAGCCGGTCTTCTGGATGGCGGCGTCGGTCTCGGCGGCGGTGAAGGCCAGCCGCTTGACGTACTTGATGTTGTTGATGCCGCTGTAGCCCGGCACGATCAGCCGCAGCGGCCCGCCGTGCGCGTGCGGCAGCGGCTCGCCGTTCATTTCCCAGGCCAGCAGCGCGTCCTCGAAAGCCCTGAGCGGAACCGAACGCTCCACGACCACGCTTTTCGGATCCAGGCCCGCCGGCAGCGCCTCGCCGCCGGTGCCGGTCATGAAGCGGGCGCCGTCGGCAACGCCGCCGAGCGCCGCGATCACGTTGCGCACCGGCACGCCGCTCCAGATCACGCAGCCGGCGGCGCCGACCTGCCACTTGGTGCCGCTGGGCTTGTCGGCGAAGTAGCCGCGGCCGTTGCCGGAGCACTGCAGCACGGCGGCCACGGTTTCCAGGCCCAGGGTCTTGAGCTGCGCCACCGTCAGCACGCGCGGCTGCCGCACGCCTTCGACGGCCACGGCCCAGGCGTCGCGGTCGGCGACGATGGAGACGTCGGGCGCCGGCAGGTTGTTGCGGATGTAGAGCCGCTCGGCCGGCGTGATCACGCTGGTGCCGAAGGCGGAACGCCGGGTCTCGATGGTGGTGCCGGTGTGCACGATCATGTGGTCCGGATTCTTCCAGGCCACATAGGCGGGCAGGGCGGGGCGGGCCGGCGCGGCGGCCGCTTGCGCCTGCGCTGCGCGGGAGAAGCCGACGGCGGCAACGGCGCTGGCGGCGCCGGCCAGCAGGCCGCGGCGCGAGAGATCGGGGGCTGGGGGTTTCATTGCGTTGCTCGATGGGGGTGGGTCATTGGGCGGCGGCTGCGGCGTCGAACTTCAGGCCGGAGCTGCGCCATTCGGGGAAGCCGCCACGGAACCAGTTGACGTTCTTGTAGCCGGCCTTCATGGCGGCCTGCGTCGCCTTGAAGCTCTTCCAGCATTCGGCGCCGTTGCAGGCGAAGATCAGTTCCGCGTTGCGGTCGGGCCCGAGCTTGGCGAGCTCGAACTTGTCCAGCGCCGCGTCGAAGTCGGGGTCCTTGGCGCTTTTCTCGTGGTACGGCACCAGCCTGGAGCCGGGCACGTGGCCGGCCTTGAATTCGGCGTCGGTGCGCGTGTCGATGTAAGTGGCGCCACCCTGCAGCAGCTGCGCGACGGTCTTGGCGTCGACCACGTCGGCGCCCGGCAGGGCCCGGGGCGTGAAGTAGCCCAGCGTGGCCACGTACTTGAAGTCGTCGCTGGCCCGCGCCACGGCCTTGGTGTTCTCGCCGCGCAGCAGCTGCGCGAACTCGGCCGACTCGGACAGCGCGGCCATCAGTGCGGCCGCCCCCGGGCGGGCGCCGTCCTTGATCGCTACGCTCAGGCCGGGCACCGGCCTGGACTGCGTGATGGCCTTGACCGGCTCACCGGCCGCGACCCAGCGGTCGAACACCGCCTTCTCCACCGCCACCAGGTCGCAGCGCCGCAGCTGCAGGCAGGGCAGCAGCGCGTCCTGGTAGCGCGTGTCATAGACCGAGGCGAAGTGGCGCTTGATCGTGGTGTTGGCCGCGTTCAGCTCGCCGCGCACCAGGTAGGTAACAACGCTGTCTTGCAGCGGCAGGCCCAGGCGCTTGCCGGCGGCTTGCGCCATGGTGGTGATGGGGCTGGTCTTCGGCGCCACCAGCACCGCCTGGATCGGCTTGTCGAGGCCCACCACCGGCTGGTAGCCGTAGCGCATCGCGCTGCCGACCACGTGGGCCGGGGCGATGAACACGTCGTGGATGCCCGAGCGGGTCGAGCCCAGGTCGGCGGTGGCGTCGTTGGACAGCACGATGCTCATGCCGCCCGGCACCTGCTTGCGCAGAGCCTGTTCCAGGGCCCCCTTCCAGGCGGTGTAGGTCGCCACGCGCGACTGCTCGCTGCTGTCGCCCGGGTTGACCAGCACGCGCAGGGTGCCGGACGCACCGGTGGCCTGCGCTGCCGCGGGGCCGGCCCAGGCGGCAATGCCCAGCGCGGCGGCACCAAGGAGGAGGTGTGTCCACTGTTTCATTGGTCGGTCCCGAACGCGCAGGCCCGATGCCGGTAGGCACCTGTACAGCCGCACTCGTTGTCGAGTGTGGCAACCGTACATCGGTGAACACGTGACGGAAACAGTAACTCTGCAGCAAGTTACAGAGTGTTGCGAACGCAACTTTTTATGCTACCGTTTCTATAGCGAGCAGGCCGCTTTGCAGCTGCGTTTCCGAGCGGGTTAGGCCAGATCCCTAGGTTGGCATCGGCGGCAGGCTCCTGTCGCTTCGGACCAAATCCGGCGCTAGCCCCCCGGGCGAAAGACCAGCGTCGCCGAAGAAGGCACGCGGCCATCGGTGTCGCGCGGCAGCGTCTCGGTCTTGTCCAGCGCGCGCAGCACGGCGTCGTCCCAGCCCCGGTTGCCACTGGGCTTGGTGAGCCGCTTGCCGACGATGGTGCCGTCCGGCGCCATCCGCACTTCCACTTCGGCCGTCGGGTTGCCCGAGACGGCGCCCGAAAAAACGATGTTCGGGCGCACCCGGCCGATCACCCGGCCGGCCCAGTTGGCCGACGGGCCGGATGCGACCTGCGCCGAGCCACCGGAGGTGGGCGAGCCGGTGCCGCCGGCCAGGCCCTTCATGCGGTTGAGGTTGTCCTCGCGCTGCTTGGCCACCCGGGCTTCTTCCTGCGCCTGGCGCTGCTTCTGCTGCGCCTCGGCCTTGCGCTTGTTCTCGGCCGCCAGCTTGGCCTGCTCGCGCTTGTCCGCCTCCTCTTCGCGCTTGCGCTCGACGGCCAGCTTGCGGTCCGCTTCCGCCTTGCGGTCGGCTTCCGCCTTGCGCTCCGCGCGCTTGCGCTCCGCCGCTTCGCGCTGGGCGTCCTCGCGCCGCTCGGCCTCCTGCGCGCGTTTTTTCTTGTCGCGCTCCAGCGCGATCTGGGCATCGTGCTGCACCTGTGGATCCGGCGCCGGCGCCCGCACCACTGGCGGTGGTGGCGCCCGCACCACCGGCGGCGGCGCCGGTGGCGGCGGTGGTGGCAGCACCTCCTTGGGAGCCGCCGGCCGTGGCACGGCCGACCACAGTTCAGCCTCGGCCGCCACTTCGCTGACCTCGCGCTTCCATTGCAGGCCCGACGTCAGCGCCGCCACCAGCAGCAGGTGGGCGATGACGGCCAGCACGCCGGCGCGCAGCAGGCCCGGCTGCGGCGGCGGCGCGAAGGCGAGGCGGTCGTCGGCGGCCTGCATGGCGCGCTCAGTTGGCCAGCTGCACTGACAGGCCCACGCGCTGCACGCCGGCCCGCTGCAGCGCGTCCATCACCTTCACCACCGACTCGTACTTGACGTTGCGGTCCGCGCTGATCACCACCGCGGTGCCGCCGGCCGGCTGGCCCTGCTGCGCCTTGAGCACCGCCGGGGCGATCTCCTTGAGTGGCAGGGAAACCGGTTGCTCGCCGTCTTTCAGCTGCAGGCTTTCATCCCTGGCCACCAGCACTTCGATCACGCGGTCGGGTTTGCGGGCCGCCTTGCCCACGCTGGGCAGATCGATCAGGCTGGGCGTGATCAGCGGCGCCGTCACCATGAAGATGATCAGCAGCACCAGCATCACGTCGATGAACGGGACCATGTTGATCTCGTTCAGGGCGCGCCGGCCGCCGCGGCCGCGGTGCGACACGGACGCCATGTCAGTGCCCCGAGGCCGATTGCGCGCCGAGGTTGCGCTGCAGGATGTTCGAGAATTCCTCGATGAAGCTCTCCAGCTTGATGGCCACGCGGTCGATGTCGCGCGC
>NZ_JAQGLS010000141.1 GCF_028292805.1 Ramlibacter sp. | reverse complement strand
GTCATGCAATTTCACCTGAACGGCTTCAAGCCCGGGGATCCGCGCGCCGCGGCACCGGACCGGCCGGCGCGAGGCGCCGACGCGGCGCCGGCGCAGGTCGACGTGGTGATCGTCGGCAGCGGCCCGGCCGGGCTGACGCTGGCGGCACAGCTGGCGGCGTTTGCCGACATCAGCACCTGCGTCGTCGAGCAAAAGGAAGGCGCGCTGCAGCTGGGCCAGGCCGACGGCATCGCCTGCCGCACCATGGAGATGTTCGAGGCCTTCGGCTTCAGCGAGCGGGTGCTGCAGGAGTCTTGCTGGATCAACGAGGTGACCTTCTGGAAACCGGGCGGGCAGGCCGGTGGCATCGTGCGCCACGGCCGGGTGCAAGACACCGAGGACGGCCTGTCGGAGTTCCCCCATGTGGTGCTGAACCAGGCGCGGGTGCACGACTTCTACCTGGACCTCATGCGCAACTCGCCCGGCCGGCTGGAGCCGCACTATGCCCGGCGCCTGCTGGACGTGACGGTGGACCAGGACGCCGCCGACTATCCCGTGACCGTGCGGCTGGAGCGCATCGACGCGGCCCATGCGGGCCAGCCGGAGACCATCCGCGCCCGCTACGTGGTCGGCTGCGACGGCGCCCGCAGCGCGGTGCGCAAAGCCATTGGCCGCCACCTCGAGGGCGATTCGGCCAACCAGGCCTGGGGCGTGATGGACGTGCTCGCCGTCACCGACTTCCCCGACATCCGCTACAAGGTGGTCGTGCAGTCCGCCGCCGGCAACCTGCTGGTGATTCCGCGCGAGGGCGGCTACCTGGTGCGCCTGTACGTGGAGATGGACAAGCTGGGTGAAGCAGAGCGCGTGGCCAACCGCGGCATCACGCTCGAGCACCTTGTCGCCACGGCGCAGCGCATCCTGCACCCGTACCGGCTGGAGGTGAAGGAGGTGCCCTGGTGGTCGGTCTACGAGATCGGCCAGCGCATCTGCGACAAGTACGACGACGTGCCGGCGCAGGAGGTGGGCGCGCGACTGCCGCGCGTCTTCATCGCCGGCGATGCCTGCCACACCCACAGCCCGAAGGCGGGCCAAGGCATGAACGTCTCCATGCAGGACACCTTCAACCTGGGCTGGAAGCTGGCCGCCGTGCTGCGCGGGCAATGCGCCCCGGCCTTGCTGGACACGTACTCGGCGGAGCGGCAGGTGGTGGCGCAGGAGCTGATCGACTTCGACCGCGCGTGGGCCAAGACGTTCAGCGAGCGGCCCGAGGAAGGCGCCGCCGTCGGCACGGGCAGCGTCGACCCGGCCGAGTTCCAGAAGTACTTCCAGCGGCATGGGCGTTTCACTGCCGGCATGGGCACGCACTACCGGCCCTCGCTCATCACCGGACCAGCGACGCACCAGCAGCTGGCCAGCGGCTTCGTGATCGGCACCCGCTTTCATTCGGCGCCGGTGGTGCGCGTCACCGACGCCAAGCCGGTGCAGCTCGGTCACGCCGGCAAGGCCGACGGTCGCTGGCGCCTGTACGCCTTCGCCGCCGCCAACGACAACGTCGACGAACAGGCGGGCGTGCGCGCGCTGTGCCGCTTCCTGCAGCAATCGCCGCAGTCGCCGGTGCGCAAGTTCACGCGGCCCGGCCAGGACTGCGACGCCGTGTTCGACCTGCGGGCCATCTTCCAGCAAGCCCACGGCGCGCTGGCGATCGAGTCCATGCCGGGCTTGCTGCTGCCGCCAAAGGGGCGCTACGGCCTGCTCGACTACGAGAAGGTGTTCAGCCCGGACCTGAAGAATGGCCCCGACATCTTCGACCTGCGCGGCGTCGACCGCACGCGCGGCGCGTTGGTGGTGGTGCGCCCCGACCAGTACATCGCGCACGTGCTGCCGCTCGATGCGCATGGGGAACTGGCGCAGTTCTTCGCCGGGTTCATGCTGGCGGCTTGAGCGGCTGGACTCCCGGTCGCAATGGGAGAGGGAACAAGAACGGCCCGTCATCCAATTCGAAAGCCCGAGGTTCGAATTTCACGGGGACCGCGCAGCAGCTAGTCTGCCTTCCTGCGGCTGCGGGCCGGCGCCTTGGCCGCCTTCACCTGCACCTGCTCCAGCCACTGCAGCGCCTCCACCTGCGCCATGAAGCGGCCCAGGTAGGCGGGCGACAGCTGCTCCATCAAGGCCAGCGACTCCAGCACCAGCGCGTGCGAGTTGAGCGGGCCGGCGTTGGCCGGCTTGCGCGAAACCGCCAGCTCCAGCTGGTCCTGCACCCGGCCGGCGGACCAGGCCCGGCGAAAGCGCCGCACGCTGGGCAGTTCGTCGCTGGTGCCGTCGGCCGCGCCAGCGGCGCGCCGGATGTGCGCGTTCAGCTGCGCCAGCGGCAGGCAGGTGGCGGCGACCGGCGCGCCGGCCGCCACCTGCCGCGGCTGCTCCATGCGCGCCAGGTAGTCATCCAACCCGGCCAGCAGCCTGTCTTGCAGGATGCGGCGCACGCGTTCGGGCTGGACCGCCGCGCGCTGCGCCAGCACTTCCAGGAAGCGGAAACGCACCGGATCGAAACGCCCGCCGCCAGCGTCGCGCAAGGCCGCGATCCGCGCCTGCAGCTCACTCACGGCGCGCTGGCTCGGTCGCGCCGCCGGCGCGCGGCACCGGCGCCATTTCCACCCGCCGGTTCAGCGCCCGCCCTTGCTCGTCGCCGTTGCTCGCCACCGGCTGCTCGGCGCCGAACGCGGCGGCGAACACCCGCGACGGCGGCATGCCTTCGTCCACCAGGGCGCGCGTTACGGTCAAGGCGCGCTGCGCCGACAGCTCCAGGTTGTCGGCGAAGCGTCGGTTGCCTTCCTGCACCCGGGTGTCGTCGGTGAAGCCGCTGACCATCAGCATCTCGCCGCGCTCGTCCAGGTAGACCCGCAGCGGGTGCACCAGGCTGGTCAGCAGCTGCCGCCCTTCCGGCCGCAGCTGGTCGGAGTTGAGCGGGAACAGCACGTTGCCGCTGATGCCGATGCGGCCGTTGGCCACCGTGATGCGGCCGCTGGCCAGCGGGATCGCCAATGCCTTTTCCAGCGCCATGCGCCGGCGTTCCTCCAGCTGGCGCTTCTCGACTTCGGCCTGCAGGCTCGCCACCAGGTCGACCTGCACCAGCAGCACGCCCACCAGCACCAGCACGAACGCGCCCAGCAAGCCGGCCATCAGGTCGCCGAACACGGCCCAGGCCGGCGCGACCGACGCAGCGCCGTCGCCCTCGTCGGCGTCCATCATCCCGGCGCCCCCGCCGCGGGCCGGCGCAGCTGGCGCAGGTTGTCCACCAACCCTTGCTGCGAGGCGATGCTCAGGTCGATCACTTCACGGGCCTGGGCCACGTAGTACGCCAGCTGCTCGTCGCTGCGGGCGGTGGAGCGCTGCAGCGAGGCCTCGACCCGCAGCAGACTGTCGGCCAGCTTGTCGTTGCTGGCCTGGAACAGCGTCATGCTCTGGCCCAGCGCCTCGGCCAGGCTCGCCACTTCCACCGCGCTGGCGGCGACCTGGTCCGCCACGTCGGCCGCCTTGCCGGCCTGCGTGGTCAGCACCGAAGCGGCGGAAGCCACCATGGCTTCGATGGCGGTGCGCTGGTCGCCGGCGGCGGCGTTGACGCCGCGCAGCAGCGCCTCCAGCTGCTCCAGCAGGACGCTGCGCTCGCGCAAGGCATGGTTGTCGCGCTCGGCGACGCGGCTCATCTCCTGCCGCAGTTCGGTGATCACGCCGGCTGCCGCCTGCGGCACTTCGGCCGCCGTCTGCAGCAGGCGCGTGAGCGGCGCCTCCAGCGCCGTGCCCAGCGTGGCCAGGTGCTGCGTCACGACGGCCTGCAGCTCGCCCAGCTGCCGCACCGCTTGTTCGCCGCGCCGGCTTTCGTCGGCGCGCAGCGCCGCCGAGTCGGCCTTCACGCCCGCCAGCAGGGCCGCGCTGCGCTGCTCGAAAGTCTGCGTGAAGGAGGCGAGGGTCCGCCGCAGTCCTTCGGCCAGGGCCTGGTTGCTGCCCGCCTGCTGGCCGAGCGCGGCCGTCCAGCCCTGCGTGACGGTGCTGGCGGTGTCGCCAAAGCGCTGCGACAAGGTGTCGAGCTGCTGGCGCGACAGCTCGGCGAGCAGCGCATGCGAGCGCTGCGACTCCTGCACCACTTGCGCCATCGCCGATGCGATCACCGGCCGGATGCTGTCGCCGGCGGCCCGCGCGCCGGCCGCCAGGCTGTCCTGCAGCGACGCGCCCACGCTGTCCGCCAGGCCGCGATAAGCCAGCGTGGCATCTTCCTGGAAGCGCGCCTGCCGGGCCAGCAACTGCGCGTCCAGCTGCTGGCTGCGCTGCTCGATGCGTTCCATCAGCGCGTCGAGCCGATCGCACACCTGCGGCAACGCCTGGCCTTGCGCCTGCAGCACCCGCAGCGTCTCCTGCCGCTGGTGCACGCGCGAAAACGGCAGCAGCACGGTGGCGATGCGGCCATCGAGCTGGCGGCCCGCGGCCATGCGTTCGCGCCGGCTCAGCGCCGCCATCAGTCCCAGCATGGCGGAGGCGGCCACGCCCGCCACCGAGGTGCCGAACGACAGGCCCAGCCCCTTGATGGGAGCGGCCAGCGCCGCGCGGATGGCCTGCAGGTCGGTCGAGCCTTCCAGCGCGAACACCGCGCCCTTGAAGGTGATGACCATGCCCAGGAAGGTGCCCAGCATGCCCAGCATCACCAGCAGGCCGACCAGGTAGGGCGTCAGCGCCGGGCCGGGCAACGCGACCCGCTCGCCCTCGATGCGCAGGCGCACGGTGTCGCGCAGCGGCGCGGGCACGCGCTCCAGCCAGGCGGCCAGGTCGGCCAGGGGCTGGGGCACGCCGGCGACCGCGGCGCCCAGGGCGGCCGTGGTCTTGCGGTATTGAACCAGTTCCCAGGCGCCCAGCAGGTAGGCGGCGCCGATGGCGGCTGTCATGGCCAGGGCCAGCCAGCTCGAGCCGACGAAGCCGGCGGCGACCCAGAGGACGGCGGCCAGGCCCAGGGCGAAGGCCGATGCGAAAAAGCGGTTGCTCATGGAGGAAGGTTGGTTGCGTCGCGCAGGGCGTCGACCAGGCCGGCCACCGGCTGCAGCCGCAGGTCGGTCTCGACGGTCAGTGCCTCGCGCCATTGCTGTTCGAAGACGGGCAGCCAGTCGGGGGCCGCATGCTGCTGGCGCAGCAGCTTGAAGCGTCGCTCCAGCAGCCCCGGTGTGGTGGCCAGCAGCGCCTGCCGGCGCCGCGCCAGCATGTCGTCCAGCGCCGCGTCGAGCGCGGCCAGCTGGCGCAGCCGGGCCGAGGCGCGGCCGACGGCCTGCCGGACATGGTCCCGCAGCGGGACGATCATCATGTCCATCTGGCGCTGCAGCTCCTGGTGGCGCAGGTGGTAAGGGCGCCAGGCGGGCTCGTCGGCCGGCGCGGGCACGGGCTGCGCGATGGCGTTGGCCAGCGCCGCGCGGACCCGCTGGACGTCGTCCGCCAGGGCCAGCGCCTGATCCGGCCGTGCCGCCTTGGCCGGACCAGGCGCGGCCGCGAGGCCGGCGCGCACCGACTGGTGCACAGCCTGCAGCCGGATCGCGTCCAGGGTGCTGAACCACGGGCCCATCCGCTCGGCGAAGTCCATGCCGGCCACCGGGGCGTCGGAAACGATCCCGGCGCCGAGCACGCGCACGAAGCGGGCGGGAGTGAAGTTGCTGGGCAAGAAAAGTGGTCCTCGGCGCCGCGAGGCGGCGCGCGTCCTTGATGGGTCGGGTCGGGCGGGGCCATGGCCCCGCAAGGGCGGCCCGCGCAGCCGGTATTAGAAACGATCGGGCCGGCCAATGCCCCGGCGATCGTTGCCACAACAGCGCCGCCTCACGGCCAGGCCCGGCGCAGCTGCCTGTACTCTTGGGATGACCCGCCCGGCTCCCTCCTGCATGCGGCTTGTTGCCGCCAACCCGTCCGCGGTGACGGGGGTTGGCCGCGCGGGTGTGTCCGAGCCACTGCGGGGCGGGCCTGCAGCGAACCCCCGCACATTCCTGAGCCCGGCGGTCAGCCCTCTTTCTCCCTTCAGCGCAAACCATAGACCGCCCGGCCGCGCCCGGTTCAGCCCAAGGCGCGGAGTCGCGTCGCCAAATTGCAGGCGATCGGCGTTCGATGATCGGCGTTCGATGGAGTGCGCCATGCACACGACAACCCCTGGCCAGCGTCGGCTGACCTCACCCGACCTCGGCCGTCGATGCGACTTCAGGTCCGTCCTGGTCGTCACGCCGCGCAGGTGTTCCAGAAGACGGGCTACGAGCGCGCCTCGATGGCCGACATCGGCGCCCACGTGGGCTATTTCAAGACCACGCTGTACAGCTACTTCGCGTCGGAGGAGGTGCTGTTCTACAAGGTGGTGACCGAGGCCGCCGAGGCGGAGTTCCAGGCAACATAAGAGGCCCTGGACCCCCCGTGAACGACATCCAGCCGGCCTTGCAGCGCTTCGGCGAGAAGCTGCGCACGCTGCT
>NZ_JAQGLS010000137.1 GCF_028292805.1 Ramlibacter sp. | reverse complement strand
GTCGCCAGGATCTTGTTGCGCGGGCTGTACAGCAGATTGGCGCGCGGCACGTGGGTGGCGCAGACCGGCTTGCACTTGCCGCAGCGCAGGCAGTCCTTGATGCTGTCGGCGATCGCGCCGATGTCCGACTGCTGCATGATCAGCGACTCGTGCCCCATCAGGCCGAAGCTGGGCGTGTAGGCATTGGTCAGGTCGGCGTAGACCGAGGAATCGGAATCCGCCTGCGCATGGCGCAGCAGCTTGCCCTTGTTGAAGCGGCCTTCGGGGTCGACTTGCTGCTTGTAGTCGGCGAAAGGCTTCAGTTCCTCGTCGGTGAGGAATTCCAGCTTGGTGATGCCGATGCCGTGCTCGCCCGAGATCACGCCGTTGAGCGAACGTGCCAGCTTCATGATCCGCTTCACCGCTTCGTGCGCGGTCTGCAGCATCTCGTAGTCGTCGCTGTTCACCGGGATGTTGGTGTGGACGTTGCCGTCACCGGCATGCATGTGCAGCGCCACCCAGACCCGGCCCTTGAGCACCCGCTGGTGGATCTGCGTGACCTCGTCCAGGATGGCCGCGAAGGCGTTGCCGGCGAAGATCGCCTGCAGCGGCGCCCGGATCTGCGTCTTCCAGCTGGCGCGCAAGGTGTGGTCCTGCAGTTGGGGGAACAGCGGCTCGACCTCGCGCAGCCAGCCTTGCCACTGTTCGCGCACCTGGCGCACCAGCGCCAGCGCCTGGCCGACCCGGTCTTCCAGCAGTTCCGCCGAGGGGATTTCGCCGGCGTCGTCCTGCTTGCCCAGCGGCAGCCGGCCGCGGGCGAAGAAGGCCTCCAGCTCGTCGGCCAGGGCGATCTTGTTGCGCAGCGACAGCTCGATGTTGATGCGCTCGATGCCGTCGGTGTATTCGGCCATCCGCGGCAGCGGGATCACCACGTCCTCGTTGATCTTGAAGGCGTTGGTGTGCTTGCTGATGGCGGCCGTGCGCTTGCGGTCCAGCCAGAACTTCTTGCGCGCTTCCGGGCTGATGGCGATGAAGCCCTCGCCGCTGCGCGAATTGGCCAGCCGCACCACCTCGGAGGTGGCGCGGGCCACGGCATCGGCGTCGTCGCCGGCGATGTCGCCGAACAGCACCATCTTGGGCAGGCCGCCGCGCCTGGACTTTGTGGAGTAGCCCACCGCCTTCAGGTAGCGGTCGTCCAGGTGCTCCAGGCCGGCCAGCACGACGCCGCTGCGCTTTTGCTCGGCGAACATGAAGTCCTTGATGTCGACGATGCTGGGCACCGCGTCGCGGGCGTTGCCGAAGAACTCCAGGCACACCGTGCGGGTGTGCGCCGGCATCCGGTGTACCACCCAGCGCGCGCTGGTGATGAGACCGTCGCAGCCTTCCTTCTGGATGCCCGGCAGGCCGGACAGGAACTTGTCGGTGACGTCCTTGCCCAGGCCTTCCTTGCGAAAGCTCGAGCCGGCGATCTCCAGCCGCTCGGTGCGGGTGGGCTTGGTCCAGTCGACCTTGGCGGCGGCATCGAAATAGCGCAGCTCGAAGGTGGCGGTGGCCGCGTCGTGGATCTTGCCCAGGTTGTGGTCCAGGCGGGTCACCTCCAGCCAGTCGGCCTGGGGCGTCACCATCCGCCAAGACACCAGGTTGTCCAGGGCCGTGCCCCACAGCACCGCCTTCTTGCCGCCCGCGTTCATGGCGACGTTGCCGCCGATGCAGGACGCCTCGGCGGAGGTCGGGTCCACCGCGAACACGAAGCCGGCCCGCTCGGCCGCGTCGGCCACGCGCTGCGTCACCACCCCGGCTTCGGTCCAGACGGTCGGGACGAGATCGGCGTGGCCGGGGATCGCCACGTGCTCGACTTCGGTCATGGCCTCGAGCTTTTCGGTGTTGATCACCGCGCTGCGCCAGGTCAGGGGAATGGCGCCGCCGGTGTAGCCGGTGCCGCCGCCGCGCGGGATGATGGTCAGCCCCAGCTCGATGCAGCCCTTGACCAGGCCGGCCATCTCGGCCTCGGTGTCGGGCGTCAGCACCACGAACGGGTACTCGACCCGCCAGTCGGTCGCGTCGGTGACGTGCGACACGCGCGACAGGCCGTCGAACTTGACGTTGTCCCTGGCGGTGTAGCGGCGCAGCTGGCGCCGGACCCGGCTGCGCAGTTCCGCGGTTTCGGTGAAGGCGGCGTCGAAGGACTTGACAGCCCGGTTGGCCGCCACCAGCAGCTCGCCCACCAAGGCGTCGCGCTCGCCGTCCACCTCGGGCGTGCGGCGCTTTTGCACCTCGCCCAGCCGGTGGTGCAGGGCCTCGACCAGCTGCTTGCGGCGGCGCGGGTTGTCCAGCAGGTCGTCCTGCAGGTACGGGTTGCGCTGCACCACCCAGATGTCGCCCAGCACCTCGTACAGCATGCGCGCCGAGCGGCCCGTGTGGCGCTCCTCGCGCAGCCGGGTGAGCAGCTCCCAGGCGCGCGCGCCCAGCGCCCGGATCACGATCTCGCGGTCCGAGAACGAGGTGTAGTTGTAGGGAATCTCCCGCAGCCGCGGCGCGTCGCCGTCGACCGCAGCCATGAGTTGTTCGAGTGTCGTGGGGGCGTTCATCGGTCCAGGCATGTCAGCCGAACGACTGCAAAAAACGAGTGCAACCCGGCTGGAGGAAGATGTTACCGCAGTGCAGCAAGCCAGCGGGCGGCAGTCATGGGAAACCCGCTTGTCCGGCTCGCCGCGGCCACTGTCTAATCGCCGACACAAAAGAACAGTAGAGTGACGGCGCTTTCGCGCATCCAACAGGAGTATTCATGAAATTCAAGCTTTCGGCCCTTGCACTGACCGCCGCCTTCAGCTTCGCGGCCCCGGCCCAGGCACAGACCGAAGTCCAGTGGTGGCATTCGATGGGCGGGGCCCTCGGCGAATGGGTCAACGACCTGGCCAGGGACTTCAACGCCAGCCAGAAGGACTACAAGGTCACCCCGACCTTCAAGGGCAGCTACGCCGAGTCGATGACGGCCGGCATCGCCGCCTACCGGGCCGGCAACTCCCCGCACATGATCCAGGTGTTCGAGGTCGGCACCGCCACGATGATGGCCGCCAAGGGCGCGATCGTGCCGGTTGCCAAGGTGATGACCGACGCCGGCCTGAAGTTCGACCCCAGCATCTACGTGCCCGCCGTCTCGGGCTACTACACCGCCCCCAACGGGCAGATGCTGAGCTACCCGTTCAACAGCTCCACCCCGGTGTTCCACTACAACAAGGACGCCTTCAAGGCGGCCGGGCTCGATCCGGAAAAGCCGCCCACCACCTGGCCGGAAGTGGCCCTGGTCTCCGCCAAGCTCAAGGCCTCGGGCCACAAGTGCCCGTTCACCACCAGCTGGATCAGCTGGACCCAGCTGGAGTCGTTCTCGGCCTGGCACAACGTGCTGTACGCGACCAGAAACAACGGCTTCGGCGGCCTCGACACGCGGCTGGCGTTCAACAGCCCGCTGCACGTGCGCCACATCGAGAACCTGGCCAACATGGCCAAGAACGGTCTGTTCGTCTACAAGGGCCGCGAAAACAAGGCCGACGCCACCTTCGTCTCGGGCGAATGCGCCATGGCGACGGGCTCCTCGGCGCTGGCGGGCAGCGTCAAGCGCAACAGCAAGTTTGCCGCCGGCACCGGCACCCTGCCCTACTATCCGGACGTGCCGGGCGCGCCGCAGAACACCGTGATCGGTGGCGCCAGCATCTGGGTGATGGCCGGCAAGAAGCCCGAGGAATACAAGGCCGTGGCCGCGTTCCTGAACTACCTGTCCAAACCTGAAGTGGCGGCCGCCAGCCACCAGCGCACCGGTTACCTGCCGGTCACCAAGGCATCGTTCGAGCTGACCGAGAAATCCGGCTTCTACAAGCAGAACCCGGGCGCCGACGTCTCGGTCAGCCAGATGATCCGCAAGACCACCGACAAGTCGCGCGGCGTGCGCCTGGGCAACTTCGTCCAGGTCCGCACCATCATCGACGAGGAACTCGAAGGCGTGTGGCAAGGCAACAAGCAGCCCAAGGAAGCCCTGGACAAAGCCGTTCGCCGCGGCAATGAACAACTGGAACGGTTCCAGAAGGCAAACAAGTAAGCTGCCCGACCGGGCGGTGTGACAAGGGGGGGCGCAAGCCCCCCTTTTTCTTCGCACCCGGCGCTGACGAAACAATCGGAGACAATACCGCGCCATGGAGAAGAGGGTTTTATTCAAGTCGTCATGGCTGCCTTGGGTGCTGATCGCGCCCCAGATGGCCGTCATCCTCGTGTTTTTCTTCTGGCCGGCCGGCCGGGCGCTGTACCAGAGCGTGCTGCAGGAGGACGCCTTCGGCTCCACCAGCGAGTTCGTGGGCCTGGAGAACTTCCGCCGCCTGTTTGCCGATCCGGGCTACCTGGACTCCTTCAGGATCACCGCGATCTTTTCCGCCCTGGTGGCCGTTGGCGGCCTTGCCATCTCGCTGCTGCTGGCCGTGATGGCCAACCGGGTGGTCCGCGCCGCCGGCATCTACAAGACCTTGCTGATCTGGCCCTATGCCGTGGCCCCCGTCGTCGCCGGCGTGCTGTGGCTGATGATGTTCGCCTCGCCCTACGGCGCGATCCGCTACGCCCTGATCGAGATGGGCTTCGAGTGGAACCACGTGCTCAACGGCAACCATGCAATGGCGCTGATCGTGATGGCCGCGATCTGGAAGCACATCTCGTACAACTTCCTGTTCTTCCTGGCCGGGCTGCAGTCGATCCCCACGTCGCTGATCGAGGCCGCCACCATCGATGGCGCCAGCCCCTGGCGGCGCTTCTGGACCATCGTCTGGCCGCTGCTGTCGCCCACCACCTTCTTCCTGCTGGTGATCAACGTCGTCTACGCTTTCTTCGAAACCTTCGCCATCGTCGACGCCGCCACCAACGGCGGCCCGGGCAAGGACACCTCGATCCTGGTCTACAAGGTCTACTACGACGGCTTCAAGGCCATGGACATCAACGGTTCCGCCGCCCAGTCGGTGGTGCTGATGGTCATCGTCGTCGCGCTGACGGTGGTGCAGTTCAAGTTCGTCGAAAAGAAGGTTCATTACTAAACCTTGAGGGACAGATCTTCAGCTCTGTCCCCAACCGACCATGATCCAGCGCAACCCCATCCTCGACTTCTTCTCGCACCTGATCCTGATCATCGGTGTGATCGTGATCTTCTTTCCGATCTACGTGACCTTCATCGGATCCACGCAGACCGCGGAGCAGATCAACAGCAGCAACCCGATCTCGCTGCTTCCCGGCAACAACATCGTCGAGAGCTACCGCTTCGCCCTGTTCGGCGGCAAGACCGAAGCCGGCGCCTCGGTGGCGCCCGCGCTGCCGATGATGGGCATCAGCCTGGCCAGTGCGCTGATCATCGCGATCGGCAAGATCGCCATCTCGATCCTGTCGGCCTTCGCCATCGTGTACTTCCGCTTCCCGGCCAAGAACCTGGTGTTCTGGATGGTGTTCGTGACGCTGATGCTGCCGGTGGAGGTGCGGATCGGCCCGACCTACGAGGTGATCTCCGACTTGCGGATGCTCAACTCGATGGCGGGCCTGACGGTGCCGCTGATCGCATCGGCCACCGCCACCTTCCTGTTTCGCCAGTTCTTCATGACGGTGCCGGACGAGCTGGTAGAGGCGGCGCGCATGGACGGCGCCGGGCCGATGCGCTTCTTCAAGGACGTGCTGCTGCCATTGTCCAAGACCTCGATGGCCGCCCTGTTCGTCATCCAGTTCATCTACGGCTGGAACCAGTACCTGTGGCCGCTGCTGGTGACCACCGACGAGAAGATGTACCCGATCGTCATGGGCATCAAGCGCCTGATCTTCGGCGAGGTCTACATCGAGTGGAACGTCGTGATGGCCACCGCCATCCTGGCGATGCTGCCGCCGGCGATCGTCGTCATCCTGATGCAGAAGTGGTTCGTCAAGGGCCTTGTCGACACCGAAAAGTAGAACCTTGCGTGACAGACCAATAAATTGCAGGGCAATTGTTGCTCTGTCGCCAACCGATTAAGAAACTATGGCTTCCATTTCGCTGAGAAACGTCGTCAAAAAGTACGGCAAGGGCAAGCAGGAACTGCAGGTGATCCACGGCGTCAACGCCGAGATCGCCGACCGCGAGTTCGTCGTCATCGTCGGGCCGTCCGGCTGCGGCAAGTCCACGCTGCTGCGCATGGTCGCCGGGCTGGAGGAAGTCAGCGGCGGCGAGATCGACATCGGCGGGCGGGTGGTGAACAACCTGGAGCCGGCCGAGCGCGACATCGCCATGGTGTTCCAGAACTACGCCTTGTATCCCCACATGAGCGTGTTCGACAACATGGCCTACGGCCTGAAGATCCGCAAGATGCCGATCGCCGAGATCAGGCAGCGCGTGGACAAGGCCGCCGGCATCCTGGAGCTGGGCCAGCTGCTCGAGCGCAAGCCGCGCCAGCTCTCGGGCGGCCAGCGCCAGCGCGTCGCCATGGGCCGCGCCATCGTGCGCCAGCCGCAAGTGTTCCTGTTCGACGAGCCGCTGTCCAACCTGGACGCCAAGCTGCGGGCCCAGACCCGGCTGGAGATCCAGAAGCTGCACCGCGAACTGGGCATCACCTCGCTGTTCGTCACCCACGACCAGGTCGAGGCGATGACGCTGGCGCAGCGGATGATCGTGATGAACGCCGGCCGCATGGAGCAGTTCGGCACGCCCGAGGAGGTCTACCACCAGCCCGCCTCCACCTTCGTGGCCAGCTTCATCGGCTCGCCGCCCATGAACCTGCTCAATGACGTGCCCGGCGGCCGCGGCGGCACCTTGACCGGCATCCGGCCCGAGCACCTGGACGTGGTGGCCGACGGCGGCTGGGAAGTTCGCACGGAGACCGTCGAACTGCTGGGCGCCGAGCGGCTGATCTACGGCCGCGTCAACGGCGAGCAGATCATCGTGCGGATCGAGGAAGGCCAGCCCTCGCCGGTGGCCGGCCAGGTGATCCACGTGCGCCCGCGCGAAGAGCGGCTGCACTGGTTCGACACCGACAGCGGCAAGCGGATCGCGGCCTGACAGCATGAAGGACTGGCCTTACCCGCGCTGGATCGCGCACCGCGGCGCCGGCAAGCTCGCGCCCGAGAACACCCTCGCCGCGTTCCGCCTGGGCGCCACCCACGGCTTTCGGATGTTCGAATGCGACGTCAAGCTGGGCGCGGACAACATCCCGTTCCTGCTGCACGACGACAAGCTGGACCGGACCACCAACGGCATCGGCACCGCCGGCGACCACACCTGGGACCAGCTGGGCTGGCTGGACGCCGGCAGCTGGCATTCGCGCATGTACGCCGGCGAGCCGATCCCCGCCTTCGAGAACATCGCGCGCTGGTGCCTGGCCAACAAGTACTTTCTCGACATCGAGATCAAGCCCTCGCGCGGGCGTGAGGCGGAGACCGGCGACGTCGTGGCGCGGCACGCCGCCCGCTTGTGGGAAGGCCAGCCCGTGCCGCCTTTCCTGACCTCCTTCCAGCCCGAATCGCTGCGCGCCGCGCAACTGGCCGCGCCGCAGCTGCCGCGCGGGCTGCTGCTGGACAAGCCGCACGAGCGCTGGCTCGAAGGCGCGCGGGAACTGGAGTGTGTGGCCATCGTCTGCAACCACAAGCTGTGGACGGCGGAGACCGTGCGCCAGGCCAAGCAGGCCGGCTTTCGCTGCCTGAGCTACACCGTCAACGAGCCGGCCGAGGCCGAACGGCTGTTCGCGCTGGGCACCGACGGCATCGTCACCGACCGCGTGGACCTGTTCCCACCGGGGTAGCAGTCTGCCGGGCCTCAACGCAGATCGCCCGCCAGGGACGCCAGCGTCTGCGGCGCAATGGCCACATGGGCCGGATAGTTGGTGTGGTCGCAGCCCAGCTTGACGCCGGCGCCGGCCTGAATGGCGGCGCGCAGCGCCGGCGCCAACTCGAAGCGCAGGAAGTGCACGGCGGAAGTCTTTTCCTCGTTGTCGCGCTCCATGTCCTCGTCGGCGATCGCGTACACGCGCGGCTGTCCTTCCACTTCGACGAACATGCGGTCCTGCACGCCGATCAGGCGGGCCAGCTCGCGCTTGCGCTCGCCGGCGTCGGGATACTCGATCAGCATCGTGGCCGTCCAGTTGGCGCCGTTCGGCACCAGCGGCAGGTAGGCGTCGATCTCCTGCCGGACCGCCTCGTCCCGGACGATCTTCTCGAGCCGCAGCATCTCCTGGATCTGGTAGCGCATGGTCAGCTCGCTCTCGAACTGCATGTTGACGTGATCGCCCAGCGCCACGCTGCGCAGCCTCCGGTGCGCGATGACCTCGGGCTGGTGCAGCTTGCGCCACTTGGCGTACGCCTCCAGCGACATCAGATTGCCGGGCGTGATCCGGCCGGTCAGTTGCATCGCGGCATCCCTGCTAGTCCAGCCCGTAGGCGATGCGCACCAGCGACAGCGGGTGCTCCAGCCGCGGCGCGCCCAGCGCATTGCGCTCGAAGCCCTGGGCGATATGGTGGCCGCCCAGCGGGCAGTCGGAGCTGATGTAATCGGGTGCGCCGCCCTGGGGATGCTCGGCCATGCGCTTGAACAGCGGCTTGCCGATCTTCATGGCGACTTCGTGAGACGGCTTCTTGACGCCGAAAGTGCCGGCATGGCCCGAGCAGCGCTCGCTGGTGTGCACGAAGGTGCCGGGAATCAGCTTGAGCAGTTCCTCGGTCTTGCGCCCGACGTTCTGCACCCGGCCGTGGCAAGGCACGTGGTAGCTCACCTTTCCCAGCGGCCGCGGAAAATCGGTCTTGAGCAGGCCGTCGCGCCGGCGCGCGCCCAGGTACTCGAACGGATCCCACACGGCTTCCCTGACGGCCTGCACCCCGGCGTCGTGCGGGTACATCAGCGGCAGTTCCTGCTTGAACATCAGCGTGCAGCTGGGCACCGCCGACAGGATCGCGTAGCCCTCACTTGCGTACTGCGCCAGCACCGGGATGTTGGCGCGCTTGCCGGCGTCCACCGATTCCAGGTCGCCCAGCTCCAGCTTGGGCATGCCGCAGCACTGTTCCTTGTCCACCAGCAGGTACGGAATTTGGTTGTGGGCAAGGATCTTTAGCAGGTCCAGGCCGATGCCGGGCTCGTTGTAGTTGACGTAGCAGGTGGCGAAGATCGCCACCTTGCCTGGCGTGCGTTGCCCGTCCATCACCGGCAGGTCGGCCGCCTTCGGTGCCGCCTTGCGGAACTTGCGGGTGGCCAGGGCGGGCAGCCAGGCGTTGCGGTCCACGTGCAGCGTGCTTTCCATCAG
>NZ_JAQGLS010000036.1 GCF_028292805.1 Ramlibacter sp. | reverse complement strand
CGCAACCGGCTGCAGGCGCCGCCACCGGCCGATTGCGTGATCGCCAACGACGGCACGCTGGAGGCGGCCGGCGCGGCGCTGCGCGACTACCTGCTGCGGCTGGCGCGCTGAGGCCAGCGCTCAGGCGACTGCGGGCTGGCGCGCGGGCCGATGCAGGCAGGCCCGCTCCAGCACCGTGCGAAAGTGCGCCCAGCCCGGCGTGGCGCGGCCGGCGATCTTGGCCTGGTCGTCCCAGCGCCGCAGCGCGATCGCGTCGATGGCATGCGGCTCGCACAGGAAGCGTTCGAGCTCGGCGGGACTGAAGGCGCCGCCTTGCAGGGCCAGCGAGCGCAGCGACGCTGGCGAGAGCCGGTCGCGGTAGCCCGGCTCGGTCGCGCACAGGTAGCGCTTGGCGGCCACGTGCAGGCGGATCGGCTGGAGCACCGCCTCGGGCTAGTCGCGGCGCAGGAACGGCAGCGTCCGGTACTCGTGCAGGTCGTCGCGCGGCGCGCTGGCATCCTCGCGCGTTTCCAGCAGGTGGCCCAGGTCGTGCAGCAGCGCCGCCGCCACCAGGCTGGCGCTGGCGCCGGCGCGCTCGGCCAGAAAGCCGCACTGCAGCGCGTGCTGCTCCTGGCTCAGGGCTTCGCTGCCGTAGCGGGCCGCGCCTTCAGCGGCGTCCAGGCGCAGGATCTGGTCGACGGTCAACGGCATGAAGGCTCCTAGATCAAGGTCTTGCGGATGCGGGCGGACACCAGGTCGATCAGGCTGACCGTCACCACGATGATGATCATCACGGCGCAGGTCTGGGCGTACTGAAAGCCGCGGATGATTTCCCACAGCACCACGCCGATGCCGCCCGCGCCCACCATGCCCACCACCGAGGCCGAGCGCACGTTGGCCTCGAAGCGGTACAGCGAGAACGAGATCCACAGCGGCAGCACCTGCGGCAGCACGCCGTAGCAGATCTCCTCCAGCGCGCTGGCGCCGGTGGCGCGGATGCCTTCGACCGGTTGCGGATCGATCGCCTCCACCGCTTCGGAAAACAGCTTGGCGAGGCTGCCGGTGGTGTGGATCCACAGCGCCAGCACGCCGGCGAACGGCCCCAGCCCCACGGCCACGATGAACAGCATCGCGAACACCATCTCGTTGATCGCGCGGGCCGCGTCCATCACCCGGCGCACCGGCTGGTAGACCCAGGCCGGCACCAGGTTGGACGACGACAGCAGACCCAGCGGCACGGCGCACAGCACCGCCAGCACCGTGCCCCACAGCGCGATCTGCAGCGTCACCACCATCTCACGCAGGTAGCTGCGCCAGTCACGCAAATCGGGCGGAAAGAAGCTGGACGCGTACTCGGCCATGTTGCCGGAGTCGCGCAGCAGGTCGAGCGGGCGCATGTCGGCGCCGCGCCAGGAGCCCGCCAGCAGCGCCAGCAGCAAGCCCCAGGCGGCCAGCACGGGCAGGCTGGTGCGCGATGGCTGGGGCAGCGCCGGCGGCACCACGGCGAGTCGGGCTTGCACGGTCACGGCGGGGTTCCGTTCAGAGCTGGCTGGCGAGTTCGGCCAGGCGCTGGTCGATGTCGGCCAGCCTGGCCTGCTTCGCGCCAGCGGCGACGTTGGTGTCGGCTTCGAGCTTGTTGCGCTCGCGGAACAGCTCCAGCTGGCGGATCGGGATCAGCTGCGCGTTGCTGGAAGGCTTGAACGCGGACAGCCTGGACACCTTCATCAGGTTGTCGCGCTCGGCCTGCCCGCCCTTGCCGTAGTTGTAGAGGAAGGACTTGATCTTCTGCTTGGTGGCTTGGGGCACGTCCTTGCGCATCACCAGCGGGTCCAGCGGGATCAGCGGCGAGGTCCACACCACGCGCACGGCGGCGAACTTCTCGGGTTGCCGCTCGCGCAGCTTTTCCAGGTTCTCGCTGTTGTTGGTGGCCACGTCGACCAGCTTGTTGGCCACGGTCAGCGCGTTGGTTTCGTGGTTGGCGCTGCGCGCCACCTTGAAGGCCGTCTTGGCGTCGACCTTGTTCTGCGCGAACACGTAGTAGCTGGGCACCAGGAAGCCCGAGGTGCTGTTGGGGTCGCCGTTGCCAAAGCTGAGCGACTTGCTGTTCTTCAACACGTCGTCCAGGGTCTTGAGCGGGCTGTCCTTGTGCACGATCAGGTGCGAGTAGTAGCCCTGGGTGCCGTCGGCGTTGACCATCTGCGCGAACACTTCGCCGCCGGCGCGGTCGACGGCTTCGGCGGCGGACTTGTTGCCCATCCAGGCCAGGTGCACCTTGTTGAAGCGCATGCCTTCGATGATGCCGGCGTAGTCGGAGGCGAAGAAGGCGTTGACCTTCAGGCCGGTCTGCCTGGCCATGTCGTCCAGGATCGGCTGCCAGTCGCTGCGCAGGTTGGTGCTGGACTCGGTGGAGATGAAGCCGAAGTTGATTTCCTTGAGCTCCTGGGCGCCGGCCAGCGTGAAGGCCAGGCTGGCCGCGAGGCCGGCGGTGATGTGCTTGATCATGGGAATGCTCCTTGAAAGGGAATGGGGTCAGGCGGCGTGCGCCAGCGGCGGGATCCAGCCGCTGGCCGGGGCCTTGCCCGGTTCCTGCAGGCTGGTGATGTGGTCGCCGAGCGCCAGGATCTCGTCGGCATCGGCGCCGTACAGTTCGCGCAGCAAGGCCGGGGTGAGCGCGGCGGAGGCGCCGTCGTACACCACCCGGCCGTGGTGCAGCGCCACCGTGCGCGGGCAGTACTTCATGGCCACGTTGACCTGGTGCAGCGAGACCACCACCGTGCAGCCGTCTTCCTGGTTGACGCGCGCCAGGATGTCCATCACGCGGCGCGACGACTCCGGGTCGAGCGAGGCGATCGGCTCGTCGGCCAGCAGCACGCGGGCGCCCTGCACCATGGCGCGGGCGATGGCGGCGCGCTGCTGCTGCCCGCCCGACAGGGTGGAGGCGCGCTGGTTGCAGCACTCGGCGATGCCGACGCGGGACAGCGCCTCGATCGCGCGGGTCTTCTCGGCCGGCGTGAACCAGCGCAGCAGGCTGCGCCAGGCCGGCACCCGGTGCAGGCTGCCAGCCAGCACGTTGACCAGCACCGGCAGCCGGTCGACCAGGTTGAACTGCTGGAACACGAAGCCCATGCCGGCACGCACGCCGCGGATGTCGGCGGCGATGCGTCCGTCGCGCTGCACCGTGCGGCCGTGGATCTCGATCGTGCCGGCGCCGGCGTCGGCCGCCATCAGGCCGGCCATGTGCCGCAGCAAGGTGGACTTGCCGGATCCGGAGGCGCCGATCAGCGCCACCATCTCGCCGGGCAGGATGTCCAGGTCGACGCCCTGGAGTGCCTTGCGGCCCGAGTCGAAGGTCTTGTCGATTCCGCGCACGCGGATGGCTGCATCCATGAAAGCTCCTGGTTGGCTTGGGCGGATGCTCGCCCACGCGTGTGACGCTTTGATGGCAAGCCAGGCAAAAGAAAAGCGCCCCGTGGGGCGCTTTCTTCTGGATCTCCCGCCTGCGCGGGGATGAAGGGCGTAGCGTTACTTCGCCACCACCCGCACCATCTCCAGACACTTGTTGGAGTAGCCCCATTCGTTGTCGTACCAGCTGACCAGCTTGACGAAGGTGGAGTCCAGTGCGATGCCGGCGTCGGCGTCGAAGATCGAGGTGCGGGTGTCGCCGCGGAAGTCGGTGGCCACCACCTTGTCTTCCGTGTAGCCCAGGATGCCCTTCAACGCGCCTTCGCTCTGCGCCTTCATTTCCGCGCAGATCTCGGCGTAGGTGGCCGGCTTTTCCAGTTCCACGGTCAGGTCGACCACCGAGACGTCGGAGGTCGGCACCCGGAACGACATGCCCGTGAGCTTCTTGTTCAGCTCGGGAATCACCACGCCGACGGCCTTGGCGGCGCCGGTCGAGGACGGGATGATGTTTTCCAGGATGCCGCGGCCGCCGCGC
>NZ_JAQGLS010000016.1 GCF_028292805.1 Ramlibacter sp. | reverse complement strand
GGCGCGGCGCTGCTGGCGGCGCGGGCGGCGCTGCACCACGGCGCCGGTCGGGTGTTCGTGGGGCTGCTCGATGCGCAGGCGGCGGCGCTGGACGTGGCGCAGCCGGACCTGATGCTGCGCCACTGGGATACGCTGGACCTGGCGGCCATGGCGGTCGCCTGCGGTTGCGGCGGCGGGAACGCGGTGCGGCATGCATTGCCACGCGTGCTGGCCAGGGCGCGCGGCCTGGTGCTGGATGCCGACGCCCTCAATGCCGTTGCCGCCGACTCGCAGTTGCAAAGCCTGCTGGCGGCGCGCGGCCGCCGCGGCATGGCAACCGTGCTGACTCCGCATCCCCTTGAAGCCGCGCGGCTGCTGGGTTGCAGCACGGCGCAGGTGCAGGCGGACCGGCTGGCGGCAGCCGGCGAGCTGGCGCGGCGCTTCGCCTGCGTGGTGGTGCTGAAAGGCTCGGGGACGGTGATCGCAGCAGCCGACGCCAGCCTGCGCATCAACCCGACCGGCAATGCGCGGCTGGCGACGGCGGGAACGGGGGACGTGCTGGCCGGGATGATCGCGGCCCGGCTGGCGGGGGGAGAAGAGGCTGCGCCGGCGGCGTGCGGGGCGGTATACCTGCACGGGCTGGCCGCGAATCGGTGGCCGCCGGACACGCCTTTGACGGCCTCGGCGTTGGCCATCCGCCATTGCCGCGAAGGCGGGAATCCGGTGCCTGCGCATTGAAAAAGCGCGCCGCGGCGCGCTTGCTGAAAGCCCAGGGTCCTGCCTGCGCGGGGACGACCGAGACTTACCCGCGCCCCACGAACGGCATCTTCGTGGCCATCACCGTGTGGAACAGGATGTTGGCCTGCGGCGGCAGGCTGGCCATGTACAGCACCGACTGCCCGACGATCTGCACGTCCATCAGCGGCTCCGCGGCGATTTCCCCGTTGGCCTGCGGCACGCCCTTGGCCATGCGCGCGGCCAGCGGTGTTTGGGCATTGCCGATGTCGATCTGGCCCACCGCGATGTCGTAGCGCCGGCCGTCGAGCGCCGCCGACTTGGTCAGCCCGGTCACCGCGTGCTTGGTCGCCGTGTAGGCGATCGAGTGCGGCCGCGGCGCGTGCGCCGAGATCGAGCCGTTGTTGATGATGCGCCCGCCCATCGGCGCCTGCGCCTTCATCACGCGGAAGGCGTTCTGGATGCCGTAGAACATCCCGCTCAGGTTGGTATCCACCACCCGCTTCCAGTCGGCGACCGCCATGTCCTCCAGCGGCGTCGCCGGCAGGCCGATGCCGGCGTTGTTGAACAGCAGGTCGACGCGGCCCCAGGCCTGCACCACCTGGTCGAACAGCGCCCGCACCGAGTCCGGATCGCTCACGTCGGTCGGCACGACGAGCACCCGCTCGCCGGCGCCGCAGTCTTGCGCGATCTCGCGCAGCGGCTCCTCGCGTCGCCCCGCCACGGCCACGCGCCAGCCGGCGCCCAGCAGGGCCAGGGCCGCGGCGCGGCCGATGCCCGAGCCGCCGCCGGTGACGATCGCGACCTTGCCGGCCGCTTCCGGTGCATTTGCCATTTCGCTGTCTCCTCGTTGTAGGAGGTGCCGCCGCTCAGTGCCTGGGCTTGCGCACCTTGGCCTTGGCCGCGACCTTCTTGGCCGCCGCCTTGACCACCGCGCCCATCGGCGTCTTGGCCGACTTGCCGGCCGCCTTCTTGGCGGCGCCACGCTTGGTCGAGGCTTTGGCCGGCACGCCTTCCTCGCGGCCGCCGCTGGCCACGCCCTTGTCGCGCATGGCCCGGGCCGTCAGCTCCTCGCCCTCGCGCACCAGGCGGAAGTCGATCTTGCGGCCGTCCAGGTCGACCCGGCTGACCTGCACCCGCAGCCGCGACCCGATGGCATAGCGGATGCCCGTGCGCTCGCCGCGCAACTCCTGCCGCGCCTCGTCGAACTTGAAGTACTCGCCGCCCAGCTCGGTGATGTGGACCAGCCCCTCGACATACATCGCATCCAGCGTGACGAAGATGCCGAAGCTGGCGGCCGATGTGACGACACCCGAGTACTCCTCGCCGAGGTGGTCGCGCATGTACTTGCACTTGAGCCAGGCCTCGACGTCGCGGCTGGCCTCGTCGGCGCGGCGCTCGTTGGCGCTGCAATGAAAGCCGGCGGCCTCCCAGGCCAGCAGCTCGCGCGTCGGCGGCGGCCCGACCTTCTTGGGCTTGGTGGTCGGCGCGGCGGCGCGGGCGGCCAGCCGGCGGGCCAGCTTCTCGTGCGCTTCGCCCGGCGTCGGCAAGGCCGGCAGCTGGTAGCGCTTCTTGGCCAGGATCGCCTTGATCACCCGGTGCACCAGCAAGTCCGGATAGCGCCGGATCGGGCTGGTGAAGTGGGTGTAGGCCTGGTAGGCCAGGCCGAAGTGGCCGGCGTTGAACGGCGAATAGATCGCCTGCTGCATCGAGCGCAGCAGCATGGTCTGGATCTGCTGGGCGTCCGGCCGGTCCTTGGTCGCCAGCGCGATCTGCTGGAACTCGGCCGGAGTCGGGTCCGCGCTGATGGTGGCGGGCACGGCCATCGCCTTGAGGTAGCCGCGCAGGATCTCCTTTTTCTCCGGCGTCGGGCCTTCGTGGACCCGGAACAGGCCGGGATGCTCGGCCTGCATGATGAAGTCCGCCGAACAGACGTTGGCCGCCAGCATGGACTCTTCGATCAGCTTGTGGGCGTCGTTGCGCACCCGCGGCACGATCTGCTCGATGCGGCCGTTCTCGTCGCAGACGATCTGCGTCTCGGTGGTCTCGAAGTCGATGGCGCCGCGCGCATTGCGCGCCTTGAGCAGCGCGCGGTAGGCGTCGTGCAGGTTCAGCAGGTGCGGCACCAGGTCTTTGCGCCGGGTGGCCTCCGGCCCGCGGGTGTTGCCCAGGATCGCCGCCACCTCGGTGTACGTCATGCGTGCGTGGCTGAACATGACGGCCGGGTAGAACTGGTAGGCGTGGATGTCGCCGCCGGCCGTGATCAGCATGTCCGCAACCATGCAAAGCCGCTCGACCTCCGGGTTGAGCGAGCACAGCCCGTTCGATAGCTTCTCCGGCAGCATAGGGATGACCCGGCGCGGGAAGTAGACGCTGGTGGCGCGCTCGTAGGCGTCGATG
>NZ_JAQGLS010000008.1 GCF_028292805.1 Ramlibacter sp. | reverse complement strand
CCGATCGGGCCGCCGATGGCGCCGACTGCAGCGCCGGCCACGGCCCCGCCGGTGGCGCCGGCGCCGACGCCGACCGGGTGCGCACCGGGTTCGTCGGTGATGGGATCACGGTTCATGTCGCGTTCTTCAGCAGCCATTGAATGCTCCTTGTTGTGGGTGGTCGAATGTGTCGATCTTGAGCCGCCGACCGATGCCGCGCGTAGTCGAAATGGCGATAGCGCTTGTAGGAAACCGCGCTCGCCTGGCTGCCAACGTGCAATGGCTGAGCGCGCCCACAGTCGCTCACAGCACCGTCCTACAGCTGGCGGCGCGCTGGTGGCCCACCCTTGGGGACCGGGCCAACCCATGAAATATTCACTGCGCAAGACACCGTCCCACCTGAACCTCACGTACAAGTACGGAGAGACCGGCGGTGGGCTGCTGGGACGCAACCTCGTGCTCGAGGTGGAAGGCACCGTGCTCACGCTGGAAGTCGACCTGTCGGCCAACCTGCTGGCGCGCAACAAGAGCTCGCCCTGGTACCTCGACGCGGTGAGCCTCTCGTCGAACTACCACAAGCTCAAGTCGCTGGTGTGCCCGGACAATCTCGTGCGCACGCGGCTGATCCGGACCTGGGAAGGCATCGAGCAGCCGCGCATGCGCATGCGGCTGGTGCTGGCCCCGCGCGGGCGCTACCTCTACGAAGTGGCGCCGCACTCGCTGTTCATTGGCGGCATCCAGCTGGACATCGAGGCCTTCCTCGAGGAAGAGTCCGAAACCACCCCACACGCCGACCCCGCCACCCTGGCGGATGACGACACGACAGGAACCCCGCACCATGATGTCAATTGAGTCTTTTCCGCGCTGCCGCACCGGCTTCGCCCGCACCCTGGCCGCCATCGGCGCGGCCTGCCTGCTGGCGTTCGGGACGGCCGCGGTTCACGCCGACGCCGGCAGCCTGCGGGCCAAGCACGGGGAGCTGCGAGAGCGGCTGAGCAACAACCCGTACCAGCGGGCCTTGCACATCGACTCGACCGAGGCGTCCAACTCGCTGCAGGGCGACGTCTACGCCGTGCTGGATCATCCGTTCGAGAAGGTGCGCGATGCGCTCAAGGAGCCGGGTGCCTGGTGCGACGTGATGCTGCTGCCGTTCAACACGAAATACTGCCGGGCGTCGGAAGGCGGTGGCGGACAGCAGCTGGCGGTGCGGATCGGCCGCAAGTTCAACCAGCCGGTGGAGCAGGCTTTCAAGATCGACTTCCAGTTCCGCAACGCGGCCGCCACCGCTGATTACCTGGAGACGCGCGTGACGGCGCCCGAGGGTCCGGTGGGCACGCGCGACTACCGCATCCGCGTCGAGGCTGTCCCCCTGCCGGGCGGCAAGACTTTCATGCACCTGAGCTATGCCTATGGTTACGGCACGGCCAGCCGGCTGGCGATGTCGGCCTACCTGGCGACCGCCGGCGCCGACAAGATCGGTTTCAGCCAGACCAGGGACGCCAACGGCCAGCTGCAATACATCGACGGCATGCGCGGCGCCATCGAGCGCAACGCGATGCGCTACTACCTGGCCATCGACGCTTACCTCGATGCGCTCGACACGCCGGCCAGCCAGCAGGTGGAAAAGCGCATCCAGCAGTGGTTCACGGAGTCCGAGCGCTACCCGCGCCAGCTGCGCGAGATGGACCGGACCACCTACGTCACGATGAAGCGGGCCGAGTACGAGCGACAGCAGACCGCGGCGCTGAACTGACCATGCCGCCATCCCCGCGCAGGCGGGAATGACGAGGCTCAGCGAATGCCGGCAGCCGCGCGCAGGGTGGCGGCCCTGTCGGTCCGCTCCCAGGTGAACTCCGGCTCTTCGCGGCCGAAGTGGCCGTAGGCCGCGGTCTTTTCGTAGATCGGGCGCAGCAGGTCCAGCATCTGGATGATGCCCCTGGGCCGCAGGTCGAAGTGCTCGTTGATCAGCTCGGCGATCTTGTGGTCCGGGATCACGCCCGTGCCTTCGGTGTAGACCGTCACGTTCATCGGCTTGGCCACGCCGATCGCGTAGGCGACCTGGATCTGGCACTGGCGCGCCAGGCCGGCGGCCACGATGTTCTTGGCCACGTAGCGCGCCGCGTAAGCCGCCGAGCGGTCGACCTTGGACGGGTCCTTGCCCGAGAACGCGCCGCCGCCGTGCGGGCAGGCGCCGCCGTAGGTGTCGACGATGATCTTGCGGCCGGTCAGGCCGCAGTCGCCCTGCGGGCCGCCGACGACGAAGCGGCCGGTCGGGTTGATCAGGTAGCGGGTTTCCTTGAGCCACTCCTTGGGCAGCACCGGCTTGATGATCTCCTCGATGATGGCTTCGTTGAAGCTGGCCTTCATCTTGGTGGCCGACTCGCTCTGGCTCGGGTCGTGCTGGGTCGACAGCACCACGGTGTCGATGCTGTGCGGCTTGCCGTCGACGTAGCGCATGGTCACCTGGCTCTTGGCGTCCGGGCGCAGGAACGGCAGCCGGCCGTCCTTGCGCAGTTGGGCCTGGCGCTCCACCAGCCGGTGGGCGTAGTAGATCGGCGCGGGCATCAGCACCGGCGTCTCGTCGCAGGCGTAGCCGAACATCAGGCCCTGGTCGCCGGCGCCGATGTTCAGGTGGTCGTCCGACGCGTGGTCCACGCCCTGGGCGATGTCGTTGGACTGCTTGTCGTAGCAGACCATCACCGCGCAGCCGTTGTAGTCGATGCCGTACTCGGTGTTGTCGTAGCCGATGCGCTTGATGGTGTCGCGCGCCACCTGGATGTAGTCCACGTGGGCGTTGGTCGTGATCTCGCCGGCCAGCACCACCAACCCGGTGTTGCACAGCGTCTCGGCGGCCACGCGGCTGCGCGGGTCCTGCGCGAAGATCGCGTCGAGGATCGCGTCGGAGACCTGGTCGGCCACCTTGTCCGGGTGACCCTCGGACACCGATTCGGAAGTAAAGAGAAAGTCGTTCGCCATGTGAATACACTCCGTCGTCATTGCAAAGGCGCGTTGCCTTTTGCCGGAGCGGGGGCGAACGCTTTAGCAGCATTGTTTAACGTCGCCCTGCAAGTAGTTCCAATTAACTCGGCGACCGCTCAATTCTAACCGGTGTGAAACTTCTGTTCCAGTCCCTTTCGGGGTGGCCCTTGCCCCTGCTGCACGCGCTGGGCGGGGCTGTCGGCTGGCTGGCCTGGCTGCTCTCGCCCAGCTACCGCCGTCGCTTTTTGGCCAACGCGGCGCTGGCCGGACTGCGGTTCGCGCAGGTGCGGCGCGCCGTGGCCGAGTCCGGTCGGCTGGTCGCCGAAGTGCCGCGGCTGTGGTTCGGCGCCATGCCGCCGGTGCAGTGGGAAGGCGGCGAGCTGGTCGACGCCGCCCGGGCGCGCGGCCGCGGCGTGGTCTTCATGACGCCGCACCTGGGCTGCTTCGAAGTCACGGCGCAGGCCTATGCGCAGCGCTTCGGCCCGATCACCGTGTTGTACCGGCCGGCGCGCAAACCCTGGCTGCGCGAGCTGGTGGCCACCGCCCGCAACCGACCCGACCTGGCGACGGCGCCGACCACCCTGGCCGGGGTGCGCCAGATGCTGCGCGTGCTGCGCGCCGGCGGCGCCATCGGCCTGCTGCCGGACCAGGTGCCGCCGCAAGGCATGGGGGTCTGGGCACCGTTTTTCGGCCAGCCGGCCTACACCATGACCTTGCCGGCGCGGCTGGTGCAGCAGACCGGCGCCGTGCCGCTGCTGATCTGGGGCGAGCGGCTGGGCCGCGGGCGCGGCTACCGGGTGCGGGTGCTGCCGTTCGAAGGCACGCTGGAGGCGCCGCCCGAGGCCGCCGCCGCCGTCATCAACGGCCAGATGGAGCGGCTGGTGCGCGCCTGTCCGGCGCAGTACCTGTGGGGCTATGCCCGCTACAAGCAGCCGCGGCGGGAGGCCGGGCCATGATCAGCCGCGCCGGCATCGCCTTCATGCGCCTGCTCGCCCGGCTGCCGCTGGCCTGGGTGCGGACGCTGGGGCTGGCGCTCGGCGTGTTCCTGTACTGGACGATCTGGCCGCGCCGCCACGTGGTGGACGCCAACTTGCGCACCTGCTATCCGCAGTGGACCGGCGCCCGGCGCCGGCGTGTCACGCGCGACGTCTTCATCCACGTGGCCAGGGCCTGGCTGGACCGTGGCTGGCTCTGGCATGGGCAGACGGACGCCATTCGAGGCCGGCTGGTGCTGGCCGGCGCGCTGGACGAACTGGCCGGCGACGCGCCGACGCTGGTGTTCGCGCCGCACTTCGTTGGCATGGACGCCGGCTGGACGGCCCTGACGCAGCAGGTGGCGCGCCGCTTCGTCGGCATCTACACCAGGCAGAGCAACGCGGTGCTCGACGCCTGGATCCTGGAAGGGCGGCACCGCTTCGGCCAGTCGCGCCCGTTCGGCCGCGAGCAGGGCGTGCGCGGGCTGGTCAGCGCGCTGCGCAACGGCGAGGTGATGTACCTGCTGCCGGACATGAACTTCGGCCCGGAAGAGTCGATCTTCGTGCCGTTCTACGGCGTGCCGGCGGCGACGGTGCCGTCGCTGTCGCGCTTTGCCAGGTTGGGCCGGGCCAAGGTGGTGCCGGTGGTCACGCGGATGACGCCGGCCGGCTACGAGGTGCGGGTGCTGCCGTCCTGGGCGGATTTTCCGACCGACGACAGCCAGGCCGATACCGCCTTGATGAATCTGCGGCTGCAGGAGTGGATCGATGCCATGCCCGAGCAGTACTACTGGGTGCACAAGCGGTTCAAGACGCGCCCGGCGGGGGCGCCGTCGGTTTATTGAGCCAGAAACGCCGCCAGCCGCTGCGCGATGAACTGCGGCCGCTCATGAATGATCCAGTGCGTCGCCCCCGGCACCTTCTCCAGGGTCAGGTCAGGCACGAACTCCTCCAGGCCATCGACCAGTTCCGGCGGCAAGGCGACGTCGTCCATCGCCCACAGCACCAGGGTCGGCACGTCCACCGTGACCGCTTCGCGCGGCAGGGTGACGCCGGCCGCCCCCGGGTCCTCCGGCCGCGGCGGGCGCAACGGCGAGGCCCGGTAATAGTTCAGGCCCCCGGTCAGGCTGGCGTCCCACACGGCGCGGTAGCGCGCCTTGAGCTGCTCGGTCAGCCACGGCGCGCCACCCCAGCTGGTGAAGAAGGCGAACAGGCGCCGGTAGCCGTCTTGCCGCAGCAGCGCCTCGGCGTCGGGCCGGACCAGGAAATTCATGTACGCGCTGGCTTGCTGCTGGCGCGGATTGGACTGCAGCTCGCGCAGGAAGGTGGCCGGGTGCGGCGAATTGACGATGGCCAGCTTGCGCGCCAGCTCGGGCCGCTGGTTGGCCAGGCTCCAGGCGACGGCGCCGCCCCAGTCATGCGCCACCAGGCAGGCCAGCGGCCCACCTTCGACCGCGACCAGCGCCGCGATGTCCTGGACCAGGTGCCTGGCGCGGTAGGCTTTGACGTCGGCCGGTTGGGACGAGGCTTCGAACCCGCGCAGGTTGGGCGCGACGCAGCGGTAGCCGCCGTGCTCGGGCCGCGCGAAGTGCTCCAGCAGTTCGTCCCAGATGAAGGCGGCTTCGGGAAAACCGTGCAGGAACATCAGCACCGGGCGGCCGCGCTCCCCCGCCGCCCGGCAGCTCAAGGTGACGCCGTGGGGAAGGGGCTGCTGCCAGGCCTGGATCATTCGCCCTCGGGCGCGTCCTGCAGGTGCGGCTCGCGCGAATCTTCCGGCGGCTGCTCCGGATGGGCCCAGTCGTACAGCACCATCGCGGTCTCCTCGATGCCTATGCGCTTGAGGGCCGAAAACAGCCTGAGCTCGCCGCCGGCGGTCTGCAGCCGGGCGATCGACATGGCCTTGTTCTGCTCTTCGCGGTTCAGCTTGTCGGCCTTGGTCAGCAACACCAGCAGCTTCAGGCCCTGCGCCACGCGCGGGCGGATCACGTCCAACAGGATGTCGTCGAGCTCGGTCAGGCCGTGCCGCGGGTCGCACAGCATCACCACGCCGCGCAGGTTTTCGCGGGTGACCAGGTAATTGGCCATCACCTGCTGCCAGCGCTCCTTGTCGGCCTTGGGCACGGCCGCATAGCCGTAGCCGGGCAGGTCGGCCAGCATGGCGTCGGTCTCGCCCTGCTTGCCCAGGGCGAACAGGTTGATGGCCTGGGTGCGGCCCGGCGTCTTGGAAGCGAAGGCCAGCCGCTTGGTCTGCGCCAGGGTGTTGATGCAGGTCGACTTGCCGGCGTTGGAGCGGCCGACGAAGGCGATTTCAGGGACCGTCAGGTCGGGCAGGTGCTCCAGCCGCGGCGCCGTGGTGAGGAAGCGGGCGGTGTGAAGCCAGCCCATGGCCCGGGTGGCGGGCGAGGTGGCGGGGGCGCGTTGGCCCGGAGCGGTGGTCATGGTCTGGAGAAGTGGACGGAAGCCGTCATTGTAGAATCTCACGGTTTTGCGCCAATCAAACCCCATACCGTGATCAAGTCGCCTGCCTCCTTGTTGCTGGCCGTCGTGCTGGCTGCCTCCGCGCTT
>NZ_JAQGLS010000220.1 GCF_028292805.1 Ramlibacter sp. | reverse complement strand
CGGGGCGGGCGCCGCCTGGGCCGCCACGCTGGCGGGCGGCGGGGCCTGGCGCAGGCTCGGGGGATCGAACAGCAGCGTGAAGTCGCGCTGCACCCGGCCGGTGGCCCAGGCAGCTTGCAGCACCACGTCGACGAAGGGATCGTTGACCGGGCGGTCGCTGGTCAGCCGCAGGAAATAGCGGCCGTCGGGGCGGCGCTGCAGGGTGATCTGCACGTTGGTCAGCACCGCGCTGTAGTCGAGGCCCTGGGCGCGGAAGACTTCCGGCGGGGCCACGGTGGCGCGCAGCGAGGCAATCTCTTCCGGATTGATCTCCGGCAGCTCGATGTCGGCGCGCAGGGGCTCGCCCAGCGCCGATTGAACCGTGACTCGGCCCAGCGCAAGCGCCAGTGCATCGGGACTTGCCAAGCCCAGGGAGACGGCGGCCGCCAGGGCCAGCGCGGACAGCCTGGCCCTGGGCGTACTCATCGGTTTCTGCGTCCCCACTACGCGGTCTTGAGGCAGTCTTGTTCTCTTCATGCGGCCCATCGCCTGGAGGCTAAATTCGAAAAAGGACCATAACATCAGTGTCTTAGGCTGACAAGCTGAGACACCTCTTAACGTTCCCCGCAGGCTGAGGCATTGGCTTACGCAGGCCTGGCTGTTGCCCAAGGACAACGCGGCGAAACATGGCGATACAGCTCGTCTGGGTGCCAGGCAGCGCCGTCCGCCGCCTCCTGATTGCCTCCGATCAGGCGTCCAGCAGGATGCGCAGCATGCGCCGCAGCGGCTCGGCCGCGCCCCACAGCAGCTGGTCGCCGATGGTGAAGGCGCCCACGTACTCGGGGCCCATCGCCAGCTTGCGGATGCGGCCCACCGGGATCTCCAGCGTGCCGGTCACGGCCACCGGCGTCAGGCCGGTCAGGGTGGCCTCGCGGGTGTTGGGAATCACTTTCGCCCAGGCATTGTCGGCGGCGATCATGGCTTCGATGTCCGCCACCGGCACGTCCTTCTTCAGCTTGAAGGTCAGCGCCTGGCTGTGGCAGCGCATGGCGCCCACGCGCACGCAAAAGCCATCCACCGGCACGGCGGCCGTGCCGAAGCCCGCGCCCTGGCCGAGGATCTTGTTGGTCTCGGCGCCCGCCTTCCACTCTTCGCGCGACATGCCCCAGCCGGCATCGTCCGGCTGCTTCCCGACCCCCAGGTCCTTGTCGATCCAGGGGATCAGCGAGCCGCCCAGCGGGACGCCGAAGTTCTGCGTTTCATCGGCGCTCATGCCTTGCTGGCGGGCCAGCACCTTGCGGTCGATCTCCAGGATCGCCGACCTGGGATCGTCCAGCAGCGAGCGCACTTCGGCGTTGAGCGTGCCGAACTGCGTCAGCAGCTCGCGCATGTGCTGGGCACCGCCGCCCGAGGCCGCCTGGTAGGTCATGCTGGTCATCCACTCGACCAACCCCGCCTTGTACAGCGCGCCCACGCCCATCAGCATGCAGCTGACGGTGCAGTTGCCGCCGATCCAGTTGCGCCCGCCCTTGGCCAGCGCATTCCTGATAACCGGCTGATTGACCGGGTCCAGCACGATCACGGCGTCGTCCTTCATGCGCAAGGTGGAGGCGGCGTCGATCCAATGGCCGCCCCAGCCGCCGGCGCGCAGCTTGGGGAAGACCTGGGAGGTGTAGTCACCGCCCTGGGCGGTGATGACGATGTCGCACTTTCTCAGGGCCTCGATGTCGAAGGCATCTTTCAGGGTGGCTTCGTTCTTCGCGAACGCCGGGGCCTTGCCGCCGGCGTTGGAGGTGGAGAAGAAGACGGGCTCGATCAGGCCGAAGTCGCCTTCGGCCTGCATCCGGTCCATCAGGACCGAGCCGACCATGCCGCGCCAGCCGACCAGGCCGACCAGCGGTTGTTGTCCGTTCGAGAGAGTCATTGCCGTGCGCCTTTCAGTTTGAATCTGTGTCTCCCGGCTCGTCAGGAGCCGGAAGGGGCGCGCGACGAACCGGAGCTTGCTAGCCCTTGGTGGTGGTCTTCGTCGTGATCGCTGCGACCACGGCATCGCCCATCTCGCGGGTGCCGACCTTGGTGGCCCCGCTCGACCAGATGTCCGCCGTCCGCAGTCCCGAAGCGAGCACGTCCTTCACCGCGGACTCGATCCGGTCGGCGGCTTGGGGCTGGTTCAGTGAAAAGCGAAGCATCATGGCGGCAGACAATATTGTAGCCAAAGGATTGGCAATCCCCTGGCCGGCGATATCGGGCGCGCTGCCGTGCGACGGTTCGTACAGGCCCTGGTTGCTGGCGTTCAGGCTGGCCGAGGGCAGCATGCCGATGGAGCCGGTCAGCATCGCCGCCTCGTCCGAGAGGATGTCGCCGAACATGTTGCCGGTGACGATCACGTCGAATTTCTTGGGCGCGCGCACCAGCTGCATGGCGGCGTTGTCCACGTACATGTGGTCCAGTTCCACGTCCGGATACTGCTGGCCCACCTCGGTCACCACGTCCTTCCAGAACTGGAAGGTCTCCAGCACATTGGCCTTGTCGACGCTGGTCACCCGCTTGCTGCGCTTGCGGGCGGCCTGGAACGCCACGTGGGCGATGCGCTCGATCTCCGGCCGGGCGTAACGCATGGTGTCGAAGGCTTCCTCGGCGCCGGCGTAGGCGCCGTCCGGGGCGATGCGGCGGCCGCGCGGCTGGCCAAAGTAGATGTCGCCGGTCAGCTCCCGGATGATCAGGATGTCCAGGCCGGAGATCACCTCGGGCTTGAGGCTGGAGGCGTCGACCAGCTGCTCGTAGCAGATCGCCGGGCGAAAGTTGGCGAACAGGCCCAGGTTCTTGCGCAGGCCAAGGATGGCCTGCTCCGGGCGGAACTGGCGCTCGAGCTTGTCGTACTTCCAGTCGCCGACGGCGCCGAACAGCACCGCGTCGGCTTCCTTGGCCAGCTTCAGCGTGGCTTCCGGCAGGGGATGGCCGTGGGCGTCGTAGGCGACGCCGCCCACCAGGGCTGTCTCCATCTCGAATGGAAGGTCGAGGACGGCCAGCACCTTGATGGCCTCGGCGACGATTTCGGTGCCGATGCCGTCACCCGGCAGGACTGCGATTTTCATGGGCGGTTCTTCTTATCGTTCCAGGGTGTGGGCAAGCCAGGGCTTGGTGGCGAGGCGCTCGGCCTCGAAGGCCTTGATCTTCTCGGACTTGAGCAGCGTCAGGCCGATGTCGTCGAAGCCGTTGAGCAGGCAGTACTTGCGAAACGCCTGCACCTCGAACGGGATCTCCTCGCCTTGCGCCTTGACGACCACCTGGCGCTCCAGGTCGACGGTCAGCGTGTAGCCGGGGAAGGCGTGCACTTCGTCGAACAGCTTGGCGACCGTGGCTTCAGGCAGCACGATGGGCAGCAGGCCGTTCTTGAAGCAGTTGTTGAAGAAGATGTCGGCAAAGCTCGGCGCGATCAGGGCCCGGAACCCGTACTGCTGGATCGCCCACGGCGCGTGTTCGCGCGAGGAGCCGCAGCCGAAGTTCTTGCGCGCCAGCAGCACCGACGCATTCTTGTAGCGCGGCTGGTTCAGCACGAAATCCGGGTTCGGCTGGCGTTTGCTGATGTCCTCGCCCGGCTCGCCGTGGTCGAGGTAGCGCCACTCGTCGAACAGGTTCTGGCCGAAGCCGGTCTTGCGGATCGACTTGAGGAACTGCTTGGGAATGATGGCGTCGGTGTCGACGTTCTCGCGGTCGATCGGGGCGACCAGGCCTTTGTGGACGGCAAATTTCTCCATCATTTCCTCGCCTTGTCTTCCAATTTCTCACCGGCCTTCTGAACGTCCTGGCCGAAGCCGCGCACGGTGTTGCAGCCGGCCAGCAGGAAGGCGGCGGCAAGCAGGGTGACGATGGTTTTCATGGTGAATCTCCTGGTCAGAGCTAGGGGTCAGGCGAACTGGCGAACGTCGACGAAATGTCCATGCACCGCGGCGGCCGCGGCCATGGCTGGACTGACCAGGTGCGTGCGGCCGCCGGCGCCCTGGCGGCCTTCGAAGTTGCGGTTTCTGGTGGAGGCGCAGCGCTCGCCCGGCTCGAGCCGGTCGGCGTTCATGGCCAGGCACATCGAGCAGCCCGGCTCGCGCCATTCGAAGCCGGCGGCCGTGAAGATCTCGTGCAGGCCTTCGCGCTCGGCCTGGTCTTTGACCAGCCCGGAGCCCGGCACCACCATCGCGACCTTGATGTTGGAGGCGACCTTGCGGCCCAGTTTCTTGACCAGCGCGGCGGCTTCGCGCATGTCCTCGATGCGGCTGTTGGTGCACGAGCCGATGAACACCTTGTCCAGGTACAGGTCGTTCAGTGCCTTGCCCGGCTGCAGGCCCATGTAGGCCAGCGCGCGCTCGATGGCATCGCGCTTGTTCGGGTCTTTCTCGCGGTCCGGATCCGGCACGCGGGCGTCGATGCCCAGCACCATCTCGGGCGAGGTGCCCCAGGTGACCTGCGGCAGGATCTGCGAGGCGTCAAGCTTGACCACCGTGTCGAACTTCGCGTCCGGGTCGGACTGCAGCGTGCGCCAGTAGGCCGCCGCGTGCTCGAACTCCAGCCCCTTGGGCGACAGCGGCCGGCCACGCACGTACTCGATGGTCTTCTCGTCCACCGCCACCAGGCCGGCGCGCGCGCCGGCCTCGATCGCCATGTTGCAGACCGTCATGCGGCCTTCCATCGACAGGGCGCGGATGGCAGAGCCGCCGAACTCGATGGTGTAGCCGGTGCCGCCCGCGGTGCCGATGCGGCCGATGATGGCCAGCACGATGTCCTTGGCCGTCACGCCGGCGGCCAGCTTGCCATCGACCTGCACCAGCAGGTTCTTCGCCTTCCTGGCCAGCAGCGTCTGCGTGGCCATCACGTGCTCGACTTCGGAGGTGCCGATGCCGTGCGCCAGCGCGCCGAAGGCGCCGTGGGTGGAGGTGTGCGAGTCGCCGCAGACGACAGTCATGCCGGGCAGCGTCGCGCCCTGCTCGGGGCCGATCACGTGCACGATGCCTTGCCGCTTGGACAGGAACGGGAAGTACGCCGCCGCCCCGAACTCGGCGATGTTCTTGTCCAGCGTCGTCACCTGCTCCTTGCTGATCGGGTCGGTGATGCCGCCGTAGCCCAGATCCCAGCCGGTGGTGGGCGTGTTGTGGTCGGCGGTGGCGACGATCGAGCTGATGCGCCAGACCTTGCGGCCGGCCTCGCGCAGGCCCTCGAACGCCTGCGGGCTGGTTACTTCGTGCACCAGGTGGCGGTCGATGTAGAGGACGGCGGTGCCGTCGTCCTCGGAATGGACGACGTGCTCGTCCCAGATCTTGTCGTAGAGGGTGCGTCCCATGGAAGGTCCTTTGGCTTTCGATTCTATGCGGCGGCAGCGAGTGCTTCGGCCGGCTCGGGGGCAGGGTCGGCGCGACCACGCAGGTGGTCCACCAGCAGCCGCGCGGTCAGCGGCAGGGTGGAGAAATCGCGCGCCACCAGGCTGATGGCACGGGGCGCCCAGGCGTCGGTCAGTCGCACGCAGGCGAGGTCGCCCACGCCGTGCATCAGGGTGAAGGCGCGGCGCGGCATGACGCCCACCCCCAGGCCGTTGTGGATCATCCGGCACATGGCGTCCAGGCCGGTGACGTGGATGCGCAGCCGGATGGTGCGGCCGCTCGCGGCCGCCGCTTCGCGCATCGCCAGGTAGATGGAGCTGTTGGAGTGCAGCCCGACGTGGTCCAGGTCCAGCGTGTCGTCGAAGGCGACGGCTGCGCGGCTGGCCAGAGCGTGGTCGCGCGGCACGATCAGCACCAGTTCGTCGCGCCGGTAGGGCAGGGCCTGCAGGCCGTGGCCGCCGGCGACGCCGGCGTGGCAGATGCCCACGTCGGCCGTGCCTTCCTGCACCGCGCGCAGCACCTCGGTGCTCAGGTGCTCCTCCAAATCGATCTTGACCTGCGGATGCTCGCGCGAAAAGGCGCCCAGGTCTTCCGGCAGGAACTGCACGATGGCGGAGATGTTGGCGTGGATGCGCACGTGGCCGCGCACGCCCTGCGCGTACTCCGACAGCTCGGCCTGCATCTTCTCCAGGCTGAACAGGACCGAGCGGGCGTGGTGCAGCAGGCTCTCGCCGGCCGGCGTCAGGTCGACGCCGCGGGTGTGTCGGTACAGCAGCGGCGTCTGCAGCGTGGCCTCCAGGTCCGACAATCGCTTGCTGACCGCCGAGGCCGCGATGAACTCGCGCTCGGCGGCGCGGCCGATCGACCCCAGCTCGCAGACAGCGACGAACAGCTGCAGCGAGGTCAGGTCGATCCGGCGGGCGAAGGAGCGTTCCGAGGTGTCCATGGGGTGGATGGCATCGCCAGTGACGATGTCGAACAGTGATTTTCTCAGTAAAATGGTGACTTGGTCATCGTGATATGCGATGGCCGGCGACGCGGAGGGGCCGTTCACCTTCCAGTCCACGCAATCCCACCCCTTGCCCATGTCCGACCTCCAGGCCTTGAGACTCGCGCCTGCCGGCGCCGACCGCAGGCTCACCCCCGAGCAGCAGCGCTTCAACGGCCTGGTCGAGCAGATCGAGCAGGCTCGCGCGGCCTTGCAGGCCTGGCGGGACAGCATTGCCGACTACCGCAAGGGCTATGCCAAGACGCTGGGGCCGCTGCAGGCGCAGCTGCGCGCGGCTCGGCGGCGCTGGGCCCTGGCACTGGACGCCGCCGGCGACCGGCCCGGCTGGAGCCGGGCCGAGCAAGCCGCCTTGAGCGAACTGGTGGTGGAAACCGCCGGCGACCTGCTGGCTCTGGATGGCAGCGACGCGCAGCTGGCAGCCCTGTTCGCCCGCCATGGCGACGGGGCGTTCGAGGCCCCGAGCCCGGACCCGGACCCGGACCCGGACCGAGATCTGGGCGACGCGGCGCCCCCACCCGATTCGAGCGCCGCACGGCGCCGCAAGAGCGGCGCCGTGCGGCGGCGCGCCCAGGAAGAGCAGGATGCGTCGCAATCGGTACGCGACGTGTTCCGCAAACTGGCCAGTGCGCTGCACCCGGACCGGGCCACCGACCCGGTCGAGCGCGCGACCCGGACCGGCCTGATGCAGGAGGCCAACCGCGCGTACGCGCAGTCCGACCTGCTCGCGCTGCTGGAACTGCAGCTGCGCATCGAGCAGGTGGATGCCGCCCACGTGGCGGCCATGGATGCGCGCCGGCTGCGCCACTACAGCAAAGTGCTGGCCGGGCAGCTGGACGAGCTCAGGGCCGAGATCCGGCGCGTCGACGCCGAGTTCAGTGATGACGTCGGTCTGGAGCCGCTGGGCACCCTGCACCCGCGCAAGATGGGTGAGCTGCTGCGGCGCCAGGCCGCAAGCCTGCGCGATGGGCTGGCGCAGATGGAGCTGCTGCTGCGGATGCTGGCCGACCCGGTTGCCGCCAGGCGCTGGCTCAAGAGCCGGCGCTAGCGCCCCATGAAGAAGGCCCGCTGACGCGGGCCTTCCTGGTTCGACCGCGGCGGAATCAGCGCTGCGACAGCGGCGCCACGTCGCGCCTGGGCGAGCCCACGAACAGCTGGCGCGGACGACCGATCTTGTACTCCGGGTCGCCGATCATCTCGTTGAGCTGGGCGATCCAGCCGACGGTGCGGGCCAGCGCGAAGATCGCGGTGAACAGGCCGACCGGGATGCCGATCGCGCGCTGCACGATGCCGGAGTAGAAGTCGACGTTGGGGTACAGCTTGCGGGAGACGAAGTATTCGTCTTCCAGCGCCACCTTCTCCAGGGCCATGGCCAGCTTGAACAGCGGGTCGTTCTGCAGGCCCAGCTCGGCCAGCACTTCATGGCAGGTCTCGCGCATCAGCTTGGCGCGCGGGTCGTAGTTCTTGTACACGCGGTGGCCGAAGCCCATCAGCTTGATGCCGCTGTTCTTGTCCTTGACCTTGGAGACGAACTCGCCGATCTTGGCCACGCCGCCCATCTTCTGGATGTCTTCCAGCATGTTCAGCGCCGCTTCGTTGGCGCCGCCGTGCGCCGGCCCCCACAGGCAGGCCACGCCGGCCGCGATGGCGGCGAAGGGGTTGGTGCCGGACGAGCCGCACAGGCGGACGGTGGAGGTCGAAGCGTTCTGCTCGTGGTCGGCGTGCAGGATGAAGATACGGTCCATGGCGCGCACCAGCACGTCGTTGGGCACGTACTCCTCGCACGGGGTGGCGAACATCATGCGCATGAAGTTCGCGGTGTACGACAGGTCGTTCTTCGGGTAGATGTACGGCTGGCCGACGCTGTACTTGTATGCCATCGCCACCAGGGTGGGCATCTTGGCGATCAGGCGGATCGCCGAAATCTCGCGGTGTTCCGGATTGTTGATGTCCGTGCTGTCGTGATAGAAGGCCGACAGCGCGCCGACCAGTCCGGTCATGACCGCCATCGGATGGGCATCACGGCGAAAGCCGCGCAGGAAGAACTGCATTTGCTCGTTGACCATCGTATGGTTGGTCACGCGGGCGTCGAAGTCCTTCTTCTTCTGCGCGTCAGGCAGTTCGCCGTACAGCAGCAGGTGGCAGGTCTCCAGGAAATCGCAGTTGGTGGCCAGCTGCTCGATCGGGTAGCCGCGGTACAGCAACTCGCCCTTGTCGCCGTCGATGTAGGTGATGGCGGACTGGCAGGAAGCTGTCGACATGAAGCCGGGGTCGTACGTGAACATGCCGGTCTGCGCATACAGCTTGCGGATGTCGATCACGTCCGGGCCGATGCTGCCCTGGTAGACCGGCAGCTCGACGTTGGGGCTGCCATTGCTGAACGACAGGGTGGCTTTGTTGTCTGCGAGTTTCATCACGGTTTCCTAAACAGTTTTCATTTGCCCGAGTGGCGGCGACGCCGGCGCCGGCAGGCGCAGCATCTCCAGCACTTGTCTCACCTGGGGCCGGGCCAGCTCGCCCTCGGGATCCCGGCGCCGCAGCAGCAGGTCCAGCAGGTCGTTGTCGGCCAGCTCCATCAACTCGCCCAGCGCTTGCGCCTGCCCCACGGTGAGGGTGGCCGCATGCTGCTCGAAAAAGCGAGCGATCAGCAGGTCGTTCTCGAGCAGCCCGCGGCGGCAGCGCCAGCGAAGCTTGCTCAGGCCCCGTTCGTCGAGCAGCTCTTGCGCCATTGTCGCCAATTTGGTCACACCGCGCGGCGGACCATCAGTTCCTTGATCTTGCCGATCGCCATCGTCGGGTTCAGGCCCTTGGGGCAGACGTCGACGCAGTTCATGATGGTGTGGCAGCGGAACAGGCGGTACGGGTCTTCCAGGTTGTCCAGGCGCTCGGCGGTGCCTTCGTCGCGGCTGTCGGCGATGAAGCGGTAGGCCTGCAGCAGGCCGGCCGGGCCGACGAACTTGTCGGGGTTCCACCAGAAGCTGGGGCAGGCCGTGGAGCAGCTGGCGCACAGGATGCATTCGTACAGGCCGTTGAGCTCGTCGCGCTCTTCCGGCGACTGCAGGCGCTCGGTCTCGGGCGGGATGCTGTCGTTGACCAGGTACGGCTTGATCGAGTGGTACTGCTTGAAGAAGTCGGTCATGTCGACGATCAGGTCGCGTACCACCGGCAGACCGGGCAGCGGCTTGAGCGTGATCGGGCCCTTCAGCGTCAGCAGGTTGGCCAGGCAGGCCAGGCCGTTCTTGCCGTTGATGTTCATCGCATCCGAGCCGCACACGCCTTCGCGGCAGGATCGGCGGAACGACAGCGTCGGGTCCTGCGCCTTCAGCTTCATCAGGGCGTCGAGCAGCATGCGCTCGTTGCCCTCCAGCTCGATCTCGATCGTCTGCATGTACGGCTTGGCGTCCTTGTCGGGATCGTAGCGGTAGATGTGGAAGGTGCGCTTTTCCATGGGGAGTCCGTTATCTTGAAAGGGTGTGCGGGTCAGCAGGAGTACGTATGCGGAACTGCTTAGAACGTGCGCACCTTGGGTGGCACCGAGTCCACCGTCAGCGGCTTGAGCTTGACCGCCTTGTAGGCCAGCCGGTTGTCCTGGCTGTACCACAGGCTGTGCTTCATCCAGTTGACGTCGTCGCGGCCCAGCGGCGCCACGGCGTCGTCGGCCGGCCGCTCGTAGTCCTTGACCGTGTGGGCGCCGCGGCATTCCTTGCGGGCGGCCGCCGAGACGATGGTGGCTTGCGCCGCCTCGATCAGGTTCTCGACTTCCAGCGCCTCGATGCGGGCGGTGTTGAAGATCTTGGACTTGTCCTTGAGCTCGATGCCGGCCACGCGCTCGCGGATGGCGGCGATCTTGCGCACGCCCTCGTCCATGCTGGCCTGGGTGCGGAACACGGCCGCGTGCTGCTGCATCGAGGCGCGGATGTCGTTGGCCACGTCCTGCGAGTACTCGCCCGAGCGGGTGTTCTCCAGGCGGTTCAGGCGCTCCAGCGACTGGTCGGCGCAGTCGGCGGGCAGCGACTTGTGCGACTTGCTGCGGCTGGCGAACTCGACGATGTGGTTGCCGGCGGCCTTGCCGAACACCAGCAGGTCCAGCAGCGAGTTGGTGCCCAGGCGGTTGGCCCCGTGCACGCTGACGCAGGAGCATTCGCCCACCGCGTACAGGCCGTTGATGGGCGCGTTATCGTCGCCCGGCTGCTGCGACACCACCTGGCCGTTGATGTTGGTGGGAATGCCGCCCATCTGGTAGTGGATGGTGGGCACCACTGGAATCGGCTCGCGCGTGATGTCGACGTTGGCGAAGTTGACGCCGATCTCGTAGACCGACGGCAGCCGCTTGTGGATGGTCTCGGCGCCCAGGTGGTCGAGCTTGAGCAGCACGTAGTCCTTGTTGGGACCACAGCCGCGTCCTTCCTTGATCTCCTGGTCCATCGAGCGGGACACGAAGTCGCGCGGCGCCAGGTCTTTCAGCGTCGGGGCATAACGCTCCATGAAGCGCTCGCCATTGCTGTTCAGCAAGATCGCGCCTTCGCCGCGGCAGCCTTCGGTCAGCAGCACGCCGGCGCCGGCCACGCCGGTGGGGTGGAATTGCCAGAACTCCATGTCTTCCAGCGGGATGCCGGCGCGCGCCGCCATGCCCAGGCCGTCGCCGGTGTTGATGAAGGCGTTGGTGGAAGCGGCGAAGATGCGGCCGGCGCCACCGGTGGCCAGCAGCACGGTCTTGGCGTGCAGCACGTGCAGGTCGCCGGTTTCCATCTCCAGGGCGGTCACGCCGACCACGTCGCCTTCGCCGTCGCGGATCAGGTCCAGCGCCATCCACTCGACGAAGAAGCTGGTGCGGGCCTTGACGTTCTGCTGGTACAGCGTGTGCAGCATGGCGTGGCCGGTGCGGTCGGCGGCGGCGCAGGCGCGCTGCACCGGCTTTTCGCCGTAGTTGGCGGTGTGGCCGCCGAACGGGCGCTGGTAGATCGTGCCGTCCGGGTTGCGGTCGAACGGCATGCCGAAGTGCTCCAGCTCGTAGACCACCTTGGGCGCCTCGCGGCACATGTACTCGATGGCATCCTGGTCGCCCAGCCAGTCCGAGCCCTTGACGGTGTCGTAGAAGTGGTAGTGCCAGTTGTCCTCGGACATGTTGCCCAGGGACGCGCCGATGCCGCCTTGCGCCGCCACGGTGTGCGAGCGGGTCGGGAAGACCTTGGACAGCACGGCCACGTTCAGGCCGGCCCGGGCCAGTTGCAGCGAGGCGCGCATGCCGGAGCCGCCGGCGCCGACGATGACGACATCGAACTTGCGGGTGGTGATGTTCTTGCTGGTGTAGCTCATGGTGTTCTTCAGACTCTCCAGAGGACCTGGATGGCCCAGCCGGCGCAGCCGACCAGCCAGACGATGACGATGACCTGGAGCGCCAGGCGGATGCCCACCGGCTTGACGTAGTCCATCAGCACGTCGCGCATGCCCACCCACACGTGCAGGACCAGGCCGAGGATGGTGGCGAAGGTCAGCATCTTCATCCACTGCGGATGGAAGATGCCGGCCCAGCTCTCGTAGCTGACCGGGCCGCTGGTGAACAGCACCTTGGCCAGCACCACGAAGGTGAAAAGGGCCATCAGGAGGGCGGTGGCGCGCTGCGCGAGCCAGTCGCGGGTGCCGTAGTGGGCGCCGACGACGCTGCGGCGCGAGCCGTAATTGACTGCCATGTTGTTTCTCCTGGCTGGGTTGTTCAATAAACGCCGAACAGCTTGAGCGCCAGCACGAAGGTCAGGAGCACGCTGGACACCAGCGTGACCTTGGCCGACATGAAGCCCCATTCCTTGCTGACGGCCTTGTGGCTCAAGTCCATCCACACGTGGCGCAGCCCGGCGATGAAGTGGTGCAGGTAGGCCCAGATCAGGGCCAGCGCGACCAGCTTGACGAGCACGCCGAGCGCGCCGCCGCTGAAGGCGTGGCGCAGGCGGGCGCTGGAAATCTCCGAGGAGACCGAGGTGTCGAAGATCCAGATGATGAAGGGCAGCAGCACGAACATCAGCACACCGCTGATGCGGTGCAGGATCGACACGATGCCCGCCGCCGGCAGGCGGTACTTGGGCAAGTCCGTCAGGGCGTTGATGTTGCGGAACTCGGGCCGCTTCTTGGCGAGCTCTGTCATGGGGTTTCTTTCAGGATGGCGGGCATGCGCTGCGGAAAATGGGGGGAGGGAAAGGTGCGGACAGCCCAAAATTCTATTGCAATGCAACAGACTGATACGCAAGCGCGACAAATGACCTGTCGCCGCGGTTCAGTTCAGGTCGTTGCGGTAGTGGTGGCTATCGGTGCGGTAGAGGCCGCGCCGCAGCTCCATCGGCAGGTCGTTGTAGGTGAGAGAAAGCCGCTCCACGCTGAGCAGCGGCGCGCCTTCGCGCAGGGCCAGCAAGCGCGCCTGCTGCGCGTCGGCGGCCACGGCCCGGATCTTTTCCTCGGCCCGCACCATGCGCACGCCGAACTCCAGTTCGAACATCGCGTAGGTGGGACCCTGGTAGCCCGCCATCTGCTCCGCCGTCAGGCCCTTGAAGGTGGTGCCCGGCAGCCAGATTTCTTCCAGGATGGTCGGCACGCCGCCAAAGGACAGCACGCGCCGCACCTGCACCACCGGGTCGCCGGTGCGCAGTGCCAGGCCGCGGGCGATTTCGGCGCTGGCGCGCACGCGCCGGCACTCCAGCACGTCGCGGTGGGCCGGGCCCTCGCTGTCGCGGTCGCCGCTGTCGGGCACCAGCTTGAGGAAGCGGTAGCGCACGTGCTGTTCGGCATGGGTGGCGACGAAGGTGCCCTTGCCCTGGCGGCGCACCACCAGGTTGTCGGCCGCCAGTTCGTCGATGGCCTTGCGCACCGTGCCCTGGCTGACGCGAAAGCGCGCCGCCAGTTCCATCTCGCTGGGGATCGCCTCGGCCGGCTTCCACTCGCCCGACTGCAGCCGCTGCAGGATCAGGCCCTTGATCTGCTGGTACAGCGGGCTGAAAGCCGCCGTCGTCGGGGCCGGGGCGTCGGCGCCGGCCGCATCGGTTTCGGGTGGAGGTGGGTGAGCGACGGCCATGGAGGATGGGGCAGGGCGCGGGGCCCGACCAAGCCGGGATGATATCTTATATAAGACATAAGACAAATTGACCCAGGCGGGTTTTCACGGGTACACTCCCGGGCTGTCCAGGCGGGCCATCGCAGCTGCGCCGCACCGCCTCGCCGGCACCGTATTCGCCCCAACTTCCTTCGGAGATTTTCCATGAGCAAGAAGCCCGTTCGCGTTGCTGTCACCGGCGCCGCCGGCCAGATCGGTTATGCCCTGCTGTTCCGCATCGCCTCCGGCGAGATGCTGGGCAAGGACCAGCCCGTGATCCTGCAGCTGCTGGAAGTCCCGGTGGAGGGCCCGCAAAAGGCGCTCAAGGGCGTGATGATGGAGCTGGAAGACTGCGCCTTCCCGCTGCTGGCCGGCATGGAAGCCCACAGCGACCCGATGACCGCCTTCAAGGACACCGACTACGCGCTGCTGGTCGGCTCGATGCCGCGCAAGGCCGGGATGGAGCGCTCGGAGCTGCTGGCCATCAACGGCAAGATCTTCACCGCCCAGGGCCAGGCCCTGGACAAGGTCGCTTCTCGCAACGTCAAGGTGCTGGTGGTCGGCAACCCGGCCAACACCAACGCCTACATCGCGATGAAGAGCGCGCCCAGCCTGCCGCGCCAGAACTTCACCGCCATGCTGCGGCTGGACCACAACCGCGCGCTGTCGCAGGTGGCCGCCAAGACCGGCACTGCCGTCGCCGACATCGAGCAGCTGACCGTGTGGGGCAACCATTCGCCCACCATGTACGCCGACTACCGTTTCGCCACGGTTGGCGGCAAGGCGGTCAAGGACCTGATCAACGACCAGGAGTGGAACAAGAACGTGTTCCTGCCGACGGTGGGCAAGCGCGGCGCCGCGATCATCGAAGCGCGCGGCCTGTCGTCTGCCGCCTCCGCCGCCAATGCCGCCATCGACCACATGCGCGACTGGGCGCTGGGCTCCAACGGCAAGTGGGTCACCATGGGCGTGCCGTCGGACGGCCAGTACGGCATCCCCAAGGACACCATGTTCGGCTTCCCGGTCACCACCCGCAACGGCGAATACAAGATCGTCGAAGGCCTGGAGATCGATGCCTTCTCGCAGGAGCGCATCGACCTGACGCTCAAGGAGCTGCAGGACGAGCAGGCCGGCGTCGCGCATCTGGTCTGAGGTGCCAAAGGGCTGGGAACTAGGGGAATGCCGGCCCGGATGCCTCCTCCCCAGCCCGTCCCTAGCGCCTAGCCCTTCCCTAGCCCCAGCCCTCCATGCACCCCAGAGACATCCTCCTCGGCGCCCAGGCGCGCACCAGCAGCTTGCCGGTGTGCGACCACTACAGCGGCGTCGAGTCGCGCATGCGCAAGAGCCTGCAGCTGCAGGCCGAGATGGCGCAGGAGTTCGGCGCCTGCGTGTTCGACGTCACCCTCGACTGCGAGGACGGCGCCCCGGTGGGCGGTGAGGCCGAGCATGCGGCGCTGGTGACGGAGCTGGCACTGGGCGCCGCGCCCGGGGCCCGGGTCGCGGTGCGGGTGCACCCGGTCGACCATCCCGCGTTCGAAAGCGACATCGCCATCATCGTCGGCAAGGCCGGCGCGCGGCTGGTGCACGTGATGCTGCCCAAGGTGGAGTCGCCGGCCGACGTCGAGCGTGCCGCCAGGGCCCTGGACGCCGCGGGCGCGCCGCAGCTCGCGCTGCAGGGCCTGATCGAGTCGCCGGCGGCGGTGCACCGCGCCTTCGACATCGCTGCTCACTCGCGCATGCAGTCGCTCAGCTTCGGCCTGATGGACTTCGTCTCCGCCCACGGCGGCGCCATTCCGTCGCACGGCATGGGCGTCGAAGGCCAGTTCACGCACCCGCTGGTGGTGCGCGCCAAGCTGGAAATCGCCTCGGCCTGCCACGCGCACGGCAAGGTGCCTTCGCATGGCGTGGTCACGGAATTCCGCGACCAGGCCGCTTTCCGGGCCGCGGCGTCGCGTGCAGCCAACGAGTTCGGTTACACCCGGATGTGGAGCATCCACCCAGACCAGATCAGGGCCATCGTGGAAGTGTTTGCTCCCAGCGCCAACGAAATTCACAAGGCGTCACAGATTCTGGGGCTTGCGGAGGCGGCAAGCTGGGCACCGATCAGCTTCGACGGCAAACTTGAGGACAGGGCGAGCTATCGGTATTACTGGCAGGTGCTGGAGAGGGCGCACCAGACCGGAAGACAGCTCCCCGAAGAAGCGCGCGGCTGGTTCGCCACCGTGCGTCCCTGAGTCCAACGGAGAGACGCCATGAAAATCGTTTTTGCTTCCATCCTGATCGCTTCCATGTCGGCTGCGGCGTTCGCCCAGACCGCCGCACCGGCGGCCAAGCCCGCCGCGAAGAAGGCGGAGCCTGCCAAGAAGGCCCCGGTCGCCAAGAAGGCGCCGTCGCGCCTGGCCATCGAGGAAGCCACGGCCATGTCCGAGCCGGATCCGCGCATCAAGCTCAATGAAGGCCAGATGGCGATCGCCAGGACGGTCCACACCGGCGACATCAAGTGCGAACTCGGCGCCCACGTGACCATCAAGGCGATGAAGCGCGATGGCTTCTTCTTCGTGACGCACGGCATCAACCGCTTCGTGATGCACCCGGTGGAAAGCCGCACCGGCGCCATCCGCCTGGAAGACCCGGTGCGCGGCGCGCTCTGGCTGCAGATCGCCAACAAGTCGATGCTGATGAACCAGAAGGAAGGCAAGCGCCTTGCCGACGAATGCCAGAGCCCGGAGCAGCTGAAGGTCGCGGAGGACATGAAGAATCGCCCGGCGATC
>NZ_JAQGLS010000304.1 GCF_028292805.1 Ramlibacter sp. | reverse complement strand
CGTGGGGATGAACCGGCTGCGAAGGCGGCGGGCTACTGGACGAGGCTGTGTTCCCCACGTGCGTGGGGATGAAGCGACAACGTTCGACCCATCAGCGACAAACTGTGCGTGTTCCCCACGTGCGTGGGGATGAACCGAACCGCATCGAGGTGAAGCTGGGCGGACTGCGGTGTTCCCCACGTGCGTGGGGATGAACCGACGTCGCGCGTCGTGTCGCCCTCGAGGATGCTGTGTTCCCCACGTGCGTGGGGGATGAACCGCGGCGAGGCAGTTTCATAATTTCACGCAGGGCGTGTTCCCCACTTGCGTGGGGATGAACCGGCGTGGGCCAATGCAAAGGCCGCCCCGCATGCCGCTGCAGGTGGACGCGCCGAAGCGCTGTGTTCCCCACGTGCGTGGGGATGAACCGCGATCAAGGCAATCATTCAAACGGTGCGCAGTAAAGCTGCACGTCTACGAGGAGGAGGGTGCTACGCATGGGAACCCATACAGACAGCGAGTAGTCTTCCCCGCGGATCAACGAAGACCTGTAAAAAACAGCCGCCTCGCGGGTGGCTGCATCGGTCCTTGGAAGGAGGTCGTTGAAAGTCGTGAACCCGATGCGCGCTGCTTGCGGGGCAGAGACCCTGGCCACCGCCGGCGGCCGCTTCATCCTGCGTGTGGCGCAGGCGGTCCCCGGCGCTGCGGATGGCAGCTTTCCTCCTCGGAAAAACGCCGCCGCCTGGCGAGGGGCGAACCAGTCTTTTCGCGCAGCTTTACAGCTGCTCACAGGGCAGCGTCAGCACGAAGCAGGCGCCACCGCCCGGGTTGTCTTCGCAGTGCACTGTGCCGCGGTGCCGCTCGGTGATCGAGCGCACCAGTGCCAGCCCCAGGCCCACGCCGCCTTCGCGTTCGCTGGCGCCGCGCATCCGGTAGAACGGCTCGAAGATGCGCTCGCGCTCGGCCGGCGGCACGCCGGGGCCGCGGTCGCGCACCCGCAGCACGGCGTTCCCGCCCTTGAGCTCCACCGTGATCGCCACCGGACCGTCGCTGTAGCGTCGCGCGTTCTCCAGCAGGTTGCGCACCGCCCGGCGCAGCAGCTTGGCCACGCCGTTGACCACCACCGCACGCTCGGAGTCGCCCAGTTCGGCATCGACGCGCGAAGCTTCCTCGGCCGCCAGCCCCGTCAGGTCGACCGGCTCGATGGTGCCGACGTCGGTTTCGCGGGCGTCGAGCCGGCTGGCCAGCAAAATCTCGTCGATCAGCTGGTCGAGCTCGGCCAGGTTGCGCAGGATTTCCTCGCGCGAGCGCGGCGAAGGCTCGGGCACCATCAGCTCCAGCCCCATGCGGATGCGCGTGAGCGGCGAGCGCAGCTCGTGCGAGGCATTGGCCAGCAGTGACTTGTGCGACTTGACCAGCGTCTCGACCCGTTGCGCGGCGATGTTGAAGCGGCGCGCCAGGAAGGCCACTTCGTCGTTGCCCGCCTCCTTGACGCGCGCCGACAAGTCGCCTTCGCCCCAGCGCTCGACACCGCGGCGCAATTGCTCGACCCGCTGCGTCAGCCGCCGCACGATCGGGTAGCTGCCCAGCGCCACCGCCAGCGCCACCATTCCCAGCAGCCAGATGTAGCCCGAGGTGCTGCGCGGCAGCCAGCGGCGGCCGGGGTCGCGGGGCTCGCCCGGCTGGCGCGCGCGCGGCGGAAACTGCACCGACACACTGGTGCCGTCCTTCATGTCGATGTCGAATTCGAAGCCCTGGCCCGGCACGCGCTGCGGCCGCACCCGGCTCTGGCCCAGGATCTCGCCGGCCTCGTTGCGGATGATCACTTCGCGCATGGGCTGCTGTTCGGCGTTGAGCTGCCACAGCCAGCCGAAGGCGATCGTCAGCAGGCCCACCGTCACGACGACGGCGATCCAGATGCGCAGATAGAGGGGGAACCGCCAGCGGGCGTTCCAGTCGCTCATCAATCCTGCTGCTTGGCGAACACGTAGCCCACGCCACGCACCGTGAGGATGCGCTTGGGGTTCTTGGCGTCGGCTTCGATGGCGGCCCGGATCCGGCCCATGTGAACGTCGATCGAGCGGTCGAAGGCCTCCAGCTCGCGGCCGCGCACCGCTTCCATGATCTGGTCGCGCGTGAGCACCCGGCCGGCGCGCTCGGCCAGCACCACCAGCAGGTCGAACTGGTAGGAGGTCAGCTCGGCGGCCTTGCCGGCCACGGTGACGGTGCGGGCGTCGCGGTCGATCTCCATGGTGCCGAACTTCATGGTCTTGGCCGGCGCGGGCGCGCCTTCGGTGCGGCGGCGCAGGATGGCGCGGATGCGGGCCAGCAGCTCGCGCGGCTCGAACGGCTTGGGCAGGTAGTCGTCGGCGCCCAGCTCCAGGCCGACGATGCGGTCCATCGGGTCGCCCTTGGCGGTGAGCATCAGCACCGGCACCTTGCCGGTCTCGCCCGGCAGCGCGCGCACGCGGCGGCAGACTTCCAGGCCGTCCAGGTCGGGCAGCATCAGGTCGAGCACCACCAGGTCGGGTGCCGTCCCGGAAGGCGGCTCCTCCAGCAGGCTCAGGCCCTTCATGGCGTCGGGCGCGTGCGTCACGCCGAAGCCGGACCGCTCCAGGTACTCGCTGACCATCTGGGCCAGGCGGGTGTCGTCTTCGATCATCAGGAGGTGCTGCATGTGCGGATGGTACTGGGGGACCACCGAAGCGGGGCCCGTTGCTTTACATGGTGGGAGGGGCGCGACTCGGTGGCGCGTCCCCCCGGTAAAGTTGGGTAAATGGGCACCTTCCTCCCGCCGCCCGCCGTGCAGCCAGGGGCAGACACTGTCTTGCGGCGCGCTGGATCTGGCGGCCGGCCGCGCCGCCGCCGTTGCTGGCCCAACTGGCCGGCTCCAGCCTGCTGCCCGAGCGGCTGATGCAGGCCTTCCACGATCGCGGCGTGCCGGTTTGCAACGTCTATGGCGCCACCGAAACGGGGCCGTTCTCCATCGCGCTGCCGCCGGCGCACGCGGTGGACCACGTCGGCCGGCTGGTTCGCCACCGGCGAGCTGGCGCAGCAGGCGCGCGGACGGCAGCTGGCGCATCGTCGGGCGGGCCCGCGAGCTGGTGATCTCGGGCGGCGAGAACATCCACCCAGGCGAGATCGAGCAGGCGCTGCCGGCGCATCCGGCCTCGCAGGAGGCGCTGCAGGCGCACCTGCTGCAGCGGCTGGCGCGCTTCGAGCAGCCGCGTCGCTGGTTCTGGCCGGCGCAGTTGCCGAAGACCGCGTTGGGAAAGGTCCAGCGCAAGCTGCTCGCGCAACTGCATTCCTAGCGTGTGCAAGCCTTGGCGCCGCACCATGCGGCATCAATCGTCGGCCACGATCCCCGGCCGCTGCGGCGGCAGCGTCTTCAGGTTGCGCGTGGCCAGCCACACCAGCAGCAGCACCGGCAGTCCCAGCGCCGCCGTCCAGATGAAGAACGGCGCGTAGCCGAAGGCGTCGACGAACTTGCCGGAAAACCCCGCCAGCCATTTCGGCAGCAGCAGCATCATGGAGCTGAACAGCGCGTACTGCGTGGCCGAGTACTGGATGTTGGTCAGGCTCGAGAGGTAGGCGACGAAAGCGGCCGAGGCGATGCCGCCCGAGAGGTTGTCGGCCGAGACCACGAACACCAGCCCCATCACGTCGTGGCCACGGCCGGCCAGCCAGGCGAACAGCAGGTTGCTGGCGGCGCTGAGCACCGCGCCCAGCATCAGCGTGCGCATCACGCCCAGGCGCAGCGACAGCGCGCCGCCCAGGAAGGCGCCGGCCAGCGTCATGATCACGCCGAAGAACTTGCTGACGGTGGCCACTTCCTCCTTGGTGTAGCCCATGTCGACGTAGAACGGGTTGGCCATGATGCCCATCACGACGTCGCTGATGCGGTAGACGGCGATCAGCCCGAGGATCAGCGCCGCATGCCAGCGGTAGCGGCGGATGAAGTCGGTGAACGGCTCGACCAGCGCCACCTGCAGCCATTGCGCCACCCCGCGCGTCGGCGCCAGCGGCCGGCCCACCGGCTCGGGCGACAGCAGCACCGTGACCATGCCAACGCCCATCGACAACGCCATCACCAGGTAGGCGGTCTGCCAGGCCGCGTGCTGGTAGGCCGAGGCGTCGGCGATCTCCGCGCGCGCCGCGATCCACAGCACGCCGGCGCCGGCCCAGATCATGGCCAGTCGGTAGCCGGTCTGGTAGGCCGCGGCCAGCGCGCCCTGGCGCTCGGTGCCGGCCGACTCGATGCGAAACGCGTCCAGCGCAATGTCCTGGGTGGCGGAGGCGAAGGCCACCAATACGGCGAACCACACCACCGCGTTCAGCGCGTTCCTGGGATCGGTCAGCGCCATGCCGGTCAGGCCCAGCGCGATGACGACCTGCGCCAGCAGCAGCCAGCTGCGGCGGCGCCCCAGCCAGCGCGTGAGCAGCGGGAGCGGCAGCCGGTCGACCAGCGGCGCCCACAGCCACTTCACGCCGTAGGCCAGGCCCACCCATGACAGAAAGCCGATGGTGGTGCGGTCGATGCCCGCCTCGCGCAGCCGAAAGCCCAGCGTGCCCAGCACCAGCAGCAGCGGCAACCCGGCGGAAAAGCCGAGGAACAGCATGCGCAAGGTGGGCGCCTCGAGGTAGACGCGGAGGGTCTCACCCCATGTGGGTCGGGAAGCTTCTGGCTGAGCCGTGCTCGCGGTGGGGTCTGACATGGTTGCGTGTTGTTCGTCTCTATTATTGAGCCATGTGCCTGCTCTGCGTTGCCAAGTCATCGTCCTGGTCGTCCCCGCGCCGGGCCTTCCTGCTGCTTGCGGGCGCCGCCGTGGCCACGCCGCTGCTGGCGCAGGTGGACGTGGGCGAGTCGTCGCGGCTGCGCACGCTGGTGCCGGCGGCCGAACTGGAGGGCGCGGCGTCCAAGCAATACGTGCAGATGCTGGAGCAGGCCCGTGCCAAGCGCGCGCTGGCGCCCGACAGCCATCTGCAGTTGCAGCGGCTGCGCGCCATCGCCAGCCGCATCATCCCGCATGCGACGCGCTGGAACGACCGGGCCAGGCAATGGAAGTGGGAGGTCAACCTCATCGGCAGCCAGCAGATCAACGCCTTTTGCATGCCGGGCGGCAAGATCGCCTTCTTTACCGGCATCCTGGACAAGCTCAAGCTGACCGACGACGAAACGGCGATGGTGATGGGCCACGAGATGGCGCACGCCTTGCGCGAGCACGCCCGCGAACGCATCGCCAAGAGCCAGGGCACGGGCGCGCTGCTGTCGCTGGGCGCCTCGCTGTTCGGCCTGGGCCAGATCGGCGACCTGGCGGCCAACGTCGGCACCCAGCTGCTGACGCTGAAATTCAGCCGCGACGACGAAGTGGATGCGGACCTGGTCGGCCTGGAGCTGGGCGCGCGCGCCGGCTTCAACCCCGCCGCCTCGGTCACCTTGTGGGAGAAGATGGGGCAGGCCGCCGGCGGCGGCGGCGCGCCGGGCTTTCTCTCGACCCACCCGACGGGGCCGGACCGCATCGCGCGATTGCGGGAAAACGTGCCCCGCGTGAAGAGCCTGTACGAGCAGGGGCGCGCCCGCCGCTGACGCTTCAGGTGCCGCCCACGTACGGGTTGGTCTTGCGCTCCTGTCCGAAGCTGCTTTCCGGCCCGTGGCCGGGGATGAAGACGGTGTCGTCCCCCATCGGCCACAGCCGTTGCGTGATGCTGGCGATCAGCGTGGCGTGGTCGCCTTGCGGAAAGTCGGTGCGGCCTATGCCGCCGGCAAACAGAACGTCGCCCACGAAGGCGCGCTGCATTTCCGGCGAATGAAACACCACGTGCCCCGGCGTGTGCCCCGGGCAGTGCCGCACATTGAGCACGTGGCCGGCCAGTTCCACCGTGTCGCCATCGTGCAGCCAGCGCGTCGGCGTGAAAGCCTCGGCCGGCGGAAAGCCGAACATCGCGCCTTGCTCGGGCAGCCCGGTGATCCAGAACTGATCGCCCGGATGCGGCCCGATGATCGGCAGGCCCAGCCGCCGCGCCAGTTCGGCGGTGCCGCCGGCATGGTCGATGTGGGCGTGCGTCAGCCAGATCTGCTCGAGCTGCAGGCCGCGCCGGCCGATCTCCCGCAGCAACGCGTCGAGGTCGCCGCCCGGGTCGATCACCGCGGCGCGGCGGCTGGCGTCTTCGTAGACGACGGAGCAGTTCTGCTGGAAGGCGGTGACGGGGCGGGTGAAGTAGCGCAGCATGGGCAGGGAGAGTGTAGAGAAAAGCGACGATCGTCCGGTCGACACCGACACTGTCTTCGAAGCCGCCTCGCTCACCAAGCCCCTGGCGTCCTTCATTGCCTTGCAACTGGCGGAAGAAGGAAAGCTCGATCTCGCAGCCACGCTGCAATCCATCTGCGGCCCTTACCCGTCGCCAGATGGAGGGACGGGGCGTTCAACGCAGGCAGATCCGGATGGCGGACGGGAACCGCGATGAGATAGCCGGCCACACCATCGGCGGTCTCGGCGGTCTCGGCGGTCTCGGCGGTCTCGGCGGCCAGGCAGGTCCCTGGCGATGCGAGTATCTTTGCCTCGGGCGACTCCCGCGACTGCGGCTCGATCTCCACGTAGCAGTCTTCCTGGAGCCGCAGCACGTCGGGCATGTGTGCAGACTCCAAACATCGAAGCTGATCCTTCCCGCATGATCCGCGGCGCCAGGCACTCCTGCTTGCGAGCGCGCGGAAGACCCTTGGCTGCGGCGCGGACCGAGCAAACTCCAGAAACACAGCCACAGACGTCGCCCTTGTGAACGTCCGGTCCTGGCCGTGCAGCGCCTCTGCGAAGTCAGTGGATGTCCACGCTCACCTTCAGAAAAGTCGCCGGAATGGACGTCGCGCCTTCTCGCGTGCTGCGGTTCTGGGTCGCGAACAGTTGCTCAAGCTCGGTGCGGAGCGCATCGCTGCGCCCGTTCTTTTCGGCTGCGTCAAATGCATTCATCGTCGGGCCGTAATAGCGGCGAAACGCATCGACGAACGCGGACGGGGGGCCGTCGAAATTGAAGGTGTAGGTCTCCCTGTCGCAGGCGATGTCGGCCGCCGGCACGCCGGCGGCACCAAAACGCTCCGCCACGTGGCTCTCGATCCCCCAGGTCATCGGGCTGACAAAGCCTTCGGGTGGGGGCGGCGAGTAGGAGGCGCTGATCTTCAGGATCTGCGCGACCAGCGTGGGATCGTTCGGGATCCAGT
>NZ_JAQGLS010000285.1 GCF_028292805.1 Ramlibacter sp. | reverse complement strand
GCCTGGCGATCGCGCTGCCGATGGAGGAAGAGCCCAACCCGTATGTCACGCCGGCGCTGAGCTTCCGGTTCCACTACTTCGCGATCCGCAAGATGCACTTCATGATGCGGGCCAAGGCGCTGGTGGCCTTTCCCGGCGGCTTCGGCACGCTCGACGAGCTGTTCGAGATCATCACGCTGGTGCAAACGCGCAAGGCGCGCCAGGTGCCGATCGTGCTGTTCGGCTCCGACTACTGGAAGCGGCTGATCAACTTCGAGATGCTGGTGGAGGAAGGCGTGATCTCCGCCGCCGACCTCGACCTGTTCCAGTTCGCCGACGACGCGGAGACGGCCTGGCACCTGATCAAGACGTTTTACCGGCTCTGAGACCCACGGCCAGGCGGCTGCCCAGCCCGACCGCCACCGCCACCGTCCAGAACACCGCGCTGATGCCGACGACGGCGCCGAACGCGCCGAACAGCATCGGCATGGCGACGCTGGAGGCGTTGATGGTCATCATCCGCATGCCCACCGCCTCGCCATGGCGGTGGTGCGGGGTGATCTGGTGCAGCGTGCTCATCACCATCGGCTGCACGCAGCCCAGCGCCACGCCCAGCAGCATCGAGCACACTGCCATCGGCAATGCCGTGTGCATGAAAGGGTAGACGGCGAAGATCAGCGCCGTCGCCACCATCGCACCGGTGATCAAGGCCCACTCGTGGATGCGCGCGGCCAGCATGGGCAGCAGCACGCGCACCAGGGCGGCGGCCGCGGCGAAGCCGCCGAGGATGGTGCCGATCACCGAAGCCGACAGGCCGCGCTCATGGCCCAGCACCGGCACCACGAAGGTGTGCACGTCCCAGCAGGAGGACAGGACCCAGTTCACCAGCATCAGCCGGCGGAACATCGGCTGGCGCCAGAGGTCCCAGGCCTTTCCCCGCCTGGCGCCCGGCGGCGCCTCCACCGGCGGCAGTTCGCGCGCGTCGCGCATCCACCACCAGCACACCAGCGGAAACACCGCCATCAGCAGGAACGCCCAGCGAAAGCCGGCATGGTCGATCACCAGGCCGGCGGCGAACGGGCCGAGGAAGTTGGACACCGCCGGGCCGATCGCCAGCCACGAGAACACCTGCTTGAGCTGGGTCGGGTTCTGCGCGGCGCGCCCCACGTGGCGCTGCAGCGCGATCACGGCGACGCCGGTCGCGCCGCCGGTGAGCATGGCGCCCGCGCACAGCACCGGAAAGATCGGGAATGCCACCGCCATGCCGGCCCCCAGCGTGGCCGCGCCCACGCTCCAGGCCACCGGGCGCTTCAGGCCGTGGCGGTCGGCGTAGCGGCCGGCCGGCAGCGCCAGGAACACCTGCGTCAGGGCGTAGAGGGCCAGCAGCACGCCGACCGCGGCCGGGCTGTAGCCCTCGCGCAGGGCCAGCAGCGGCGAAGCCAGCCGCATGCCGGCCATGCAGGCATGCAGAAACACCTGGCCGGTGATCAGCCGGGCCAACTCGTTGGCGGGGCTGCGTGCCTCAGGGCTCGTTGTCGTCACTGCTGTCTTCGGCCGGCGGCAGCAGCGCCTGCGCCTGCGCCTGCGGCAAGGCTTCCACCACCTTCAGCGCCCGCCGCATCTGCCTGGTGCGGGTCTCGGCCTTCTCCAGCGTGTCGGAGGCCTTTTGCACCTGCTCGCGAATGCGCGAGACCCATTCGCCGTAGCGCTCGAACTCGGTCTTGACCGCGCCCAGCACCTTCCACACCTCGGACGCCTGTTGCTCCAGGGCGAGCGTGCGAAAGCCCATGTGCAGGCTGTTCAACATCGCCAGCAGCGTGGTCGGCCCGGCCAGCGTCACGCGGTAGTCGCGCTGGAGCTTGTCCATCAGGCCGGGGCGGCGCAGCACCTCCGCATACAGGCTCTCGATCGGCAGGAACAGGATCGCGAAATCGGTGGTGTGAGGCGGGCAGAGGTAGGACTCGCAGATGGTCCTGGCTTCCTCGCGGATCCGCACTTCCAGCGCACGGCCGGCGCTGTCGACGCCGGCCGCGTCGGCGCGGTCGTGGGCGTCGAGCAGGCGCTCGTAGTCTTCGCGCGGAAACTTGGCATCGATCGGCAGCCAGACCGGGGTGCCGTCGGCGCTGCGGCCCGGAAAGCGGATGGCGAAGTCCACCCGCTGGTTGCTACGCGGCTTGGTCTCGACCTGCTTGCCGTACTGCTCCGTCGTCAGCACCTGCTCCAGCAGGTTTTCCAGTTGCACCTCGCCGAACATGCCGCGGGTCTTGACGTTGGTCAGCACCCGCTGCAGGTCGCCCACGCCCTGCGCCAGCGACTGCATCTTGCCCAGGCCATGGTGCACCTGCTCCAGCCGCTCGGCCACCTGCTTGAAGCTCTCGCCCAGCCGCGTCTCCAGCGTGCTTTGCAGCTTCTCGTCAACCGTCTGGCGCATCTCCTCCAGCTTGGCGGTATTGGCCTGCTGCAAGGCGGCCAGCTGCGATTCGAGCGTGGCGCGCACTTCGGTCATGCGGCGCGCGTTCGACTCGCCCAGGGCCTGCAGCTGCGTGGCCAGCGTGTCGGCCAGGGTCCTTTGCATCAGCGTCAGCTGCTGGCCGAAGGCGTCGATCTGCACGTTCTGGGTCCGCACTGCTTCCGCGCCCTGCCCCACCACCGCCTGCTGGAAGGTGGCCAGCGTGTGGGTCAGTTCGGTGCGCACGCCGCGCGAGGACTCGCTGATTTCGCGCCGCAGCTCGCGCTCGAGCCGCTCCTGCGCGGCCAGCAGCTCGGCCCGGCCGCCGTCCGGCGGCTGGCGCAGCAGCAGCACGGCGAGCAGGACCACGCTGGTCGCCGCCAGCGCCAGCAGGATCCAGGTGGCGGGGGTCAGGCCGATTTCAGCACTTCCGGATTGAGCGGTGTCAGCGGCTTGCCGTGCACCAGGAACCCGACCAGGTTGTCCGCCGCCAGCTTGGCCATGGCCTTGCGGGTGGGCACGGTGGCGCTGGCGATGTGCGGCGTCAGCACCACGTTGGGCACGGCCAGCAGGTCGGGATGGACCCTGGGTTCGCCCTCGAACACGTCGATGCCGGCGGCGGCGATGACCTTGTCGCGCAGCGCCCTGGCCAAGGCGGCGTCGTCGACGATGCCGCCGCGCGCGATGTTGACCAGCGTCGCGGTCGGCTTCATCTGGGCCAGCTCGGGCGCGCCGATCGCGTGGTGCGATTGCTTCGAATAGGGCAGCACCAGCACCAGGTGGTCGGCCGTGCGCAGCAGTTCGTCCTTGGCTACGTAGCGCGCCTTGCAGGCCGCCTCCAGCTCGGGCACCAGCCGCGAACGGTTGTGATAGATCACGTTCATGCCGAAGCCGTGGGCGCCGCGCCGGGCGATGCCCTGGCCGATGCGGCCCATGCCCAGGATGCCCAGCGTGCTGCCGTGCACGTCGGCGCCGGAGAACATGTCGTAGGCCCACTTGGTCCATTGCCCGGCGCGCAGGTAATGCTCGCTCTCGGTGATGCGGCGGGCCGTGGCCATCAGCAGGGCGAAGCCGAAGTCGGCGGTGGTTTCGGTCAGCACGTCGGGCGTGTTGGTGGCGACCACGCCGGCCGCCGTCATGGCCGGCACGTCGAAGTTGTTGTAGCCCACCGCCATGTTGGCGACGATCTTCAGCCCCGGCGCCGCCGCCAGCGCCTGGGCGTCGATGCGCTCGCTGCCGGTGGTGAAGGCGCCGGCCTTGTCCTTGAGCCGCGCCAGCAGTTCGGTGCGCGGCCAGATGACGTCGGCCTGGTTGTGCTCCACCTCGAAGTGCTGCTCCAGCTGGGCGATGGTGCCGGGAAAGATGGCGCGGGCGACGAGGATGCGGGGTTTGTTCACCAAGGGGATCTCACAGGAACCAGATGAAGGTCATGACCGCGAACAGCGGCAGCAGGATGCCCGTCGACCACGCCATGTAGCCGAAGAAGCTGGGCATTTTGACACCCCGGTCCTCGGCGATCGACTTGACCATGAGGTTGGGCGCGTTGCCGATGTAGCTGTTGGCGCCCATGAACACCGAGCCGGCCGAGATCGCCGCCAGCACCGGGGCCAGCATGGTCATCAGCTGTTGCGGGTCGCCGCCGGCGGTGTTGAAGAACACCAGGTAGGTCGGCGCGTTGTCCAGGAACGAGCTGAGCAGGCCACTGGCCCAGAAATAGGCCGCCGGGCTGGGCGTGCCGTCCGGCCGCGTGACGGCGGCGATCACGGCGCCGAAAGGGCCGTCGATGCCGGCCCGCAGCATCGCGATGACGGGGATGATCGTCAGGAAGATGCCGGCGAACAGCTTGGCCACCTCCAGCATCGGGACCCACGAGAACTGGTTGTCCGCGTGCACCGAGTCCGGCGTGATGCGCAGCGACAGCAAGGTGACGGCGATCAGCCCGAGGTCGCGCACGATGCCGGGCAGCCCCACTTGGGTGCCGGCGATGTCGAAGGCGATGGACGATTTCCAGATGCCGCTCATGAGCACCAGCGCGACCACCGCGCCGAGCAGCCAGAAATTGCGGGCACCGTCAAAGCCGATGCCGCGGGTGTCGGGCGTGGGGTCCACCGGCACGACCTCTTCGCGCTTGCCCACGTACCAGCTGTCCAGCGCGAAGAAGATCAGCAGCAGCGCGCCGACCAGGAACAGCGTCTCCGGAAAGATGTGCTTGACCGTCCAGAAGAAATCCACGCCCTTGAGAAAGCCCAGGAACAGCGGCGGGTCGCCCAGCGGCGTCAGCGAGCCGCCGGCGTTCGAGACGATGAAGATGAAGAACACCACGATGTGGGCGACGTGCTTGCGGTTGTCGTTGGCGCGGATCAGCGGCCGGATCAGCAGCATCGAGGCGCCGGTGGTTCCCATCAGGCTGGCCAGCACGGCGCCGATGCCCAGGATCGCCACGTTCAGCGCCGGCGTGCCGTGCAGGTTGCCGCGGATGTAGATGCCGCCCGAGACGGTGAACAGCGCCGTCAGCAGGATCACGAACGGCAGATATTCGGCCAGCGCGACGTGCACCAGCGCCACGCCGGCGGCCGAGGCGCCGAACAAGGCGGCGAACGGCAGCAGGAAGGCCAGCGCCCAGGCCGCGGCCACCTTGCCAAAGTGGTGGTGCCAGAACCGCGGCGCCAGCAGCGGCAGCAGCGCGATCGACAGCAGGATGCCGGCGAACGGCACGCCCCACAGCGGCGACAAGCGGCTGCCATCGAAATCGGCGGCGGTGGCGAGTTGCGGCAACAACAGGGGCAAGGCCAGCAGCAGCCGGATTCGGTTCATGGATCTCCTGTCGGGCGGTTTTTTTCTTTGGTGGCGGCGCCGAGCATACCCAATCCCCGGGACGCCCTCGCCCCGGCCGGTAGGCGCATGCCTACCCCCCGTGCGGCAGGGCTCCTACCGCACGCCTCAGCTGCGCTGGCTACATTGCCGTGCAGGAGCGCCTGCCGCGCAGGAGAAGGTAAAAATGAACCAAGATCGCATCCAGGGCCGCTGGAAGCAGCTGAAGGGCAAGGTCAGGGAGCAGTGGGGCAAGCTGACCGACGACGACATCGACGTCATTGACGGCCGGCGCGACCAGTTGCTCGGACGCATCCAGCAGCGCCATGGGCAGGCGAGCCAGGCCGGGCCGGGTGAAGCACCCGGCTTCGCCGGCGCCGGACCGGCGGCAGGCCTGCGCTTTGACGACGGCGGCGAGACGGTTGGCGGCCCCGCCCCCGACAAGTCACCATGAAGGACCACTCCATGCACCGCCGCCTCGCCTGGCTCGCAGCCGTCCTGTGCTGCGCCGCCGGCGCCCAGACCACCAGCCCGACCGGCGCCGCCAGCATGAGCCAGGAGGCGTATCGCGCGCAGCAACAGCGCATCGAGGCGGAATACGACGCGATCCAGGCGCGCTGCAAGCCCCTGGACCGCACCGCCCGCAACGTCTGCAACGAGAAGGCGCGCGGCGCCCGCGACGTCTCGGCCGCCGAACTGCAGATGCAGATGAAGCCGACCGCCGACAATGACCAGAAGGTGCGGATGGCCAAGGCCAAGGCGGCCTACGCGGTGACGCTGGAAAGCTGCAAGGCCATGGAAGGCAACGCCCGCGAGGTCTGCCGCAAGGATGCGAAGGCGGTCTACGCCGGTGCCCGGGCCGAGGCCAAGTTGCAAAAGGAAGTGGTCGCCCAGCGCCTGCAGGCCGAGAAGGTGGTTCGCGAGCGCAGCGAGGTCGCCGATCGCGGCGCCGAAGCGCAGTTCAGCGCCGCCCGCGAGCGCTGCGAGATGCTGCCGCCCGAGGGCCGCGAGGCCTGCATGAATGATGCGAAGCAGCGGTTCGGCCGGCCTTAGGCGTCATCGGGCGCAGGGCGGGTCCGGGGCATTGGCACTCGCGGCGCGCGGCAAGCCTGCCTGCCTGCCTGCCTGCCTGCGGGCGCACTGGATCACACGTACGCTTGGCTCCTCAAGCAAGAGTGACGGGACGGGTCAATCGCGCCAGCGCGTGAATCCCGCCACCGGTTCGCGCGGCGTGTGGAAGCCGTTCACCATCTGTGCTTCGTCGGCGTAGCCCAGCGCCATCCCGCAGACCAGCATTTCGTCGGCGCCGGCGCCGATGTGCGGCAGCACGATGCTGGCAAAGCCGTTCCAGGCCGCCTGCGGGCAGGTGTGCAGGCCGTGCCCGCGCGCCGCCACCATGATGTTCTGCAGGAACATGCCGTAGTCCATCAGCGAGCCGCGCCCCAGCACCCGGTCGATGGTGAACATCAGGCCGACCGGCGCGTCGAAGAAGCGGAAGTTGCGCTGGTGCTGCGCATGCATCCTGTCCTTCTCGCCCTTGGTGATGCCCAGCAGCCCATACAGGCCCCAGCCGTTCTCGCGCCGGCGGTCGATGTACGGCGACACCCATTTTTGCGGATAGTAGTCCCACTCCTTCGGATACCGCGCGGCCTGCGCGGGATCTGCGTACAGCGCATCGTGCGCGCTGCAGGCCTTGTCGACCAAGCCGTTCAGGCTGGCGCCCTGCAGCACGTAGGTGCGCCAGGGCTGGGTGTTGGTGCCGGACGGCGCCCGGCTGGCGACATCCAGGATGCTTTCGATGAGCGCTCGCGGCACCGGCCGCTCGCGCAGGAAGGCGCGGCAGGAAAAGCGGCTGGCGATGGCGGCGTCGACGCTGGCCGGGTCGGCCACCACGGTGGTCACTGGCAGCGCGTTCATTGCAGTGCCTGCAGCACGCGGCGCAAGTCGGCGGGCAGCGCCACCGGGCGCCGCTGCGCGCGGTCGACATACACATGCACGAAATGGCCCTTGGCAACCGTCATCTCTTCTCCCTGGAGGAACAACCCAATTTCGTAGCGGACACTGGACTGGCCCATGCGGGCCACGCGCAGGCCGGCTTCCACCACCTGCGGAAACGTGACCGGCGCGAAATAATTGCACTGCGTTTCCACCACCAGGCCGATGGTGGCGCCGTGCTGGATGTCCAGCACGCCGGCGTCCACCAGGTGCGCATTGACCGCGGTGTCGAACCAGCTGTAGTAGACGACGTTGTTGACGTGCCCGTAGGCGTCGTTGTCCATCCAGCGGGTGCCGATCGTGCGGAAGGCGCGGTACGCAGACCGCGCTTGCGGCTGCGGCTTGGCTTCGGTCGGGGTCTCGCTCATCGCCGGCGATTGTGCCAGCGCCCTGCATAGGCGGCCGCCACGGCGAAAGTGTTGACCTGCGCCTGCACCGTGTCCTCGATGCGCCGGCCATAGCCACCGGCCATGGCGAAGGCCAGTGACAGGCCGCGCTGGCAGGCCCAGTCGAAGACGCGCCGGTCGCGCGCCTGCAGCCCGTCCCAGGTGAGCTTCAGGCGCCCGAGCCGGTCGCCCTCATGCGGATCGGCGCCGGCCAGGTAGATCACCAGCCCGGGGTCGAAGCGGTGCGCCAGCTCCTGCAGGGCTGATTCGAGCGCCGACAGGTAGGCGTCGTCGCCGGTGCCGTCCGGCAGCGCCACGTCGAGGTCGCTGGCTTCCTTGCGGAAAGGAAAGTTCTTCTCTCCATGCAGCGACAGGGTGAACACGGACTGGTCGTCGCGGAAGATGCGGGCGGTGCCGTTGCCTTGATGCACGTCGAGATCGATGATCGCCACCCGCAGCGGCCTGCGGTCGCGCCGGGCGTGCTCGGCCTGCATCAGCCGGCTGGCGACGGCCGCGTCGTTGAACACGCAAAAGCCGCCGCCCTTGTCGGCATAGGCATGGTGGGTGCCGCCGGCGATGTTGGCGGCGATGCCATCCTGCAAGGCCGCACGGCAGGCGGCGATGGTCGCGCCGACCGAGCAGCGGGCGCGCTGCGCCATCTGCGGGCTCCACGGGAAGCCGATCTCGCGCATGACGGATGGCGCCGCAGATCCCTCGTGGATGGCCTGGACGTAGGCCGGGCTGTGCACCAGCGCCAGCTGCCCGTCCGTGGCAGGCTCAGCCTGCAGCAGGCGGATGTCGGGCACCTCGGCGGCCAGCCGGTCGCGCAGCAGCTGGTATTTACCCATCGGGAAGCGGTGACCTGGCGGCAGTGGCAAGACGAACTGGGTAGCGTAGAAAACCTGCATTGCATTATTTTGTTGCGGCGCAGCAAAAAGGCTTTGCAAAGCGCGACTACGCCCGTATACTTCGATCCATGCTGCACTGCAACATGCTCCCGGGGACGGCCCGGAAGGTTCAGGGCAGGAAGCGTAAGTCCCCACCTCAACCTCTCCCGGAGCCACACCCATGCTGACCCCTGAACAATTCGCAGCCATCCAGAAGGCCAACGTCGAAACCCTGTTCGGCCTGACCACCAAGGCCTTCGAAGGCATCGAAAAGCTCGTCGAGCTGAACCTGACCGCCTCCAAGGCTGCGCTGTCCGAAGCCGCCGAGACCACCCAGTCCCTGCTGGGCGTCAAGGATGCCCAGGAACTGCTGGCCCTGCAAGCGGCCCTGTTCCAGCCCCTGGCCGAGAAGACCGCTGCCTACAGCCGTCACCTGTACGACATCGGCTCCTCCACCGGCGCCGAGTTCGGCCGTGCCTTGGAAGGCCAGGTCGCCGAAGCCCAGCAGAAGTTCCTGTCCGTGGTGGACAACGCCGCCAAGAACGCCCCCGCCGGTTCCGAGACCGCCGTGGCCGTGTTCAAGAGCGCCGTTGCGGCCGGCAACAACGCCCTGGAATCGGTCCAGAAGGCCGTCAAGCAAGCCGCCGACGTCGCCGAAGCGAACTTCAACGCCGTCGCCAGCCAGGCCGTGACCGCCTCCAAGGGTGCCAAGGCCAAGCGCGCGTCCGCCTGAATTTGAAAAAGCGGGATCCTGACGCCATCCCGGTGGCGCAGGAACTCTTCTCCCGCGGGAGTGTCCATCACGTCACTCTCGCGACCGAGAGTTCTTCAGGTTGTCTCCTCGGGTCCTTCGACACCTTCACCGGTTCAGGATCCTTCAGCCCCCAGTCGCAAGACTGGGGGCCTTTTTATTGCCGGGCGCCGACGCGGACAAGATTGAGAATGATTCGCGTTTGCCTTATGATGGCGAAATCCTCTTTCCCGCTCCCTCGAAGGACCCCATGATCCACAAGGCAATCGCCGTCGCGGCCCTGCTGGCCGCCGCCACTTCGGTGGCCGCCCAGGACCAGGTTCTGAACCTGTACTCCGCCCGCCACTACTCGACCGACGAAGCGCTGTACGCGAACTTCACCAAGGCCACCGGCATCAAGATCAACCGCGTGGACGCCGACGACGCCGGCATCCTGGCCCGCCTCAAGGCCGAAGGCACGGCCTCGCCGGCGGACGTGATCCTGCTGGTCGACGCCGCCCGCCTGGTCAAAGGCGACCAGGACGGCCTGTTCCGGCCCATCAAGTCCAAGCTGCTGGAAGACGCGATCCCGGCGCAATACCGCGCCAGCACCGCCGAAGGCTCCACCTGGTTCGGCTTCTCCACCCGCGCCCGCGTGGTGGTGTACGACAAAGTCAAGGTCAAGCGCGAGGACGTCGACACCTACGAGGAACTGGCCGACCCGAAGAACAGGGGCAAGGTCTGCCTGCGCTCGGGCTCGCACCCTTACAACCTGTCGCTGTTCGGCGCCGTCCTGCAGCACGCCGGGGAGCAGCAGACGGAAACCTGGCTCAAGGGCATCGTCGCCAACATGGCGCGCTCGCCCAAGGGCGGCGACACCGACCAGATCAAGGCCGTTGGCAGCGGCGAGTGCCAGGTGGCGGTGAGCAACAGCTACTACATCGCGCGCCTGCTGCGCTCCACCGCGCCGGAAGACAAGGCGCTGATGGGGCGCGTTGGCATCGTGTTCCCCAACCAGGGAACCTGGGGCACCCACATGAACATTGCCGGTGGCGCGGTGGCCCGGAACGCCAAGCACCCGGAAGCGGCCGTCAAGTTCCTGGAATACCTGGCCGGCGCGGAGGCGCAGAACTACTTCGCCAACGGCAACAACGAGTGGCCCACGGCCAAGGGCGTGAAGACATCCAACCCGGCGCTGCAGGCCATGAGCGGCGGCGGCGACTTCAAGGCCGAGACCATCCCGCTGGCGGCGGTCGGGGCCAACACGGTCAAGGTGCAGCAGATGCTGGACCGCGTGGGATTCAAATAGCGCATTGCATATGGCAAGCAGGAGGAGCCCGCCGAGCGCGGGCTTTTTCTTGCCCGATAATTGACGCGAACGTGAACGTCAACGTCACACCAGGAGCAGGCATGGACATCCAGGGCAAGGTCTTCATCGTCACCGGCGGCGCATCGGGCCTTGGCGAGGGCACGGCGCGCATGCTGGCCGCCAACGGCGGCAAGGTCGTCATCGCCGACATGCAGGTCGAAAAAGGCGAAGCCGTCGCCAAGGACATCGGCGGCGCGTTCGTCAAGTGCGACGTCAGCCAGGAAGCCGACGGCCAGGCGGTGGTCGCCAAGGCCGTTGCCATGGGCAAGCTGATGGGCCTGGTCAACTGCGCCGGCATCGCGCCGGCCGAAAAGACCGTGGGCAAGAACGGCGCCCACAGCCTGGCCGTCTTCAGCAAGACCATCATGGTCAACCTGGTGGGCAGCTTCAACATGATCCGCCTGGCCTCCGAAGCCATGAGCAGGAACGAGCCCGAAGCCACCGGCGAGCGCGGCTGCCTGATCTCGACCGCCTCGGTCGCCGCCTATGACGGCCAGATCGGCCAGGCCGCGTACAGCGCCTCCAAGGGCGGCGTGGTCGGCATGACGCTGCCGATCGCGCGCGACCTGGCGCGCAACGGCATCCGCAACATGACGATCGCGCCCGGCATCTTCGGCACGCCCATGATGTTCGGCATGCCCGAGGAAGTGCAGAAGTCGCTGGCCGCCAGCGTGCCGTTCCCGTCGCGCCTGGGCACGCCGCAGGACTACGCCAAGCTGGCCAGGCACATCTTCGAGAACGACATGCTCAACGGCGAGGTGATCCGCCTGGACGGCGCGATCCGGCTGGCGCCCAAGTAGGCCCCCGGGGCGGCGCTGCCGCCCTATAGTGGGCGGCCAAGGAGAACAACCACCATGCGCCGCCCCATCCTCTCGCTGCTGGCCACGGCCTGCCTGCTGGCCGCCTGCGCCACCGCGCCCGGCAACTTTGCCTACACCGTTCCCGAGCAGCCCGAAGCTGCTTCCGGCATCACGGCCAAGCCCGGCTGGGCGACCACGAAGTTCGCCGTCGCCGCGGCCAACCCGCTCGCCACCGACGCCGGCTACCAGGTGCTGCGGGCCGGCGGCTCGGCCATCGACGCCGCGGTCGCGGTGCAGATGGTGCTGACGCTGGTGGAGCCGCAGTCCAGCGGGATCGGCGGCGGCGCCTTCCTGCTGCATTCCGATGGCCGCCAGGTCGAGGCCTTCGACGGCCGCGAAACGGCGCCGGCCGCGGCCGACGAGCGCCTGTTCCTGGGCGCCGACGGCAAGCCCCTGCCGTTCTACGAAGCCGTGGTCGGCGGCCGCTCGGTCGGCGTGCCCGGCACGGTGCGGCTGCTGGAGATGGCGCACCGCCAGCACGGCAAGCTGCCCTGGGCCACGCTGTTCCAGCCGGCGATCGCGCTGGCCGAGAGCGGCTTCAAGGTCAGCCCGCGGCTGAACACCCTGGTCAAGGCCGACGCCCACCTGAAGCAAGACCCGACCGCCGCCGCCTACTTCTACGCTGGCAACGGGCAAGCGCATGCCGTCGGCCACCTGCTGCGCAACCCTGAACTGGCCGCCGTGCTGCGGCGCATCGCCAGCGAAGGCTCGCGCGCGTTCTACGAAGGCGACATTGCCCGCGCCATCGTCGACAAGGTGCAGCGGCACCCGACCAACCCCGGCCGGCTGTCGATGGCGGACCTGGCCGGCTACCAGCCCAAGCAGCGCGCGCCGCTGTGCCACGACTACCGCTCGCATGGCCGCGACTTCAACGTCTGCGGCTTTCCGCCGCCCTCGTCGGGTGCGATCGCCGTTGGCCAGATCCTGGGCATCCTGGGCCGCACCCAGGCCGCCACGCTGCCGCTGCAGGACGGCCTGCCTTCGGCCGACTGGCTGCACCTGTACACCGAGGCATCGCGCCTGGCCTTCGCCGACCGCGCCCAGTACGTGGCCGATCCCGACTTCGTGCAGCCGCCCGGCGGCAGCTGGATGAGCCTGCTGGCGCCCGACTACCTGGCGCAGCGCGCGCGGCTGATCCAGCCGGCCGGCCCCAGCATGAAGACGGCAACGCCCGGCACGCCCGGCCGGGTGGCCACCAGCCATGCGCCCATGCCGGCGCAGCCGGAATACGGCACCTCGCACATCAGCATCATCGACGGTCAAGGCAATGCGCTGGCCATGACCACCACCATCGAAGACCAGTTCGGCGCCCGCCAGATGGTCAAGGGCTTCCTGCTGAACAACGAGCTGACCGACTTCAGCTTCGAGCCGGCCGACGCACAGGGCCAGCCGATTGCCAACCGGGTGCAGCCGGGCAAGCGCCCGCGCTCGTCGATGGCGCCGACCCTGGTCTTCGACAAGGCCACGAAGCAGCTGGTGATGACCGGCGGCAGCCCGGGCGGCGCGCTGATCATCCACTTCACCGCCAAGACGCTCTACGGCGTGCTGAACTGGGGCCTGACGCCGCAGCAGGCCATTGACATGCCCAACTTCGCCTCGTTGAACGGCCCCAGCCTGCTGGAGGAAAAGCGTTTCCCGCCGGCCACCGTGGAGGCGCTGCGCGCCCGCGGCGCCGAGGTGCGCGAGCAGGCCCTGACCAGCGGCCTGCAGGCGATCACGGTGGGCAATGCGCACGGCACGCCGGTGCTGCTCGGTGGCGCCGACCCGCGCCGCGAAGGCATCGTGATGGGAGATTAGGTTCCGACTTTTCGCTCGATCCGCTCGTACTCGGAGATCACCTGCGCGCCCAGCAGCAGCAAGGTGGCGGCGATCTCCAGGCTCAGGAGCACCACGATGGCGGTGGTGAGCGAGCCGTAGACCAGGCTCACCTGCGACAGGCTGCTGAAGTACCAGACCAGCACGTGGCGGGTGATCTCCCACAGCAGCGCCGCGGTGGCCCCGCCGATCAGCGCGTGCCGCCAGGACAGCTTGCCCACCGGCATCACCATGTAGACCGATGTCAGCAGGAAGATCTCGCCGCCCAGGCCCAGCAGGTACAGCAGCACGCCGGAGATGCCTTGCAGCGACCGTTCGTTGCCCATGACCGTCACACTGTTCTCGCCCATGGCCTGCAGGCTACCGGCCACCACAGTGACGATCAGGAAGCCGACACCCAGCGACAGGATGTAGAAATAAGGCAGCAGCGCCGACACCATGTAATGCCGGCGCCGCACCGCGAATCGGTGCAGGAAGATCACCGACATCGCCTTTTCCAGCACGGTGAACCCCAGCGAGCTGAAGAACAGCATGGTGACCAGCAGCACCCAGCCCATCACGCCGCGATGCTGCACGAAGTTGCCCAGTTCGACGACGATGGCGCGCGCCTGCCCGGGCATCAGCCATTCCAGGTAGCGGCCCAGGGTCGCCAGCAGCTCCTGGGTGTCGACCCAGTGCGACAGGCCGATCACCACCAGGATCAGCAGGGGGACCACCGACAACAGGGCGTAGTAGGCGACGGCGCCGGCCAGCAGCAACCCCTGGTTGGACTGGAAGCCGCGCAGCACCCGCAGCGCGAACGTGCCGGGATGGGCGACCACAAAGGCGCCCGCAGGGCTGAGTACACGCATGCCGCCGAGTATGCCGCCCCGGCGCAGGAGCAGGGGGCGCGGATTACACGGGGCCCGAGCTGTAGCGGGCGTGCGATGCCGAAAGTTCATGCGCTGGCGATGAAAAAACCAGTCGCTGTCACTGCTGGCTCGAACCGCAATCCAGGCCGGCGGCCGCACGATCGCAGCCGGATCCGGGGCCAAGCCCCGGATGACAAGCTCAGCTCAAACGTCGATCGCCGCCGCCGAGCCGGCCTGCTTGCGCAGCTCGAACTTCTGGATCTTCCCGGTCGACGTCTTGGGCAGCTCGCCGAACACCACCGCCTTGGGCACCTTGAAGCCAGCAAGGTGCTTGCGGCAATGCGCCACGACCTCTTGGGCGGTCAGCCTCGAGCCGGCCTTGAGCTCGACGAAGGCGCAAGGCGTCTCGCCCCACTTCGGGTCCGGCTTGGCCACCACGGCGGCGGCCAGCACCTCCGGGTGCCGGTACAGCACGTCCTCGACCTCGATCGACGAAATGTTCTCGCCGCCGGAGATGATGATGTCCTTGCTGCGGTCCTTGATCTTGATGTAGCCGTCGGGGAACTGCACGGCCAGGTCGCCGGTGTGGTACCAGCCGCCGGCAAAAGCCTCGGCGGTCGCCTTGGCGTTCTTGAGGTAACCCTTCATCGTGATGTTGCCGCGGAACATGATCTCGCCCATGGTTTCGCCGTCCCACGGCACCGGCTCCATGGTCTTCGCATCGAGCACGCGGGCGCTGTGCTGCAGGTGGTAGCGCACACCCTGGCGGGCATTGAGGCGGGCCCGCTCGCCGATGTCCAGGCTGTCCCATTCCTGGTGCCGGGCGCAGGCGGTGGCCGGCCCGTACACCTCGGTCAAGCCGTAGACGTGGGTCAGGTCGAAGCCCATCTGCTCCAGGCCCTCGATCAGCGACGCCGGCGGCGCCGCGCCCGCCACCATCGCCTTGACGCCGCGCGGCAGGCCCCGCTTCAGCTCGTCGGGCGAATTCACCAGCAGCGCGTGCACGATCGGAGCGCCGCAGTAGTGGGTGACGCCGTGCTCGCGGATCGCATCCGCCATGGCCCTGGCTTCCACCTTGCGCAGGCAGACGTTGACGCCGGCGCGCGCCGCCACCGTCCACGCAAAGCACCAGCCATTGCAATGGAACATGGGCAGCGTCCACAGGTAGACCGGATGCTTGGCCAGATCCCATTCGAGGATGTTGGAGATGGCGTTGCTGGCCGCGCCCCGGTGGTGGTAGACCACGCCCTTGGGGTTGCCCGTCGTGCCGCTGGTGTAGTTCAGCGCGATCGCGTCCCATTCGTCGGCCGGCAGTTGCCAGGCGAACTCCGGGTCGCCGCCGGCCAGCAAGGCTTCGTAGGTGGTGCTGCCGATGCGCCTGCCCTGCCCGGTGAACAGCGCGTCCTCGACGTCGATCACCAGCAGCGGCCGGGCCTCCTTGCGCAGCGCGATCGCCTGGGCCATCACGCCGGCGAACTCCACGTCGACCAGCACCGCCTTGGCCTCGCCGTGGTCCAGCATGAAGGCGATTGCCTCCGGGTCGAGCCGGGTGTTCATCGCGTTGAGGACGGCGCCGGCCATCGGAATGCCGAAGTGCGCCTCCACCATGGGCGGCGTGTTGGGCAGCATCACTGCCACCGTGTCGTTCTTGCCCAAGCCGGCGCGCGCCAGGGCGCTGGCCAGCTGCCGGCAACGCGCGTAGGTCTCGCCCCAGGTGCGGCGCAACGGGCCGTGGACGATGGCGATGCGCTGCGGATAAACCTCCGCGCTGCGCTCCAGGAAGGCCAGCGGCGACAGCGGCGTGTGGTTCGCCGCGGTGCGCGGCAGGTCCTGGTCGAAGATGCTGGCCATGGCTATTGTCTCCATCGGATCGGTGTCCGCTCCGCAGTAGGTAAGAATACGCCCAGGCATGACCATCCCCCAGAACTTCATCCAGGAACTGCTAGCGCGCGCCGACGTGGTGGAGATCGTCGGCCGCCACGTCCAGCTGAAGAAGACCGGCGCCAACTTCTCCGGCCTGTGCCCGTTCCATGCCGAGAAAAGCCCTTCCTTCACCGTCAGCCCCAGCAAGCAGTTTTTCCACTGCTTCGGCTGCGGCAAGAACGGCAATGCCCTGGGCTTCCTGGTCGACTACGCCGGCATGAACTTCGTGGAGGCCGTCAAGGACCTGGCCGGCCAGTACGGCATGCAGGTGCCCGAAGAAGACATCCCGCCGGCCGAGCGGGCGCGCCAGGCCGAGCAGCGCCAAAAGCAGGCGACGCTGGGCGATGTGCTGGAAAAGGCCGGCGCTGCGTACCGCAAGCAGCTGAAGATCTCGCCACGCGCCGTCGACTACCTCAAGGGCCGGGGCGTGTCCGGCGAGATCGCCAGGCAGTACGGGCTGGGCTACGCGCCCGAGGGCTGGCGCAGCCTGGCCAGCGTGTTCCCCGAGTACGACGACCCGTTGCTGGCCGAAAGCGGCCTGGTGATCGTCAACGAGGAAGATGACAAGCGCTACGACCGCTTTCGCGACCGCGTGATGTTCCCGATCCGCAACGTCAAGGGCGAGTGCATCGGCTTTGGCGGCCGGGTGCTGGGCGACGAAAAACCCAAGTACCTGAACTCGCCGGAGACTCCCGTCTTCAGCAAGGGCCGCGAGCTGTACGGTCTGTTCGAGGCCCGCAACGCCTTGCGCGAACTGGGCTACGTGCTGGTGACGGAGGGCTACATGGACGTGGTGGCACTGGCCCAGCTGGGCTTTCCGAACGCGGTGGCCACGCTGGGCACGGCCTGCACCACCGACCACGTGCAAAAGCTGTTTCGCTTCACCGACAGTGTGGTGTTCAGCTTCGACGGCGACGCCGCCGGCCGCCGCGCCGCGCGCAAGGCGCTCGACGGCGCCCTGCCCTATGCCAGCGACGTGCGCAGCGTCAAGTTCCTGTTCCTGCCCCCCGAGCACGACCCCGACAGCTTCATCCGCGCGAACGGCCGCGATGCCTTCGCCAAGTACGTGGCGGACGCCACGCCGCTGTCACGCTTCCTGCTCGAGGCGGCGCGCGAAGGCCTGGACCTCAATTCCGCCGAAGGCCGGGCCCATTTCGCGGCCAATGCCAAGCCGCTGTGGAGCCAGTTGCCGGAAGGGGCGCTCAAGACCCAGCTGCTGGGGGAGATCGCCGAGCTGGTGCAGCTCAATTCGCGCGAGCTGGCGGACGTCTGGGAAGGCCGCAGCCCGCTCGCCGCGCGCAAGGAAGCCCGCCCCCGCTGGCAGCCGCCAAACCGCGACAAGAGCATGGAACCGCCGCGCCAGCGGGTGCCGGGCCGCGCCCTGCCCACCAACCGCGCCACCCGGGCCTTGCAGATCCTGTTCTCGCAGCCACATGCCTGGGAGCGGCTCAGCCACGACGAGCATCACTTGCTGTGCGAGCTGCCGGCGCCGCACGGCGCCCTCTTCAGCTGGCTCGACGCCCAGCACCATGACCACGGCGCCTTGCCCTGGGGCATGCTGCGCGAGGCGCTGGCGGGTCATCCGCACGAGGAGTTCGCGGTGGCGGAGATGGCCAAGTTGCCGCCGGAGATCGAAAGCGATCCGGCGGAGCTGGCCGACATCCTGGCCAAGGAGCGCAAGCGCAGCCAGGAGGAGGAGCGCAACCGCCTGGCGGCTGCCGCGGCCACCGATCCGCAGGCCTACCAGCGGCTCAAGGCGCTGATAGAAGCGCAAAAACTCGCAGCCAAGCCTTGAAATCCGGCGACAAACGTATAATGTAGGGTTTGCTGGCAAGAGCGACAGCAGTACCTTCCGGACCGGCCAGCCGTGCAACGCACGGCGCTCCCAAGCGAGCACAGGCCAAATTACCGCAAGGGCTGCACTCCAAATGTTCGCCCATCCATCTTGCCCATGAGGCCCTGGTCGGCCTGATCGCTCACGCCTGCGCGCGGGCGAATTCTTCGTTTTCGTCTTGTCCCGAGGTCTTATGCCCGCCACGAAGTCCGCGAAGCCTGTCAAGCCCGCAGCGAAACCTGCCGACCACAAGCCAGTCAAACCATCGGTTCAACCCGCGAAAGCAGCCAAAACCCAGCTGAAGGTCGTCAGGAACGACAAGCCGGTGTCCAAAGCCTCCGCCAAGCCCGCAACGAAAGTAGTTCAGCCCGTGCCCACGAAGTCCCCCGCCAAGGTCGAAAAAGCCCCCGCCAAGGAAGAAGCGAAGAAGCCCGCCAAGTCCGGGGCCCCCGCCGCTGACGAATCCCTGAAGAAGAAGCCGGGCCGCCCGCCCAAGGCGGTTGCCGCGGGCGAAGCGCCGAAGGCGGCCGGTGCCAAGCGCGGCCGCAAGCCCAAGGACGCCGGCTCCAAGCCGGGCCTGGGCGGCGAGGATGTCGATCTGGGCGACGTCGAAGCCGAATTCGCCGACGCCGAGCCGGTGGTGGTGGAAGCGGTGGCCGAAAAGGTCAAGCCGCTGCGCATGAAGATCAGCAAGGCCAAGGAACGCGCGCTGATGAAGGAATTCGGCCTGGACGAAGCCGTCCTGTCCGAGGAAGACATGGCCAAGCGGCGCCAGCGCCTGAAGATGCTGATCACGCTGGGCAAGACGCGCGGCTACCTGACGCACTCGGAGATCTCCGACCACCTTCCCGACAAGCTGATCGACGCCGAAACCATGGAAGTCGTGGTGTCGATGCTGAACGACCTGGGCGTGGCGGTGTACGAGCAGACGCCGGATGCCGAGATGCTGCTGCTGAACAACACGACGCCGACGGCAGCGACGGTCGAGGAAGCGGAAGAAGAAGCCGAAGCCGCCCTGTCCACCGTGGACAGCGAATTCGGCCGCACCACCGACCCCGTGCGCATGTACATGCGCGAGATGGGCACGGTCGAACTGCTCACGCGTGAAGGCGAAATCGAGATCGCCAAGCGCATCGAAGGCGGGCTGATGGCGATGATGGAGGCGATCTCCGCCTCGCCCGCCACCATCGCCGAGATCCTGCGGCTGGCCGCGGAAATCCGCGAAGGCAAGATCGTCATCTCCACCGTGGTGGACGGCTTCTCGAACCCGAACGAAGCCGACGACTACGTGGCCGAGGAAGACTTCGACGAATTCGACGCCGACGACGACGACGACGGCTCGGGCGGCTCCAAGGCGCTGACCAAGAAGCTGGAAGAGCTCAAGAACCAGGCGCTGGAGCGCTTCGACCGCATCGCCTCGCTGTTCGAGAAGGTCCACAAGGTCTACGACAAGGAAGGCTGGGGCACGCCCGCCTACCACAAGGCGCAGCACGCCCTGTCCGAGGAGCTGATGACCATCCGCTTCACGGCCAAGACCATCGAGAAGCTGTGCGACATGGTGCGCGCGCAGGTCGACGACGTGCGCAAGAAAGAGCGCGAGCTGCGCCGCATCGTCGTGGACAAGTGCGGCATGCCGCAGGAAACCTTCATCAAGGACTTCCCGGCCAACCTGCTGAACCTCAAGTGGGTGGAAAAGCAGGCGGCCGCCGGCAAGCCCTGGAGCGTCATCATCGCCCGCAACGTGCCGGCGATCCAGGAACTGCAGCAGAAGCTGACGGACATCCAGTCGCGCGTCGTGGTCCCGCTGGCCGAGCTGAAGGAAATCAACCGCCGCATGAACGAGGGCGAGTCGTCCTCGCGCGACGCCAAGAAGGAAATGATCGAAGCCAACTTGCGGCTCGTGATTTCCATCGCCAAGAAGTACACCAACCGCGGCCTGCAGTTCCTGGACCTGATCCAGGAAGGCAACATCGGCCTGATGAAGGCGGTCGACAAGTTCGAATACCGCCGCGGCTACAAGTTCTCGACCTATG
>NZ_JAQGLS010000178.1 GCF_028292805.1 Ramlibacter sp. | reverse complement strand
AACAGCATGAAGCTCAGAAAACGGGCGAAAGCGCCCGCAAATCAACCTGAAAATCGGAACTTCGATGGTTGGCGTCAACCATCGCCGTGCTCCGCCAACTCGTCCGAACCTCAGGCGCTCAAAATTTTGACTTGTTCAGACCTTCCTTAGTGTGTTGCAACGACCGGTTGAATCCGCAACCCAAAGCAGACGTCCTCCCCTCGGCTGAAGGCCGGAGATCGAGAGGGCTGCGGCCGGCGGCCGCAATCTGTCAGACGCGCAGGTCCAGCCCGCTCCACGCGTCGAACACCGCTACCTGCTTTCGCAGCCAATCCACTGGAACGGAATTTGTCCCCCACTGGTGCAGCAGCCCCGCGGCCTCGCCAAGGTTCCACAAATGTCGAAGTTGAAGGAGCAGCGGCAACGCCGCAAAGTCCCGCTCGCCCACTTCACCGCCTCGCCTTCGGCGTGGCGGAACAGAGCCAACGCGCGGAGGCCTTCGGGGAACTGCAGCTGGATGTGCGAGCGCCCCGCCGTGGCGGGCACCGGCCCGCCACGCTGGCGCGCTTGGCTTCGACCGCCAAACCGTGGCGCTTGGGCCGTTTGTCGTATCCTGCAACCATGGGCACACGAGAGTCGATCCCCGGTCGGAAACTGCGCGGGCCGGAGTTCGCATTCTCGAACTACAGGATGGCGGAGCGTGCCTCACACTCGGATTTCGGCATCCGTTCGCAGGACACCGCGCTTCCCAATCCGGCGCCGCACCGGCACGAATACCTGCAAATCCACGTTCAGCTGGAGGGGACCACCCGCCACTTCCTGGACGGGGCGCAGCGCCCCGTCGGCGCGGGGACGCTCTGTTTCATCCTGCCGTTCAGGACGCACTTCATCCCGACGGTCGCGAACAGCCGCTACTACATCCTCAACGTCAGCCCTGATTACCTGCTGCCGGCGCTGGAGGTGGATCCCCTGGACCTCGCCGAAGTCCCGGTCGACCGGGCGCCAGAACTGGCGCCATTCCGCTTCCAGTCGCAACTGGATTACGTCCTCGATGCATCAGGCGCGCGCGAAGTGGCCGCGCTGTGCGAGGCGATCTTGCGGGAGGATGCGGCACGCGCGACGGGCTCGACCATCATGATCCGCGGCTACTTGCTGCAGCTGATCGGGACGGTGTGGCGCGGTTACGGGACGCGACTGAACGAGCTGGCCAGCCAGCAGCCCTGCGGACCCACCCGGCGGCAGACCATGGCGCGGCTGAGGGCCTACCTGCGCGAGCGGGACGAGCAACCGGCCTCGCTGTCCGATGCGGCCGCGGCCGTCCATGTCTCGGCGACGTACCTGGCCCATCTGGTCAAGCGCGAAACGGGCAAGACCTTCGTCGAGCTCCTCACCGCCCGCCGCATCGCCCGGGCGAAGGAGCTGCTCGTGCACACGGACCTGACGGTCAAGGAAATCGCATTCCGCTGCGGCTTCACCGACGTGGCCTACTTCAGCCGCCGGTTCCGCCAGTTCGAAGGCTGCACGCCAGTGTCGGTGCGCGCGCGCGGGACCGCCCAGCTCTGATCTGCAGCGAAAGCCGCTGTTTTGTCCCACGATAGGACAACGCAGTCCTATGCCCCTGGCCGCGCGTGCCGCGAGAATTCCTCGGCATGAACGCATCCCTGCCCGTGCCCGTCGTGGCACAACCCGCACTTCCGATCGTTGGGCGTGAGGAGAAGTTTCCCGTCCGCCGCATCTACTGCGTGGGGCGCAACTACCTCGAACACATCCGCGAGATGAAGGAGGCGGACGAGCGCGATCCGCCGTTCTTCTTCCAGAAGCCCACTGATGCGCTGGTGAGCGACGGCCAAGTGCCGTACCCGGTGTTCACCGAAGACTTCCAGTACGAATGCGAGTTGGTGGTTGCGGTCGGCGCCGCGGCCAGCGACGTCAGCGCCGACGAGGCGCTGGAATGCGTGTTCGGCTACGCGGTGGGTTTCGACATGACGCGGCGCGACCGCCAGCGCGAATCCTTCAAGCGCGGACTGCCGTGGGAGGTGGGCAAGTCCTTCGACCATTCCTCGCCCTGCGGCGCGGTCCACCCCGTGGCCGTCTGCGGGCATCCAGCCACGGGCACGCTGGCGCTGGCGGTCAACGGCCAGCGGCGGCAGCAGACGGTCCTGGAAAAGATGATCTGGAACGTCCCGGAAATCATCTCGCAGCTGTCACGCCAGTACCGGCTGATGCCCGGTGACCTGATCTACACCGGCACCCCGGACGGCGTCGGTGCGGTCGTCCCTGGTGACCGCCTCGTCGGCACGATTGCTGCTCTTGAACCCCTAGTGGTGGACATCCTTCCCGTGTCCCCCCATCCTGTGCATCGTTGAACGAACGGAGAAACGCCATGCTTCCTTCCCTGGTTCCGAAACTTGCCGGCATCGTCATGATGGCCGTGACCTCGTGGACACACGCCCAGTCCGCAGCGACCTACCCCGACCGCCCCGTGACCATCGTCGTGCCGTTCGCGGCCGGCGGCGCCAGCGACATCCTGGCGCGCCAGCTGGGCAAGCAACTGTCGCAAGTACTGGGGCAATCCTTCATCGCGGATAACCGCGTTGGCGCGGGCGGCACCGTGGGTGCGCGCGCGGTGCAGCGCTCCGCGCCCAACGGCTACACGCTGCTGATGGGGACCAACGCGTCTCACGCCATCGCGGCGGCGACCAACAAGAACCTCGGGTACGACCCGGTCCGCAACTTCACGCCCATCTCGCTCGTGGCCCACGTGCCGCAGATCCTGATGGTCCACCCCTCGCTGCCGGTCAACAACGTGAAGGAACTGATCGCGTTCGCGAAGGCCAATTCGGGCAAGCTGAACTTCAGTTCGGCGGGCAACGGCACGCCGGGCCACCTCGGGATGGAACTGTTCAAGATCATGGCCGGCATCGAGATGACGCACGTGCCTTACCAGGGCGGCGGCCCAGGCCTGCTGGCGCTGGCCGGCGGCCAGGTGCAGCTGATGGCGGACAACGTCAGTGCCGCGCTGCCGCAGATCAAGGCAGGCAAAGTCAGGGCCATCGCAGTGACCACAGGCCGGCGTTCCAGTGTGCTGCCGGACCTGCCCACCATCGCGGAGCAGGCCCTGCCCGGCTTTGACTCCGGATCCTGGTTCGCGCTGTTCGCACCGGCCGACACGCCAAAGGACATCGTCGCCAAGCTCAATGCCGAAACCATCAAGGCCCTGAACGCCCCCGAGGTGCGTGAGACCCTGCTGGCACAAGGCGCGGAGCCCAGCCCGGGCAAGCCCGAGGAACTGACTAAGCTGATCCGCGACGACATCGAGAAGTGGACGCGCGTGGCGGAAAAGATCGGCTTCAGGGCGGAGTAGCCACTTCGTCGACGCCGCCCGGCCGTCACCCGCACGGGGGCCGCGTCCCCCGCAAAGGCCGGCCACGGGGCGCTCCGCAAGTTCCAGGATCTCCGCCCAGCCACACCGCGGCAGCTCGTCCTCGTACATCGCCACAGGGGCGCTTCGCTGCCCCGCCCACGCCTTGAGCGCCGGGTGGCCGTATGCGAGCCGCACTGCCGTCCACGGAATCCGCTTGACGTAGAAGATGCCCTTGGTCGCTTCGGACCAGGGGCTGGGAATCTGGCCGACGACAACCATCCGCAAGCCGGGGATGGTCATGGCCTCTTCGACACTGACGTACGGAATGCCCATGCGCCATGCTAGCCGACGGCTGCTCCCGACCCGAAGCAGACATCACCGTGCTCCCGCCCTCACAAGGATCCTCCACCGCTCGCTGGCCGGGCCGGCGCGCGTGCGCAAGTGGCGTGACGCCGCCGCGATCGGCCAGTTGCAGGTCGACCTTTCGAGCCACCAGCATGCGCACGATCTCGGCGTGCGCGGGGCCGCCGTTGCCCAGGATGACGGCCTCCACCAGCGCAGTCCAGCCGAGATTGTTGACGTGGTCCGATGTCGATCGTGGTGGTGAGCAGCAGGCGCACTGTCTCCAGATGGCCGTGGTCGCACCCAAGATCGGTTGCGTGCCGCAAACGCTGCTGGAATGGGTCAAGCGGGTGGAGGTCGATGCCGGGGTGCGCGAAGGCGTCACGACGTGCGAGGCGCAACGGGTCAGGGATCTTGAACGCGAGGTCAAGGAGCTGCGCCGGGCCAACGAGATCCTGAAGCTGGCCAGCGCGTTTTTCGCCCAGGCGGAGCTCGACCGCCGACTGAAGTCCTGAACGGTTTCGTCGACAAGCACCGCGACATCCACGGGGTCGAGCCGATCTGCAAGGCACTGCAGATCGCCCCGT
>NZ_JAQGLS010000160.1 GCF_028292805.1 Ramlibacter sp. | reverse complement strand
CGGCTTCCATTCGCCGCCCTGCTTGAGCATGGGCTGGGTCAGGCGCTCCTCGGTGTTCAGCGCTTCGTACGAGAAGCGGTCGCGGTCCGCGAGCCAGCATTCGTTGACCGATTCGTTCTCCAGCGGCAGGACGCGCATCACCTTGTTGTTCTTGACCTGGACGATCAGGTTGGCGCCGGTGCTGTCGTGCGGGCTGACCGACTTGCGGCGCGACAGCTCCCAGGGCCGGGCCTGGTAGCGGAACGGCTTGCTGGTGAGCGCGCCGACCGGGCACAGGTCGATCATGTTGCCGGAGACCTCGGAGTCCACGGTGTCGTTCAGGATGGTCGTGATCTCGGACTGCTCGCCGCGATGGATCATGCCCAGCTCCATCTCGCCGCCCAGTTCCTGGCCGAAGCGGACACAGCGGGTGCAGTGGATGCAGCGCGTCATCTCTTCCATCGAGATCAGCGGGCCGACGTCCTTGTGCACCACCACGCGCTTCTCCTCCTCGTAGCGCGAGGCCGAGCCGCCGTAGCCGACGGCCAGGTCCTGCAGTTGGCACTCGCCACCCTGGTCGCAGATGGGGCAGTCCAGCGGATGGTTGATGAGGAGGAACTCCATCACCGATTGCTGCGCCTTGATGGCCTTGTCGCTGCGGGTGTGCACCACCATGCCGTTGGTGACGGGCGTGGCGCAGGCCGGCATCGGCTTGGGCGCCTTCTCGACGTCGACCAGGCACATGCGGCAGTTGGCCGCGATGGACAGCTTCTTGTGGTAGCAGAAGTGCGGGATGTAGGTGCCCGCCTTGTCGGCGGCATGCATGATCATGCTGCCGTCGGCGATGTCGACCTTCTGTCCGTCTAACGTGATTTCGGCCATGTGTGTGTCAGCCTCTCGCGCCCGCGGGCACCGGGTCCCGCGAGACGGGAACCGGCACGTCGGAGTGGGCGATCTTGGCCTCGAACTCGTGCTTGAAGTGCTTGATCATGGCGCGCACCGGCATGGCCGCCGCGTCGCCCAGGGCGCAGATGGTGCGCCCCTGGATGTTGTCGGCCACGGAGTTGAGCAGCGCGATGTCGCTGGGCTTGCCGTGGCCGTTGTGGATGCGGTCGACCACGCGCCACAGCCAGCCGGTGCCCTCGCGGCACGGCGTGCACTGGCCGCAGGACTCGTGCATGTAGAAGTACGACAGGCGCAGCAGGCTCTCGACCATGTCGCGCGTCTCGTCCATCACGATCACCGCGCCCGAGCCCAGCATCGAGCCGGCCTTGGCGATGGAGTCGTAGTCCATCGTGCAGGTCATCATGATGTCGGCCGGCAGCACCGGCGCCGACGATCCGCCGGGAATGACGGCCTTGAGCTTGCGGCCGCCGCGCACGCCGCCGGCGAGTTCCAGCAGCTTGCCAAAGGGCGTGCCGAGCGGGATCTCGTAGTTGCCGGGCCATTCGACGTCACCGGAGACCGAGTAGATCTTGGTGCCGCCGTTGTTCGGCTTGCCGACCTCGAGGAAGGCCTGGCCGCCGTTGCGGATGATCCAGGGTACCGCCGCGAAGGTCTCGGTGTTGTTGATGGTGGTCGGCTTGCCGTACAGGCCGAAGCTGGCCGGGAACGGCGGCTTGAAGCGCGGCTGGCCCTTCTTGCCTTCCAGCGACTCGAGCAGCGCCGTCTCTTCGCCGCAGATGTAGGCGCCGAAACCGTGCGCGGCATGCAGCTGGAAGCTGAAACCCGAACCCAGGATCTTGTCGCCCAGGTAGCCGGCGGCGCGCGCCTCTTCCAGCGCTTCCTCGAAGCGGTCGTAGGTGGCGAAGATCTCGCCGTGGATGTAGTTGTAGCCCACCGAGATGCCCATCGCGTAGGCCGCGATGATCATTCCCTCGATGACGATGTGCGGGTTGAACTGCAGGATGTCGCGGTCCTTGCAGGTGCCCGGCTCGCCTTCGTCCGAGTTGCACACCAGGTACTTCTGGCCCGGGAACTGGCGCGGCATGAAGCTCCACTTCAAGCCGGTGGGAAAGCCCGCGCCGCCGCGGCCGCGCAGGGCCGATTCCTTGACCGTGGCGATCACCTGGTCCTGGGTCAAACCCTCGGACAGGATCTTGCGCAGCGCCTGGTAGCCGTCGCGCGCTTCGTAGTCCTTCAGGCGCCAGTTGGTGCCGTCCAGGTCTTTGTAGATCTGCGGCTCGAGGTGGCGGCCGTGAAAGCAGGTCTGGACCCCGGTGGCCTGGAACTGCTGCAGCACTTGTTGCGCGTTCATGCCTGCGCCCCCTTCAGTTGATCGACCAGCTGGTCGAGCTTGTCCGGGCTCATGAAGCTGCACATCGTGCGGTCGTTGACCAGCAACACCGGCGAGTCGGCGCAGGCGCCCAGACACTCGCTTTGCTGCAGGGTGAACATGCCGTCGGCGGTGGTCTGGCCCATGGCGATGCCCAGCTTGCGCTCCAGGTGCTGCAGCGCCTTGTGGCCGTCGCGCAGCTGGCACGGCAGGTTGGTGCAGACGTTCAGCTTGTACTTGCCCAGCGGGCGCTGGTTGTACATGTTGTAGAAGGTGGTCACTTCATGCACGGCGATCGTCGGCATGCCGAGGTACTCGGCCACCTCCTGCTCGGCTTGCCTGCTGACGAAGCCCTGCTCCTGCTGCGCGATGGCCAGGCAGGCCATCACGGCCGACTGCTTCTGGTCCGGCGGGAACTTGGCGACTTCGCGGGCGAAGCGCTGGTATGCCGCGTCCGACAGGACGCGCTGAGAAACATCAGCCAATTTGGTTCTCCGTGGCTTCTTCCAGTGCCGCCGCCGATCCGGCTTTGCCGGGCCGCTGTGGGCGCCCGCTTGAGGGGGAGGCGCCGCAGGCGCTTCGGGGGTGGGCCCTTTTCATCGGTCGATCTCTCCGAACACGATGTCCATGGTGCCGATGATGGCGACGGCATCCGCGATCATGTGGCCGCGGCCCATCTCGTCCAGGGCGGCCAGGTGCGGGAAGCCGGGCGCGCGGATCTTCAGGCGGTACGGCTTGTTGGCGCCGTCGCTCACGATGTAGATGCCGAACTCGCCCTTGGGGTGTTCCACCGCCGCATACGACTCGCCTTCGGGCACGCGCATGCCTTCGGAAAACAGCTTGAAGTGGTGGATCAGCTCTTCCATGTTCGACTTCATGGATTCGCGGTCCGGCGGCGCCACCTTGTGGTTGTCGGTGATGACGGGGCCTGGATTCACGCGCAGCCAGTCCACGCACTGCTTGATGATGCGGTTGGACTCGCGCAATTCCTGCACCCGCACCAGGTAACGGTCGTAGCAGTCACCAGTGCGGCCCAGCGGGATGTCGAAGTCCATCTGGTCGTAGACCTCGTAGGGCTGCGTCTTGCGCAGGTCCCACAGAATGCCGGAGCCGCGCAGCATGGGGCCGGTAAAGCCCAGGTTGAGCGCGCGCTCGGGCGTCACCACGCCGATGCCGACCGTGCGCTGCTTCCAGATGCGGTTCTCGGTCAGCAGCGTCTCGTACTCGTCGACGTAGTGCGGAAAGCGCTGCGTGAAGGCCTCGATGAAGTCCAGCAGCGAGCCCTGGCGGTGCTCGTTCAGCCCGTCGATGGCGCGCTGGTTGCGGATCTTGTTGGCCTTGTACTGCGGCATGCTGTCGGGCAAGTCGCGGTAGACGCCGCCCGGGCGGAAGTAGGCCGCGTGCATGCGCGCGCCCGACACCGCCTCGTACATGTCGAACAGGTCTTCCCGCTCGCGAAAGCAGTAGATCAGCATGTTCATGGCGCCGCAGTCCAGCCCGTGCGCGCCCAGCCACAGCAGGTGGTTCAGCAGCCGGGTGATCTCGGAGAACATGACGCGGATGTACTGCGCGCGCAGCGGCACGTCGACGCCGAGCAGCTTCTCGATGGCCAGGCAGTAGGCGTGCTCGTTGGACATCATCGACACGTAGTCGAGCCGGTCCATGTAGGGCAGCGCCTGGATGTAGGTCTTGGTCTCGGCCAGCTTCTCGGTGGCGCGGTGCAGCAGCCCGATGTGCGGGTCGGCGCGCTGGATCACTTCGCCGTCCAGCTCCAGCACCAGACGCAGCACGCCGTGCGCGGCCGGGTGCTGCGGGCCGAAGTTCAGGGTGTAGTTCTTGATCTCTGCCATTACTGGAGCCCGCCGTACTTTTCTTCGCGGATGATCCGCGGCGTGATCTCGCGCGGCTCGATCGTCACCGGCTGGTAGATCACGCGCTTGCGCTCCGCGTCGTAGCGCATCTCGACGTGGCCCGACACCGGGAAGTCCTTGCGGAACGGGTGGCCGATGAAGCCGTAGTCGGTGAGGATGCGGCGCAGGTCGTCATGGCCTTCGAAGACGATGCCGTACAGGTCGAAGGCCTCGCGCTCGAACCAGTTGGCCGAAGCCCAGATCCCGGTCAGCGAATCGACCACCGGCAGCTCGTCGTCCGGGGCGAACACGCGCAGGCGCACGCGCTGGTTCAGGCTCACCGACAGCAGGTGCGACGTCGCCGCGAAGCGCAGACCCTCCCACTCGCCGGCCTTGTACTCGGAGTAGTCGACCCCGCACACGTCCAGCAGCTGTTCGAACTGGCAGCCCGGCGCTTCCTTCAGGATGCGGGCGGCGGCCAGGTAGTCGGCGGCCTTCACGACCACGGTGACTTCGCCCAGCCGCAGGTCGACGCTTTTCGCCTTGTCGCCCAGGGCGGCGACAACTGCGTCGCGGGTGGTTTCCGGCGCGATGGAAAACGGGTAGTGCATGACGTCCCTCAGGCGCGCGCGATGGTCTGGGTGCGGCGGATCTTCTGCTGCAGCTGGATGAGTCCGTACAGCAGCGCCTCGGCCGTCGGCGGGCAGCCCGGCACGTACACGTCGACCGGCACGATGCGGTCGCAGCCGCGCACCACCGAATAGCTGTAGTGGTAGTAGCCGCCGCCGTTGGCGCAGGTGCCCATGGAGAGCACCCAGCGCGGCTCGGCCATCTGGTCGTACACCTTGCGCAGGGCCGGCGCCATCTTGTTGCACAGCGTGCCGGCGACGATCATCAGGTCGGACTGCCGGGGGCTGGGCCGGAACAGCATGCCGAAGCGGTCGATGTCGTAGCGGGCGGCGCCGGCGTGCATCATCTCCACCGCGCAGCAGGCCAGGCCGAACGTCATCGGCCACAGCGAGCCGGTCTTGGCCCAGTTGATGACCGAATCGACGGTCGTCGTCACGACACCTTTGTCGAGAATGCCTTGGTTCGCCATATCAAACTTTCGTGAGCGAGGAACGCGCCCGGGAGATCACTCCCAGTCCAGCGCGCCCTTTTTCCATTCGTAGATGAAACCGACCACCAAGATGGTCAGAAAAACCATCATGGCCCAGAAGCCGACCGGGCCGATCTCCCGCAGCGCCACCGCCCAGGGAAACAGGAAGGCGATCTCGAGGTCGAACAGGATGAAGAGGATGGCCACCAGGTAGTAGCGCACGTCGAACTTCATCCGCGCGTCCTCGAAGGCTTCGAAGCCGCATTCGTACGGGGAGTTCTTGGCGGCGTCCGGGCGATGCACGCCGATGCCCTTGGCGATGAACCAGCCCATCAGCTGGGGCGCCACCCCGACCCCGATGCCCACGAGGATGAACAGGAAGACAGGGAGGTACTGGTCGAGGCTCATCTGCGGCGGGGCTTTGAATGCGCCTGCCGATGCAGTGCCCGGCAGGCTGATGTGTCTGGTGCCGTCGGCGAGACTCGAACTCGCACAGCTTTCGCCACTACCCCCTCAAGATAGCGTGTCTACCAATTTCACCACGACGGCATGTCGAACGTGCCCAGTGGACATGAGGATTGCACTCTTGACAAGAGTGCGCGCCGCACTGGACAACCATGAAGTGTACTCGCAATCGCGGGCCGACTGCCGCGCTGCAGGTACGCAAGACTACTACTTCGTCGGGATCGCGCCGGCACCCGAGGCTGGCACGGCCGGAACGCCGGTGCCAGGGCTGGTGGCCGCGCCTTGCGGGGCCGGAACCGCCGTCGCGCCGCTGGGAATCTGGCCGGCCGGGCCGGCCGGAACCGCCGGGGTGGAAGCCGCCGGTGCCGGCGACGTGATGCCGGCACGCTCGAGCACGCTGCCCGAGCCCGCCGGACGGGCGTTGCCGAAATAGGCCAGCAGCAGCGTGCAGGCGAAGAACACGGCGGCCAGGACGCCGGTGGTGCGCGACAGGAAGTTGGCGCTGCCGGTGGCGCCGAACAGGCTGCCGGACGAGCCGCTGCCGAAGGCGGCGCCCATGTCGGCGCCCTTGCCGTGCTGCACCAGGATCAGTCCGATCATGGACAGGGCGGTCAGCATCTGGACCGCCAGCACGATGGTCAACAGCATATTCATTCAATCACTCCTAATTTTTCGTGGCCCCGCGTGCGCTCAGGCGCTGGCGGCAGCGATGATCTGCAGAAAATCGGGCGCCTTCAGGGAAGCGCCGCCGATGAGCCCGCCGTCGATGTCGGGCTGGGCCAGCAGGCTGGCCGCATTGGCCGCGTTCATGCTGCCCCCGTAGAGGATATGCACGCTCTGCGCGTGCGCCGTAGCGGCCGCCAGCTGCTTGCGCAGCAAGGCATGCACTTGCTGCGCCTGCTCGGGCGTGGCGGTGCGGCCGGTGCCGATGGCCCAGACCGGCTCGTAGGCGACGACGATCTCGCTGATGCAGTGGCCGTTGACGTGGATCACCGCGGCCAGCTGGCGCTTGACCACTTCCTCGGTCTGCCCGGCTTCGCGCTGCGCCAGCGTCTCGCCCACGCAGACGATCGGGGTGACGCCGTGCGCCAGCGCGGCCTTCGCCTTCTCCGCCACCAAGGCGTCGGTTTCGCCGTGGTACTGGCGCCGCTCGGAATGGCCGACGATGGCGTAGCGCACGCCGAACTCGCGCAGCATGGAAGCCGACAGCTCGCCGGTATAGGCGCCCTGGGCATGCTGCGAGACGTCCTGCGCGCCCAGTTCCAGCTTGGAGCCGGACTTGAGCATCTGCACCTGCGCCAGGTAAGGCGCGGGCACGCACAGGGCGACGTCGCACGCCGATGGCGGCATTCCGGCGGCGATGGCGCGCACCAGCGCGTCGTTCGCCTCCAGGCTGCCGTTCATCTTCCAGTTGCCGGCGATCAGCTTCATGTCGGCCGCCGCCGAGCCGCCTCGAGGCGACCCAAGCCTCCTCGGGGGCCGGCGCAGTACACGCAGTGACAAGCGTGGGGGCTCATGTTCGTCATCACCAGGTGAGCACGATCTTGCCGATGTGCTGGTTGGTTTCCATGAGCGTGTGGGCCTTGGCCGCTTCGGCCGCCGGGAAGCGGCTGTGGATGACCGGCCTGATCTTGCCGGCTTCGATCAGCGGCCACACCGTGGCCTTGAGCGAAGCGGCGATGGCCGCCTTGAACGCCACCGGGCGCGGACGCAGCGTGGAGCCGGTGATCGTCAGCCGGCGGCGCAGCACCATCCCGGCGTTGAACTCGCTCTTGACCCCGCCCTGCACCGCGATGATGACCAGCCGGCCGTCCTCGGCCAGGCACTGGATCTCGCGCGCCACGTAGGCGCCCGCGACCATGTCGAGGATGACGTCGACGCCCTTGCCGCCGGTCAGCGCCTTGACCTCGTCGACGAAGTCCATGGTCTTGTAATTGATCGCATGCTCGGCGCCAAGGTCCAGGCAAGCCTGCACCTTCTCGTCGCTGCCGGCGGTGGCGATGACCTTGGCCCCCATGGCCTTGGCCATCTGGATCGCCGTCACGCCGATGCCGCTGGTGCCGCCTTGCACCAGGAAGGTTTCGCCAGCCTGCAGGCGGCCGCGGTCGAACACGTTGCTCCACACGGTGAAGAACGTCTCCGGCAGCGTCGCCGCTTCGATGTCGCTCATGCCCTTTGGCACGGGCAGGCACTGGCCAACCGGGGCCACGCACAGCTGGGCGTAGCCGCCGCCGGCGACCAGGGCGCAGACGTGGTCGCCCAGCTTGAAGCCGGCCGCGGCCATGGCCTGGGCGTCGCCGCCCACGATCTCGCCGGCGACTTCCAGCCCCGGCAGGTCGGATGCGCCGGGCGGCACGGGGTAGTTCCCCGTGCGCTGCAGCACGTCCGGTCGGTTGATGCCGCTGGCGGCCACCCGGATCAGCACCTCGCCGGCAGCCGCGACAGGGTCGGGCCGCTCGGCGGGGCGCAGCACCTCGGGCGCGCCGTACTCGCTGATTTCAATGGCTTGCATGGCGCTCAGCCCTGCTGGCCGCCGGGCTCATTGCCGCGCTCGTTGCGCTGCTCGCCACCGCCATCGGTGCGCTGTTCCATGGGGCGGTCCTGGCGCTGCTCCGCCGGACGGTCCTGGCGCGGCTCGCCGCCACGGTCGCCTCGGGGCTCGCCACGGTCGCCGCCGCCTCGTGGGCCGCGGTCACCACGGTCGCCGCGATCGCCACGCGGGCTGCGGTCGCCACGATCACCACCACGGTAGCCGTCGCCGGAGTCTTGCTGGAAGCCTTCCGGACGGTCCAGCAGCGCCTTCATGGACAGCTTGACGCGGCCCTTCTCGTCGGTCTCGAGCACCTTGACCTTGACGATCTGGCCTTCCGACAGGTAGTCGGTGACCTTCTCGACGCGCTCGTGCGCGATCTGGCTGATGTGCAGCAGGCCGTCCTTGCCGGGCAGCAGGTTGACCAGGGCGCCGAAGTCCAAAATCTTGGTGATCGGGCCTTCGTAGATCTTGCCGATTTCGACTTCGGCGGTGATCTGCTCGATGCGCTTCTTGGCCACTTCGGCCTTCTCGGCGTCGGTCGCGGCGATGGTGATGGTGCCGTCTTCCTCGATGTTGATCTGGCAGCCGGTTTCCTCGGTCAGCGCGCGGATCACGGCGCCGCCCTTGCCGATCACGTCGCGGATCTTCTCGGGGTTGATCTTCATCGTGTAGAGCTTGGGCGCGAAGCTGGAGACCTCGGTGTTGGCCACGCCCATCGCTTCCTGCATCTTGCCCAGGATGTGCATGCGCGCTTCCTTGGCCTGCGCCAGCGCGACCTGCATGATCTCCTTGGTGATGCCCTGGATCTTGATGTCCATCTGCAGCGCCGAGATGCCATTGACGGTGCCGGCCACCTTGAAGTCCATGTCGCCCAGGTGATCTTCGTCACCCAGGATGTCGGTCAGCACCGCGAAGCGGTTGCCTTCCTTGATCAGGCCCATGGCGATGCCGGCCACGTGGGCCTTCATCGGCACGCCGGCGTCCATCAGCGACAGGCAGCCGCCGCACACCGACGCCATCGACGAGGAGCCGTTGGACTCGGTGATTTCCGAGACCACCCGCATCGTGTAGGGGAACTCTTCCTTGCTGGGCAGCACGGCGATCAGCGCGCGCTTGGCCAGGCGGCCGTGGCCGATCTCGCGGCGCTTGGTGGAGCCCATGCGGCCGGTCTCGCCGGTGGCGAAGGGAGGCATGTTGTAGTGGAACATGAAGCGGTCTTCGTACTCGCCCATCAGCGCGTCGATGCGCTGCGCGTCGCGCTCGGTGCCCAGCGTCGTGACGACCAGGGCCTGCGTTTCGCCGCGGGTGAACAGGGCCGAACCGTGGGTGCGCGGCAGCACCGCGGTGCGGATCTCGATCGGGCGCACGGTGCGGGTGTCGCGGCCGTCGATGCGGGGCTCGCCCGACAGGATCTGCTGGCGCACGATCTTCGCTTCGATCTCGAACAGCAGGTCGTTGACCTTGCCGGCCTCGAACGCCTCGCCGCTGGCGGCAAGGGCGGCCATCACGCCGGACTGCGCTTCACGCAGCGCCTGGGTGCGGGCCTGCTTGCTGCGGATCTGGTAGGCCGCGCGGTACTTCTCTTCGGCGATCGCCGTGACCTTGCCGATGAAGGCTTCGTTTTTGGCGGGCGCCTGCCAGTCCCAGACCGGCTTGCCGGCATCGCGGACCAGTTCATGGATGGCGTTGATGGCGATGTTGCCCTGCTCGTGGCCGAACACCACGGCGCCCAGCATGATTTCCTCGGACAGCTGCTGCGCTTCCGATTCGACCATCAGCACGGCAGCTTCGGTGCCCGCGACGATCAGGTCGAGCTGCGATTCCTTGCGCTGGGTCTGGCCCGGGTTCAGGACGTATTCGCCGTTGACGTAGCCCACGCGCGCGGCGCCGATCGGGCCGGCGAAGGGGATGCCGGAGATCGCCAGCGCGGCGCTGGTGCCGATCATGGCGGCGATGTCGGCGTCGGCTTCGGGGTTCAGCGACAGGGTGTGGATCACCACGTGCACTTCATTGAGGAAGCCTTCCGGGAACAGCGGGCGGATCGGGCGGTCGATCAGGCGGCTGGTCAGCGTCTCGTGCTCGCTGGGCTTGGCTTCGCGCTTGAAGAAGCTGCCGGGGATCTTGCCGGCGGCATACGTCTTCTCGATGTAGTCGACGGTCAGCGGGAAGAAGTCCTGGCCCGGCTTGGCGGTCTTGGATGCGACGACGGTGGCGAGCACCACCGTGCCGTCGATGTCGACCAGGACAGCGCCGCCGGCCTGGCGGGCGATTTCGCCGGTTTCCAGGGTGACGGTGTTGCTACCCCACTGGAACGTCTTGGTGACCTTGTTGAAAATGCTCATGTCGTGTCCTCTTTTTCTCTGGTGTTGGCGGAGGTCTGGGTCCGAACACGATGCCATTCCCTAGGGGCTAGGGATCAGGGGTTAGGGAAAGTCACGAAGGCTGTTCCCTGGCCTCTTGCCCCTGATCCCTAGCCCCGAGGGAATGACACAGCGCGTATCCGTTGCCGTGCTCCGAAGTGAAAAACGCCTGAGCCAGTTCGAAAACCGTCTCAGGCGTTCATTCGGGCTGTGCGCTTACTTGCGCAGGCCCAGCTTGCCGATCAGCGCGACGTAGCGGCTCGCGTCCGTGCCCTTGAGGTACTTGAGCAGGCTCTTGCGACGGTTCACCATGCGCAGGAGGCCGCGGCGGCCGTGGTGGTCCTTGGCGTGGGTCTTGAAGTGGGGGGCGAGCTCGTTGATGCGGGCGGTCAGCAATGCGACCTGCACTTCGGGGCTACCGGTATCGTTGGCGGCGCGCGCATTGGCGGCGACGACCTCTGCCTTGGCAATGGGGGTCATGAATGTCCTTGGGAAGTTTTTGACTTGCGTTGGGCTGCGGACTGCTGCCCAACGTGCGCTCTGCGGAGCAAAGCCCGAGAATTATAGCCGGAACCCGTTGCCCCCCGCGGCGGCACGGATCCGATGGCTCGCCGGCGCCCTGGTGCCCGACTGCGCTGGAACGACGGTTTCATTGCCGCGCCAGCCACCCGGCCAGCCGCTCCACGCCCTGCCCCAGCCGCGCCGGATCCTTGGAAGCGAAGCACCAGCGCAGCCAGCCTTGCGCTTCGGGGGCGAAGGCGTTGCCCGGCGCCAGCCCGATCCCGGCCTCGGCCACCAGCCGCTTGGCCAGCGCCAGCGAGTCGTCGTAACCGTCAAGCTTGAAGAAGGCGTACATCCCGCCGGGCGCCGGGCGCAGCTGCACGCCCGGCAGCGCCTGCAGCAACGGCACCAGCATGTCACGGCAGGACTTCAGATGGGCCACCACCCGCGGGGTGACTTCGCCGGTGCGGCGGACCGCCTCCAGCGCGGCCTTCTGCGTGAACACGCTGGCGCAGGAGGTATTGAACTCGATCAGCTTGCCCATGTGGTGGGTCATGCTGGCGGGCATCACCAGCCAGCCCAGCCGCCAGCCCGTCATCAGGAAGCTCTTGGAGAAACTGTGGGCCACCACCAGCCGGTCGTCCGGCGCCGCCACGTCGAGGAAGCTGGGCGCGCAGCCGTTGGCGCTCGGCTCGTAGTACAGGCGTTCGTAGACCTCGTCGGCCAGGATCCAGGTGCCGGTGCCGCGGCAATGGGCCAGGATGGCCTGCTGCTCGGCGCGGGTGAGCGTCCAGCCGGTCGGGTTGTTGGGCGCGTTGACGATCAGCAGTCTGGTGGCTGGCGTGATGGCCGCCAGCAGCGCCGGCAGGTCCAGCTTCCAGGCGCCCGCCTCCGGCTGGAGCGACACGCGCTTGAGGTTGGCGCCCATGATCAGCGCCTGCGCCGTCAGGTTGGGCCACACCGGCGTCACCGCCACCACCTCGTCGCCGGCGTCCACCAGCGCCTGCACCGCAAGCATCAGCGCGTTGACGCCGCCGGAAGTGACCGCAATGCGCTCGGCGCCCAGCGTCCCATGCAGCCCGCGGGTGTAGCCGGCGATGGCTTCGCGCAGCTGCGGCAGCCCCAGGTTGTGGGTGTAGAACGTGTCGCCGGCCTGCAGCGAGGCGATTGCGGCCTGCCGGATGAAGTCCGGCGTGGCCTCGTCGCTCTCGCCGAACCAGAACGCCAGCACATCGGGGCGGCCGATGCCGGCGTTGGCCACTTCGCGGATCTTGGATTCTTCGAGGTCGATGACGGCCTGGCGCATGGTGTCCTTTCGGTTCAGGGCCGCGCCATTTTGCAGGCATGCGGCATCTGCGCCTGCGCCGGCGTCACTTGTCGCACCACGCGAAAGCCGTAGCCCGAGCCTTCGACGTCGAACTTGACGCCCGGCGCGCCCTGGCGGTCCATCACACCCACCATCAGCGATTGCTGGAACTGGTGGTCGGCCGCGCGCATGTGGCCGGACTGGCCGGACAGGCTGACGCTGGCCTGCTCCAGCGCCCGCGCCAGCGGCACCGGCTCGCTGCTGCCCGCCTTCTCGATGGCCTGGGCCAGCGCCTCGACCATCAGCTGCATGCGCATGTGAACGTAGTCTTCGGTGGGCTTGGGAAAGCGCTGGCGGAAGGCGCGGTAGAACTGCTCGCTCTGCGCCGTCGGCACGTTCGGCAGCCAGTCGGCCACCGCCACCACGCGGCCGATGCCGGCGTCGCCGATCGCGGCCGGCGCGCCCAGCGCATTGCCGTAGAAGGTGTAGAACTTGCCGTCGAAGCCGACGTCGCGGGCGGCCTTGACCAGCAGCGTCAGGTCGTTGCCCCAGTTGCCCGTGATCACCGCTTGGGCGCCGCTCATGTGGATCTTGGTGGCGTACGGCGCGAAGTCCTTGATGCGCCCGAGCGAGTGCAGCTCGTCACCGGCGATCTTCACGTCGGGCCGCTGCGCGCCCAGCTGGCGGCGCGCCTCGCGCAGCACCGCCTGGCCAAAGCTGTAGTCCTGCCCGAACAGGTAGACCGACTTGAGTCCGCGGTCTTCGCGCAGCACCGACATCAGCGCCGTCATGCGCATGTCGGCATGGGCGTCGAAGCGAAAGTGCCAGAAGCTGCACTTCTCGTTGGTCAGGATCGGGTCGACCGCGGAGTAGTTCAGGAACAGCACCGCCTTGGACGGATCGCGTTCGTTGTGCCGCGCGATGGCGTCGATCAGCGCCGCCGCCGTGGCCGACGAGTTGCCCTGCAGCACCACCTGGGCGCCGTTGTCGATGGCCGCGCGCAGCGCCGACAGCGCCTCCTCGTTCTGGCCCTTGCTGTCGTACCGATCGAGATGCAGCAGCCGGCGGCCCTGCGCGGTGGCGACGCCGCCGCGCGCGTTGACCCGTTCCACGGCCCACAGCAGGTTGCGAAAGACGGCCTCGCCGGTGTTGGCGAACGGGCCGGACATGCTCTCGATCATGGCAAGCCTGACCGGCGGCAGCGGCGCCTGCGCCACCGCGAAAGCGGGAAGACATGCTGCCGCGGCGAGGGATTTCAAGAGGCGGCGACGGGGAAATATCATTGTTTGGAATTCCTTGAAATGGGGGTCGGCGGGCGCAGATGTGTGCCATGCGGCTGAACCGGGCCGCGCAGTTTAAGGGACGGCGCAGTGCCCATCCCGCCACGTGCACCGCAATCACAGACAGGAGTTTCAACATGTATTTCGCCCCCGCCCTCCGCACCCGTTCCCAGGCTCCCGCCCGCGGCGTCGACCGCAGCTTCGAGCGCTTCCTCACCGATGCCTTCTTGGCGCCGTCGGCGGCGGTGAAGGTGCGGCAGGACGAGCAGACCTGGACCATCGCGCTGGACGTGCCCGGTGTCGCCCGTGAGCAGCTCACGATCGACGTCGACGGCGCCGTGGTGCGCGTCAAGACCGTGGCCGAAGCGCCGCGCCAGTACCAGGCAGCCTACGAGCTGCCGGAACAGATCGACGCCGACGCGACCTGCGCCAAGCTCGACAACGGCGTGCTGACGCTGACGCTGGCCAAGAAAAAGCCTGTCGTCACCGCCCGCACCATCGCGGTCCAGTAAACCTCCTGGCCTGCACGAAAAGCCCGCCCGCCGGCGGGCTTTGCTACGTGCGCCGCGCCACCAGACCGACCAGGGCGATCGGCCCCGGTGGCCGGCTCCCTCGGCCAGTTCTGCTTCGTACTCGCGCAGCTGCACGATCTCCAGATCGGCGAGCGCCTCGCGCAGCAGCTGCGGCGTGTACAGGTGCGAGGCGATGCCCGGCCCCGCCGGTGCGGCACTCCAGCTGCTTGGCTCCGTAGCCTTGCAATACCAGGGTGCCGCCCGGCTTCAGGCTGGCTGCCATCCGCTGGAACATGCGCTCGCGCAGCGCCGGATCGGCGAACTGGATGAAGATGGCGGCGACGCCGTCGCACGCGGACTGCGGCCAGTCGAAGCCGTCGCAGCCGGCCACGCTGTAGTTCACGTCCACGCCCTGTTCGGCGGCGAACACGCGGGCCTTGGCGACGCCGACTTCGGAGATGTCGAAGGCGTCCACCTGCAGCCCGCGGGCGGCGAGCCAGACGCTGTTGCGGCCCTCGCCGTCGGCCACGCACAGCACCGTTGCGCCGGCTGCCATGCCCGCGCATGCTCGCGCAGCCAGGCATTGGGCTCGGTGCCGAACCGGAAACCGGGTTCGCCAAAACGCCGGCTCCAGGCGCCCGCGGCATCGGCAAAGGCGCATACCGGTTCGGTGGCCATCGCGGCCCCCCCCCCCCCGAACTCAGGCCGCCAGCGCGTCCAGCGGCCAGCGCGGCTTGACGTCGAAGGCGTAGTCGGCGCGGGCCTGCTGCACGCCCGCCTGCATGCGCATGGCCGCGGCCATGGCGATCATGGCGCCGTTGTCGGTGCACAGCGACAGCTCCGGATAATGCACCCGCACGCCGCGCTTGGCGCACGCGGCATCCAGCTGCTCGCGCAAGTGACGGTTGGCGCCGACGCCGCCGGCCACCACGATGCGCTGCAGCCCGGTGCGCTCCAGCGCCGTGAGCGACTTCCTGACCAGCACGTCGACGATGGCCGCCTCGGTGGCGGCGGCGAGATCCGCCTTGCGCGCCTCCAGCTGGTCGCCCAGCTTCTTCGCCTGCGTCATCACGGCCGTCTTCAGGCCCGCGAAAGAAAAATCCAGGTCGCCGCTGTGCAGCAGCGGGCGCGGCAGCCTGAACGAGACCGGGTCGCCGCTCTCGGCCAGCCGCGACAGCGCCGGCCCGCCCGGATAGCCCAGGCCGAGCAGCTTGGCCGACTTGTCGAAGGCCTCGCCGGCGGCATCGTCGATGGTTTCGCCCAGCAACGTGTAGTGGCCGACGCGGTCCACCTGCATCAGCTGGGTGTGGCCGCCCGAGACCAGCAGTGCGACGAAGGGAAACTGCGGCGGGTCCTGGCTGAGGAACGGCGACAGCAAGTGGCCCTCCAGGTGGTGCACGCCCAGCACCGGCTTGCCCAGCGCGACGCCGAGGGCGCAGGCCACGCCCGCGCCCACCAGCAGCGCGCCGGCCAGGCCCGGGCCGCGCGTGTACGCCACCACGTCGACCTCGGCCAGTCCGCGCCGGGCCTGGGCCAGCACCTGCTGCGCCAACGGCAGCACGCGCCGGATGTGGTCGCGGCTGGCCAGCTCCGGCACCACGCCGCCGTAGGCCTGGTGCATCTCCACCTGGCTGTGCAGGGCGTGCGCGAGCAGCGCGGGAACGGCGCTGCCGGACGCCTCCACCAGCGCCACGCCGGTTTCGTCGCAAGAGGATTCGATGCCCAGGACCACCATGGCCGCAGTCTACCCGGCGCCAGATCCCCGCGCGGCGGCACGCTTGCTGCGGCACAGGCTGCAATGAAATCCGCCTCGCGCTCCTGCTGGCCGCGCGGCCCGCGCAATCGCCGCACTGGAACAGCTGGCGCGCACCAGCGCGAGACTGACGAACTGTGCTGCGCCTGGAGGAACTGCTGGGCCTGGCGGGCGGCGAGACCGGCGCTACGCCGACCGGCGCCGCGGCCAGCGTCGCACCATCCGCATCCGGCGCGACGGCGGCGACATGCTGCTGCAAGGCCTGCTGCTGGCCGGTGACACCAGCGCCCCAGCGTGGATCAAGGACTTGCTGCTGCAGGACCTGCCGGTGCAAGCCTGTGGCGGCCAGCTGCTGGCGCCAGGCGGCATGATTCGGCTCATAACCGCAAGTCATCAGGGCTCTGGGACAATCGGACGGTGGGCATCAGTCAATACATCAAGGAAATCGGCCGCGGCAAGCAGGGGGCGCGCCCGCTCGGGCGTGAACAGGCCGCCGACCTGTTCGGCCAGCTGCTCGATGGCGGTGTCAGCGACCTCGAAGTGGGCGCCTTTTGCATCGCCATGCGCATCAAGGGCGAGACCGCCGACGAGATGGCCGGCTTCCTGGATGCAACGCACGCGCGCTTGAACAAGGTCTCCTCGGCCAGCGGCAAGCCCGTGGTCGTGCTGCCAAGCTACAACGGCGCCCGCCGCCTGCCGGTGCTCACGCCTTTGCTGGCGGCGCTGGCGGCGCGTGCCGGTGCGCCGGTTCTGATCCACGGCACCGCCACCGAGAACAGCCGCGTGTTCGTGCGCGACGTGCTGCAGGCGCTGGACGTCCAGCCGGCAGCCGCGCCTCCCACCCTGCGCGACGGCCAGGTCGCCTACGTGCCCACCGAAGTGCTGTCGCCGGGCCTGAAGCGCCTGCTGGACGTGCGGCGCGTGGTCGGCCTGCGCAACAGCGCGCACAGCCTGGTCAAGCTGATGAACCCCTGCAGCGGCCCGGCCGTGATCGTCAGCAGCTACACGCATCCCGAATACGCGATCTCGATGGGCGCCGTGTTCGAGCTCACCGGCGCCACCGCCTTGCTGCTGCGCGGCACCGAAGGCGAAGTGGTGGCCGATGCGCGCCGCCTGCCGCAGATGGAAGGCTTCATCGCCGGCCAGCGCACGCTGCTGCAGGAAGGCCGCAAAGGCACCTTGACGGACCTGCCCGACTTGCCAAAGGAGGTTGACGTGGAAACCACTGCCGGGTTCATTCGCGACGTGCTGGCAGGCCGCAAGCAGATCCCCGATTCCATGGCATTGCAGGTGGAACACATCTTGCATCTGGCTGCCCCATGAACACAGGCAAAGTCACCCTGGTGGGCGCCGGCCCGGGCGATCCGGAGCTGCTGACCTTGAAAGCGCTCAAGGCGATCCAGGCCGCCACCGTGCTGCTGGTCGACGACCTGGTCAGCGACGAGGTGGTGGGCCATGCATCGCCGGCCGCGCGCATCGTCCACGTGGGCAAGCGCGGCGGCTGCAAGAGCACGCCGCAGGCTTTCATCGAGCGGCTGATGCTGATGGCGGCGCGCGAAGGCGAAAACGTGGTGCGCCTCAAGGGCGGCGACCCGTTCATCTTCGGCCGCGGCGGCGAGGAGATGGAGCACCTGCGGGCCGCCGGCATCCACGTCGAGATCGTCAACGGCATCACCTCCGGGCTGGCGGCCGCCACCTCGCTGGGGGTGCCGCTGACCCACCGCGACCACGCGCAAGGCGTCGTCTTCCTCACCGGCCACGCGCAACAGGGCGACGCTGCGCCGGACTGGCGCAGCCTGGCGGCGATGGCGCGCGAGGCCCGCCTGACGCTGGTGATCTACATGGGCGTGAGCAGCGCGGCGCGGATCCAGCACGACCTGCTGGCCGGCCTGCCGCCGCAGACGCCGGTGGCGATCATCCAGCGCGCCTCGCAGCCGGACCAGCGCCATGCCGTCACCTGCCTGGCCAAGCTGGCCGCCACCATCGAGGCCGAGCAGCTGGCCAGCCCCTCGGTGATCGTGGTGGGCGACGTGGTGCGCGGCATCGCCGCCGCGGCGGCCGGAGCGCAGATCCGGGCCGCCTGACGGGCGGCGGCGGCGGGTCGCGATAATCCGCCTCCATGTCCGACGCACCGCCCCTCCACTCATTCGATGCCGTCGTGGTCGGCGCCGGCGCCGCCGGCCTGTTCTGCGCCGCCCAGGCCGGCCAGCGTGGCCTGAAGGTGCTGCTGCTCGACCACGCCGACAAGATCGCCGAGAAGATCCGCATCTCGGGCGGCGGCCGCTGCAACTTCACCAACCGCGAGCTCGACCCGCGCGCGCCGCACAAGCACTTTCTGGGCGAGAACGCCAACTTCTGCCGCTCCGCGCTGGCGCGCTACACGCCGGCCGACTTCCTGGCGCTGGTGGGCAAGCACGGCATCCCTTTCCACGAAAAGCACAAGGGCCAGCTGTTCGGCGACCGCTCCGCTGACGACTTCATCCGCATGCTGCTGGCCGAATGCGCCGGCGGCGGCGTGACGCACTGGCAGCCGTGCCGGGTCGCCTCCGTGGCCAACGAGGACGGCGGCTACCTGCTGCAAACCAGCCGCGGCGCGGTGCGCACCCGCGCGCTGGTGATCGCCACCGGCGGCTTGTCGATCCCCAAGATCGGCGCGACCGACTTTGGTTACCGCATCGCCCAGCAGTTCGGCCTGCGCATCGCGCCGCTGCGCCCGGCGCTGGTGCCGCTCACCTTCGACGGCGCGGCCTGGGCGCCGTTCGCCGGGCTGGCCGGGCTGGCCCTGCCGGTGCGCATCGAAACAGGCGACAAGAAGCAGCGCATGGCTTTCGACGAAGACCTGCTGTTCACGCATCGGGGCCTGAGCGGGCCGGCGGTGCTGCAGATCTCCAGCTACTGGCGGGAAAGCACGCCGATCCGGATCGACCTGGCGCCCGGTGTCGACATTGCGCAGGCCCTGCTGCAGGCCAAGGGACGGTCGCGCAAGCTGATCGCCAACGAGCTGGCCGCCTGGGTGCCCTCGCGGCTGGCCGACGCCTGGGTGCAGCAAGATCCGGCCTGGCAGCGGCCGGTGGCGGAAGCCTCCGACAAGGCCTTGCTGCAGCTGGCCGAGCGGCTCTCGCGCTGGGAACTGGTGCCCACCGGCAGCGAGGGCTACCGCAAGGCGGAAGTGACGGCCGGCGGCGTCGACACCCGCGAGCTGTCGTCGCAGACCATGGAGGCCAAGCAGCGCCCCGGGCTGTACTTCATCGGCGAGGTGGTGGACGTGACGGGCTGGCTGGGCGGCTACAACTTCCAGTGGGCCTGGGCCAGCGGACATGCCTGCGCGCAGGCGCTGGCAAGCCTGGAAAAGCCGCTTGGCTTGCCGGCTGGGCCGGTGGCGCTATAATCTGCGGCTTTGCTGGCAAACCCCCACCGGCCTCTGATCGATCTACAGGTGGGGAAACACCGCCGGGCGTCCTCGATCTACGCCGGGCACTGAAATTTTTGAGAAGTCATGACGACCATCCGAGTCAAGGAAAACGAGCCGTTCGACGTGGCCCTGCGCCGCTTCAAGCGCACCATCGAGAAGCTGGGCCTGCTGACCGACCTGCGCGCCCGCGAGTTCTACGAGAAGCCCACCGCCGAGCGCAAGCGCAAGAAGGCCGCGGCCATCAAGCGCCACTTCAAGCGCGTTCGCAGCATGCAGCTGCCCAAGAAGCTCTACTGAGCTTCTTGCGGGCCGCGGCGGAAGTCACCTTCCGCCGCGGCACCAGCCAAGGCCTGCCCGGGGACGCCCGCGCAGGCCTTTTCCGTTTCCATCCCCTTTTCCCTCCAAGGACCCCGCCATGACGCTCAAGGAACGCATCACCGACGACATGAAGGCCGCCATGCGCGCCAAGGACAGCGAGCGCCTGGGCGCCATCCGCATGCTGACCGCGGCCATGAAGCAAAAAGAAGTGGACGAGCGCATCGAGCTGGACGATGCGGCCGTGGTCGCCATCGTCGACAAGCTGCTCAAGCAGCGCAAGGACAGCATCGAAGCCTTCGAAAAGGCCGGCCGGCACGACCTGGCCGACAAGGAGAAGGCCGAAGCCCAGGTGCTGCAGATCTACCTGCCGGCGCGGCTGTCGGCCGATGAGGTGGCGGCCCAAGTGAAAGCCATCGTGGCCGAGGTCGGCGCCAGCGGCCCCGGCGACATGGGCAAGGTCATGGGCGCCGCCAAGGCGCGGCTGGCCGGCAAGGCCGACATGGGACAGGTGAGCGCGGCGGTGAAGGCTGCGCTGGCCGGCTGAGCAAGCGGTCATCCCGGGCGAACCCGGGATCCATGCAGCGCCGGCACATCGCGCCGGCGGCCTGGATTGCGGGTCGCGCCCGCAATGACAAGCATGCGCGACGGGGCGGCTTACGAGCCGGCCACCTTCATCCTGTTCACCAGGATCGACCCCACCGTCTTGGCGCCGTAGTTGTACGTGTCCGCGCCCACCGCCTGGATGCCCTTGAGCATGTCCTTGAGGTTGCCCGCGATGGTGATCTCCTGCACCGGGAAGGCGATCTCGCCGTTCTCCACCCAAAAGCCGCTGGCACCGCGCGAATAGTCGCCCGTCACGTAGTTGACGCCCTGCCCCATCAGCTCGATCACGAACAGGCCGGTGCCCAGCTTGCGCAGCATCGCCGGCAGGTCGTCGCCCGGCTTGGTCAGCCGCGACGACAGCGTCAGGTTGTGCGAGCCGCCGGCGTTGCCGGTGGTCTTCATGCCCAGCTTGCGCGCCGAATAGCTGCTCAGGAAATAACCTTCGACGCGGCCGGCATCCACCACCTTGCGGGCCCGCGTGCGCACGCCCTCTTCGTCGAACGGCGAGCTGCCCTTGCCGCGCCGCAGGAACGGGTCTTCCAGCACGTCCACGTGCTTGGGAAAGATCTGCTTGCCCAGCGAGTCGAGCAGGAAGGTGCTCTTGCGGTACAAGGCGCCGCCGCTGACCGCCTGCACGAAGCCGCCCAGCAGCCCGGCCGCCAGCGGCGACTCGAACAGCACCGGGCATTCGCGGGTCGTGATCTTGCGCGACTTCAGCCGCGCCAGCGCGCGCTCGGCCGCGTAACGGCCCACGGACTCCGGAGTGGCCAGCTCGCCGGCCGAGCGCATGGAGCTGTACCAGGCGTCGCGCTGCATCTCGTCGCCGCGGCCGGCGATCGGCGCCACCGAGATCGAGTGGCGGGAGCTGGCGTAGCCGCCGCGAAAGCCATGCGTGTGGCTGCTGAAAAAGTGGCTCTGCTGCGCCGAGACGCCGGCGCCTTCGCTGTTGGCGATGCGGGCGTCGGTGTCGAACGCCGCCCGCTCGCAGCGGATCGCCAGTTCGGCCGCCTGCTCGCTGGTGACGTCCCAGGGGTGGAACAGGTCCAGGTCCTGGTGTTCGGCCGTCGGCGCGATGTCGTCGGGCTCGGGCAGGCCCGCCACCGGGTCTTGCGCGGTGAAGCGGGCGATGTCGTAGGCGGCCTGCACCGTCCGTTCGATGGCGGGGCGGGAGAAATCGGAGGTGCTGGCATTGCCGCGCTGGTGGCCCATGTAGACCGTGATGCCCAGCGACTTGTCGCGGTTGCGCTCGACCGTCTCCAGCTCGCCCTTGCGCACGGAAACGCTCAGGCCGCAGCCTTCGGACGCTTCCGCGCCGGAATCCGTGGCACCCAGGGTGCGCGCATGGGCCAGTGCGAAATCGACCAGTTCCTCGAAATCTGCGCGGCTGTAGCTGAAGCCGCGATCGGCTTGCGAGGGTGTCTTGTTCATGGCGGGCTATGATACTTGCGTGCCACCAAGCGCACGGCCGCGCTGTTTCTTTCCCACTTTCCCCGCATGTCCCGCAAACCCAAAAAAGGCTATTTCGTCCAAGGTCACTTCGTTGCCGAAGGCAGCGATCTCGACCTGTTGCTCGAAGCCGAACGCACCGGCGGCGAACGCAGCCGCACCGAACTGAAAAAGGAAAGCGACGACCTGCAAAAGCTCGGCGAAGACCTGTTGACGCTGTCGTCCGGGCTGAAGGACAGGCTGGGCCTGCCCGAGAAGCTGATCGATGCGCTCGACGAAGCGCGCCGCATCACCAACTTCGAAGGCCGGCGCCGGCAGATGCAGTACGTGGGCAAGCTGATGCGCGGGCTCGACAAGGCGGTGCTGGACGGCGTGCGCGATGCGCTGGCCGAACAGCGCGGCGGCTCGGCGCAGCACACGCTGGCGCTGCACATGGCCGAGAAGTGGCGCGACGACCTGATCGCCGACGACGAGGCGCTGCCCAAGTGGCTGGAGGCGCATCCCGAGACCGACGTGCAGCAGCTGCGCGCGCTGATCCGCCAGGCCCGAAAGGACGGCCAACCGGACCAGGAATCGATCTCCAAGGGCCTCGCTCCGCGCCGCGGCCGGGCCTTTCGCGACATCTTCCAGATCGTGCGCGATGCGATGAACCGGGAAGAGGCGCAGGATGAGTGAGCACGAGGCGGCGCGCATCGGCATCGTCTCGATCAGCGACCGCGCCGCCAGCGGCGTCTACCAGGACAAGGGCTTGCCGGCGCTGAAGGACTGGCTGGCGCGGGCGCTGAAAAATCCGCTCACGCTCGAGGAGCGGCTGATCCCCGACGAGAAAGACCGCATCAGCGCCGCGCTGGTGGAACTGGCCGATGCCGGCTGCGCGCTGGTGCTGACCACCGGCGGCACCGGCCCGGCGCCGCGCGACGTCACGCCGGAAGCGACGCTGGCGATCGCCGACAGGGAAATGCCCGGCTTCGGCGAGCAGATGCGGCAGGTGAGCCTGCGCTTCGTGCCGACGGCCATCCTGTCGCGGCAGGTGGCGGTGATCCGCGGGCAAAGCCTGATCATCAACCTGCCGGGGCAACCCAAGGCGATCCAGGAGACGCTGGAAGGGCTGAAGGACGCCGACGGCAAGCAGCTGGTGCAAGGGATCTTCGCGGCCGTGCCGTATTGCATCGACCTGATCGGCGGGCCGTACCTGGAAACGCACGACGCCGTGTGCAAGGCCTTCCGGCCAAAAAGCGCGATCCGCGCAAAGTAGGTGGAAGCCGCCGCAGGCGGCTATTTGCCAACCAGCTGCGTCAGCTTGTCGGCCTCGAAGCATTCCTTGGTCGCCGCGTCCTCGGGCACGCAGCCTTCCCCGCGCCGCGCATCGGACAGCTTCTCGATCGCCTGCCACAGCAGCGCGATCTGGTGCTCCTGCAGCGAGGCGTTGTCGATCAGGCCGCGCATGGCCTGCGACAGCGGATCGTCGGTGGCCGTGACGCCGTAGGCCGAAAAACCCATCTTGGCCGCGGCTTCCTCGCGCCGCGCGCCGTCTTCGGCCTGGATGATGCGCGCCGGAATGCCGACCGCCGTGGCGCCCGGCGGCACCGCCTTGGTGACCACGGCGTTCGAGCCGATGGCCGCGTCGTCGCCCACGGTGAAGCCGCCCAGCACCTTGGCGCCGGCGCCCACCACCACGTTGCGCCCCAGCGTCGGGTGCCGCTTGGCGCCCTTGGACAGCGAGGTGCCGCCCAGCGTGACGCCCTGGTAGATGGTGCAGCCGTCGCCCACTTGGGCGGTTTCACCGATCACGATGCCCATGCCGTGGTCGATGAAGACCCGGTTGCCCAGGGTCGCGCCCGGGTGGATCTCGATGCCGGTCAGCCAGCGCGAGATCTGCGAGACGAAGCGCCCGAGCCAGCGCAGCTCGCGCCGCCACAGCCAGTGGCTCAAGCGATGCAGCACGAGCGCGTGCAGCCCCGGATAGCACGTGAGCACCTCCCACGTGCTGCGCGCGGCAGGATCGCGGTCGAGGATGCACTGGATGTCGGAACGCAGGCGGCTGAACATGGTGTCCTTGCTGATCCGGCCAGAGTCTATAGCTTGCGCCCGTTCGCTGCTGCGGACATGCTTTTCGCGACACCACGCAGGATGTGGATTTCCTCGGGGGTCGGCTGCGCCCGGTTGAACAGCTGGTTCAGCCTGGGCATCAGCTTCTTGGGCGCGGCCGGGTCCAGAAAGCCGATCTCCACCAGCGCCTGCTCCCAGTGCTGCAGCATCCCGGCTACCGCCTGGGCGTCGGCGGTGCTCGACGCCGGCGCGGCCTGCGGGGCGCCAAAGCCCCCCAGCGCCATGCGCCATTCGTACGCCACCACCTGCATGGCGGCAGCCAGATTCAAGGAGCCGTAGTCCGGGTTGGTCGGGATCTGCAGCGCCGCATGGCAGCGGTAGACGTCCTCGTTGCGCATTCCATAGCGTTCCGAGCCGAACAGGAAGGCCACGCTCGCCTGCGTTCCGGCCAGCGGCCCCAGGTGCTCGCGCGGCGTGCGCGTGGGCGGGCCGAAGTCGCGCGCCGTCATCACCGTGGCGCACAGGTGGGTGACGCCGTCCAGCGCTTCCTCCAGCGTGGCGACGATGCGCGCGCGCTGCAGCACGTCGGCGGCGCCGCTGGCGCGGTCCAGGGTTTCCTGACGCTGCAGCACGTCGGGCCAGCGCGGCGCCACCAGCACCAGGTCGTGAAAACCCATCACCTTCATGGCGCGGGCGGCGGCCCCGACATTGCCGGAGTGGCTGGTCTGGATCAGGATGAATCGCGTCTGCACCCCGCGATTGTCACCGCCCGGGCGGTGTGGTGCCGGGCCTGGCCGGCACGCTGGTGCGCGCCGCCGCGTTTCTCACGCCTGCAGGCCCGGCTGGGCCGCCAGGCTACGCAGTTCAGCGTAGGACGCACAGGATGCCCCTGCCGAGGCCGGCGGCGCCCAGCCGCCGCTAAAATGGGGGCACATCCAGTCCCGCATCGCCGGGCCTTTCCTCGCCGCACGGCGCAGCTCTTCAAACAATCCATGTCCGCCAACCAGCACCCCATGCTCAACATGGCCGTCAAGGCCGCTCGCGCCGCCGGCGCCATCATCAACCGGGCCGCGCTCGACGTCGAGGCGGTGCGCATCTCGCAGAAACAGGTCAACGACTTCGTGACCGAAGTCGACCATGCCAGCGAGGCCGCCATCATCGAGACGCTGTTGACCGCCTATCCCGACCACGGGATCTGGGCCGAGGAGTCTGGCCGCGAACATGGCAACGCCACCTCCGACCACGTGTGGGTGATCGACCCGCTCGACGGCACCACCAACTTCATCCACGGCTTCCCGGTCTACTGCGTGAGCATCGCGCTGCTGGTGCGCGGGCGCGTGGAGCAGGCGGTGATCTACGACCCGACCCGCAACGACCTGTTCACTTCCACCCGCGGCCGCGGCGCCTACCTGAACGAGCGCCGGCTGCGCGTGAGCAAGCGCACGCAGCTCAAGGAGTCGCTGGTGTCCACCGGCTTCCCGTTCCGCCCGGGCGACAACTTCAACGTCTACCTGAAGATGATGGCCGACGTGATGCAGCGCACCGCGGGCCTGCGCCGGCCCGGCGCCGCCGCCCTCGACCTGGCCTACGTGGCGGCCGGCTGGACCGAAGGCTTTTTCGAGACCGGCCTGTCGGCGTGGGACGTGGCGGCCGGCTCGCTGCTGATCACCGAGGCGGGCGGCCTGATCGGCAACTTCACCGGCGAGTCCGACTTCCTCGAGCAGCGCGAGTGCGTGGCCGGCAACCCGAAGGTGTACGGCCAGCTGGTCAACATCCTGCGCAAGTACAGCAAGTTCGCCAGCGCCGGCGAGAAGGCCGAACTGCGCCAGAACGCGCCCTCGCTGGTGGACCCGGCGATGAAGCCGGGCACCAAGGTCGACGAGGTACCGCCAGCCACCGCCCAGGAATGATCCAGCTGCTGCAACAGAACCCGTGGGTGGCCACCGCGCTGCTCGCGCTGGCGGCCGTGATGGGCGCGATGGTCGCGCATCGGCTGCTGCGCGCGGTGCTGCGGCAGGTGATGCGCGGCAGCCTGTTGTTCCAGTCGATGCTCACCGCCACCGAGCGCGCCGGTTCCGCCGTGCTGCCGCTGCTGGCGCTGATGCTGGTGTGGCAGGCGGCCCCCAACGACCTGCTCTTCATCGGCATCGTGCGGCACCTGACCGGCCTGCTGCTGATCGGCGCCATCACCTGGTGGGTGCTCTCCTTCATCAACGGCTTGTCCGAGGGCCTGATCGCCCGCCACCCGTCCAGCGTCGAAGACAACCTGAACGCGCGCCGGATCCAGACCCAGACCAAGGTGCTGAGCCGCAGCGCGATGGTGGTGGTGGTGATCGCGGGCATCGCCATGGCGTTGATGACCTTCCCCGGTGCGCGGCAGGTGGGCGCCAGCCTGCTGGCTTCGGCCGGCGTGCTGGGCATTGTCGGCGGCCTGGCGGCACGGCCGGTGTTCAGCAACCTGATCGCCGGCCTGCAGCTGGCATTGGCCCAGCCGATCCGTCTGGACGACGTGCTGATCGTCAAGGGCGAATGGGGCCGGGTGGAGGAGATCACCGGCACCTACGTGGTGCTCAAGATCTGGGACGAACGGCGCCTGATCATCCCGCTGCAATGGTTCATCGAGAACCCGTTCGAGAACTGGACCCGCACCGGCTCGCAGCTCCTGGGCACCGCCTTCCTGTACCTGGACTTCGGCGCGCCGGTGGACGCGATCCGCGCCGAGGCCAAGCGGATCACCGAGGAGGCGCCCGAGTGGGACAAGCGCGTGTTCGGCGTGCAGGTGACCGACACCACCGAGCGGACCATGCAGGTGCGCATCCTGGTGTCGGCGGCCAACTCCGGCGCCGCCTTCGATCTGCGCTGCAAGCTGCGCGAGGGCCTGCTGGCTTTCCTGGCGCGGGAGTATCCGCAGAGTTTGCCGAAAGTGCGTGGCGAGGAGCCAGCGGAGATGCGTCCGGAGGCCGCGGCCTCGGCTGGCGCCTGAGTCCGGATTGCGGCTCCAGGCCGCCACGCTGCCCGGCCTTGATCCGGGGACCCAGCGCCCCCTCAGTTCCCCACCGCGTGCCGCCCCGCCCTGGCTCGCGCGACGATGGTCTTCATGATCTGCGCGGTGCCGTCCCCGATCTGGAACCCCAGCACGTCGCGCAGCCGCTGCTCCATCACGCCGCGGTCGTAGCCGCCATGGCCGAACGACAGCAGGCACTGGTGGATGGCGTCGTAGGCCAGCTTGGGTGCCCACCACTTGACCATCGCCGCCTGGGCCCCGTGCGGCAAGCCCTGGTCCTTGAGCCACAGCGCCTGCAGGCACAGCAGCCGCGCCGCCTCGACCTGGGTGTCCAGGTCGGCCAGCGGATGCGACACGCCCTGGAACGACACCAGCGGCTTGCCGAAGGCCTCGCGCTGCGCCACGTAGGCCCAGGTTTCCTCCAGCGCCACCCGGGCCACCGCCAGCACCTGCAGGCCGATCAGCGCGCGCGAGTAGTCGAAGCCCTGCATCACCTGCGCGAAGCCGCGGTTCTCGTCGCCCAGGCGGTGCTCCAGCGGCACCTTCACGTTTTCGAAGAACAGCGCGCCGCGGCCGATGGCGCGCTGGCCGTGGCAGTCGAAGCGGCTGCGCGTCAGGCCCGGCGCGTCGGTGGGCACCAGCAGCGCCGTCACGCCGTGCGCGCCGGCTTCCGTCGTGCCGGTGCGGCCGAACACGATCACCGCATCGGCCTGGTCGGCCGCGGAGATCGAGGTCTTCTCGCCATTGAGCACGTAGCCGTCGGCGACCCGCTCGGCCTTCAGCCGCAGGTTGGCGGCATCGGATCCGCCGCGCGGCTCGGTCAGCGCGATGGCGACCAGCGCCTGGCCGCGCGTGAGCTTGCGCAGCCAGGGCCCGGTGACTTCCTTGCTGCCGTACTGCGACAGGATCTGCCCATTGAGCGAAGCCAGCAGGTTGATGTACGACATGCTCAGGTCGGCGCGGGCGATCTCCTCGTGGATCACGCCGGCGGCCAGGCAGCCCAGGCCCAGGCCGCCGTCCGCCTGCGGCAGTTCCGGCGCGATGAAGCCCAGCTCGCCCATCTCCCGCATCAAGCCGCGATCGAGCACGCGCGTGCGGTCGCGCTCCTGGAAACCGGGCGCGACCCGCCCGGCGCCGAAACGCCGCGCCTGGTCGGCCAGCGCCTCGAGGTCTTCGTCGATGTAAGGCGTCTTCATGGCTGCGGATGGTCCTTCGCTCTCGACATAGGCAACATGCGGACCTATATTAGGCGCGACGGCAACGGCCTGCAAGGCCGCGCCCCTTCGCACAAACCCGCGGACACCCCTATGGACAAGACCCTCGACACGCGCATGGAGCTGGCCAACCGGCTGTTCTTCCGGCTTTACCAGTGCGCCAATATGCTGCATAAAACCGGCACCCGCGCGATCGAACACGAAGGCCTGACCACGCAGCAGTGGGCGGTGTTGGGAGCGCTCTCGCGGCCGCAGGCGGAAGGCGGCATGAAACTGGGCGAGCTGGCGCGCTACCTGCTGGTCAGCCGCCAGAACCTGGCCGGCGTGGTGGGCCGGCTGGAGCGCGACGGCCGGGTGGAAAGCGCCGCCGATCCGCAGGACGGCCGCTCCCGGCTGGTGCGCATGACGGCCAGCGGCCGCCAGGTGTGGCAGCGCAAGGCGCTGCCCAAGATCCATGGCTTCTACGAACAGGCGCTGGAGGGCTTTTCCGTCAACGACATGGTGCACACGGTGCACTACCTGCTCAAGATGCTGGAGAACATGGAGAAGATCGACGCGACCGATGGCGGAGACGAAGAGGAGTAGCCCTGCGGTCCCCGGCCACCCTGTGAAGTCATGCCGGACGGGACCCGGCATCCATGGCAGTCATGGCAGTCATGGATTGCGGGTCCAGCCCGCAATCACATCTTCAGGGGCTACTTGCCCGTCTTGGCGAACTCCGCCGACTGCTCCTTGACCACCTGGTCCACCACGTCGGTGTAGGCGGCGATCCAGTCGCCCTGCGGCACCCACCTGGCGCCGTCCCACATGTCGATGCGGGTCTTGCCGCCGCCGCCATGGTCCTTGGCGGTCACCGTCACCGGGGCGATGAAGCCGTTGGCATCGAAGTTGCGCAGGCTTTCCAGGCCGGCCTTGATCTTGGCCGGCGTCAGCGGCCAGCCGTCCTTCCTGATGGCCAGCTTGACGCCCTCGAACACCGTGGAGTACATCGCCAGGCCGGTGTTGTAGTAGATGTCGTCCATGTTCTTCGGGTCGCCGCTGCCCTTGCCCGGGCCGTAGACTTCCTTCTGGATCTGCTGCATCAGCGGGTGGTCGCGCCCGCCCACCACGTTGGTGCCGCGCTTCATGCCCTTGGCTTCGGCCGCGCCGATGTTGCGGATGTCCACCTCGTTGAACCAGTTGACCGAGATCAGCTTGTCCATCGCGATGCCGTTGCGCTTCATCTCGCGCGCCGCCACCACGTGCATGGCCGACAGGTTCCAGGTGATCACGTGGTCCGGGTCGAAGCGGCGGATCTGCGTCCACACCGCCGCCTGGTCACGCCCCGGCATCGGATTGGGGAACAGCTGCAGCTGGAAGCCTTCCTTGGCCGCCAGCGTCTTGAGCACCGGGATCGGCTCCTGGCCGAACGCGTAGTCGGGGTAGATGAAGGCGACCTTCACGCCCTTGAGGTTGCCCTTGTGCCGGTTCTTGATGTACTGGATGTTGTTGGCCATCTGGCCCCAGTAGGTCGGGCCGATGGGGAACACCCACTTGAAGACGTCCCCGTCCACCGCGTCGCCGCGGCCGACGAAGGACTGCAGCATCACGTTGCCGTCGGCCATGTGGCGCGGCAGCACGGCGCGCGAGACCGGCGTGGACAGGTAGTCGAACACCATCACGCCTTCGCGCTTGAGCTTTTCGTAGCACTCGATGCCGCGTTGCGGCTCGTTGCCGTGGTCCTGCACCACGACCTCGATCTGCCGGCCCTCGATGCCGCCCCTGGCGTTGAGCAGCGTGGCGTAGTCCTTGGCCGCCTGCACGATCTGCGGCGTGACGAAGGTGTAGGCCTTGCTCAGGTCGTAGCACATGCCGAACTTGATGGTGTTGCCGGCGGCCTGGGCCTGCGCCCCGGTCGCTCCCGCCAGCAGGGCCAACCCGGCGAGGGTCGCTAGCAATGATCTTTTCATGGCGTGTCTCCTGCGTACGGTGAAAGTTTCCGCGGTGGGCGCCAAGTACGCGCGCTGCCCACCCCGTGTCCCGGACTCAACTCAGCCAGCGCTTGCGCCGGCTGTAATGCTTGATCTCGTGAAAGTTCTTGCCTTCGCTGCCGCCCAGGTAGAACTCCTGAATGTCTGGATTCAGCTTCATGGCAGCAGCGCTGTCGTGCATCACGATGCGGCCGTTCTCCATCAGGTAGCCGTGCGAGACCACCTCCAGCGCGGCCAGCGCGTTCTGCTCCACCAGCAGCACCGACAGCCCTTCCTGCCGGTTGATCTGCTGCACGATCTCGAAAATCTCCGCGACCAGGAACGGCGCCAAGCCCAGGCTCGGCTCGTCGAGCATCAGCAGCTTCGGGTTGGTCATCAGCGCCCGGCCGATCGCCAGCATCTGCTGCTCGCCGCCGGACAGGAAGCCGGACTGCGCCGCGCGCCGCTGGTGCAGCCGCGGGAAGTAGCCGTAGACCATGTCGCGCTTGCGCTGCATCTCGGCGCGGCTGCCGCCGGTCACTGCCGACGCGGCCAGCAGGTTCTCGTCCGCTGTCAGGTGCTCGAACACGCGGCGGCCTTCCAGCACCTGCACGATGCCCAGCTTGACGCGCTGCTGCGGCATCATGGAATCGATGTCGTGGCCCAGAAAGCGCAGCTCGCCGCGGCTGACTTCGCCGCGCTCGGGCTTGAGCAGCCCGCTGATCGCCTTGAGCGTGGTGCTCTTGCCGGCGCCGTTGGCGCCCAGCAGCGCCACCATGCCGCCTTGCGGCACCTCGATGGAGACGCCCTTGATCGCCAGCGCCACACGGTCGTAGATCACCTCGATGTTGTTGAGGCTGAGGATGGTGCCGGCGGCCATGCTTGCTTGGGTCATGCCATGCCCTTACTTGCGTGCGTAGCCGAACGGCCACACCAAGAGGTAGTTGCGCAGGTTGCCATACAGCTTGCCCAGGCCCATCGGTTCGATCAGCAGCACCACGATGATGGTGGCACCGTAAACCATGTGCGGGATGTGCGCCAGGGCTTCGACCCCGATGTCGAGACCAAACACCCTGGCCAGCCAGGCGATCAAGGTGTTCATCTGGCCCGGCAGCAGCAGGATGAATCCAGCGCCGAAAAAGCTGCCGATGATGCTGCCCAGGCCGCCCACGATCACCATCGCCAGCAGCTCGATCGAGACATTGACGGCGAACTGCTCGGGCGTCACCGCGTGGTAGAAGCCGAAGATCAGCATGGCGCCGCTGACGCCGCCGATGAAGGCCGAGGCGGCGAAGGCCACCAGCTTGTAGTAGAAGCTCTGCACGCCGATCACGGCGGCCGCGAAGTCTTTCTCGCGCACCGCCACCAGCGCGCGGCCCAGCGCGGTGCGGCGCAGATTCAGCATGAACAGCATCACCAGCAAGGTCCAGCCCAGCACCACATAGTAGGTGGCGGCCTCGGAGGTGACGGCTTGCCCCAGCAGCTTCATCGGCGGCGCCTGCAAAGTGGCGGAGACGCCACCGCTGATGGCGGGCACGTGCGAGATCACCCAGTCCATCACGAACTGCATGGCCAGCGTCGACAGCGCCAGGTACAGGCCCTTGACGCGCAAGGCGGCGAAGGCGAACACCACGCCGATGACGCTGGCGGTCAGGCCGCCCAGCACCACGGCAATCTCCCACGGCACGCCGTTGCGCGTGGCATGCACCGAGGCATAGGCGCCGATGCCCATGATCGCCGCGTAGCCGAAGTGGAACTGGCCGGCCCAGCCCAGGATCAGGTTCAGCCCGAGCACGGCCGAGGTCCATATCAGCCAGGGCCGCACGTAGCTGGTGAGCGCCAGCGAGCTGAGCACGAACGGCGCAACGAGCGCGAAGGCGAGCAACGCCACCATCGCCCACTGCTCGAACGGAATGGTGAACAGCGCGCGGTCGGACGCGTAGCTGGTGTGGAAGATGCCGGCGCGGCGGTACAGCATGACGTTAGATCCTCTCGATGTCGTGGCGGCCGAACAGGCCGTGCGGCCGGATCATGATGGTCAGGATCAGCACCGCGGCCACCACCAGCTCACGGGTGCCGCCACCGAGCAGCGGGTCCAGGTAGCCCGACGCCACGTTCTCCAGCATGCCCAGCAGCATCCCCGCCAGCACCGCCCCGCCCAGGCTGTCCATGCCGCCCAGCACCGCCACCGTCACTCCTTTCAGCAGCAGCAGCGAGAGCGACTGGTCCACCGTCTGCACCGAGCCCCACAGCACGCCGGCCGTGGTGGCCACGACCGCCGACAGCGCCCACGACAAGGCGACCCCGCGCTCCACCGAAATGCCCACCGACCAGGAAGCGGTGTAGTCGTCGGCAATCGCGCGCAGCACCACGCCTTGCCGGCTGCGAAAGAACAGCATGAAGATCACGAACAGCACCAGCGTGACAGCGGCGCCGACCACGTAGGCCCGATTGAGCAGCAGCGGCCCCAGGAACAGCGGCGAGTCCGGAATGCCAAGGCGCATCGGCCGGCCGCTGCCGCCCCAGAGCGTCATGGTGGTGGCGCGCAGGAAGATGTCGATGCCCAGCGTCATCATCAGGATCATCACGATGGGACGGCCGGCCAGCCGGCGCAGCGCGACCCGCTCGATGCCGACGCCGACGAAGAACATGGCAACCACCGCCGCCGGAATGGCCAGCCACAGCGGCAGGCCCAGGGCGTCGGACAATCCCAGCACCAGGTAGGCGCCCAGCATGGTCAGCGCGCCCTGCGCCAGGTTGGGCACCGACGATGACTTGTAGATCAGCACGATGCCCATCGCCACCAGCGCGTACATCAGGCCGGCGAGCCCGCCGTTGATGGCGAGTTCCAGGAAGTACATGACGTCCATCAGATTTCCTTCACCGTCAGCAGCCGTTCGGTCACGCCGATCTCGCCCGTTTCGTAGACCACCGTGGCGCGCATGGCGACCGTCCGCTGCCCGCCATAGATCGCGTCGATGATGGGCGCGTAGCGCTCCTCCACCACGTTGCGCCGCAGCTTTCGGGTGCGGGTGATCTCGCCGTCGTCAGCGTCGAACTCCTTGTGCAGGCTGACGATGTGGCGCAGCTTCAGGCCGTCGGGCAGCGTGGTGTTGACATGCCGCACAGCGCCGGCCAGCAGCTCGATCACCTCGGGCTTTTGCGACAGGTCGGCGTAGGAGATGTACGAGATGCCGCGCATCTCGGCCCAGTGGCCCACCGTCTCCTTGTCGACGCAGACGATCGCGCCCAGCGTGCCGCGGCCCTTGCCCAGCACCGCCACGTCCTTGACGTAGGGACTGAACTTCAGGCGGTTTTCGATGTAGTTCGGGATGTAGCGCTCGCCCTGCGCGGTGTGCACCACTTCGGAAACCCGGCCCAGCACCACCAGCTGTCCGTCGGGCTCCAGGTAGCCGGCATCGCCGGTGCGCAGCCAGCCGTCGTCCAGCGACTCGCGCGATGCGGCCTCGTTGCCGTAGTAGCCGCGGAACACGCTGCCCGATCGGATCATGATCTCACCACTGTCGGCGATCTTGACTTGCACGCCGGGGAGCGGCCGGCCCACCGTGTGCAGCCGCACCTCGTCGGGCGACTGCATCGCATTGAAGGCGCTGCTCTCGGTCTGGCCATAGAGCTGGCGCAGCTTGACGCCCAGCGCCCGGTAGAACACGAAGGTGTCTTCGCCGATCGCCTCGCCGCCGGTGAAGGCATTGCGCAAGCGGCTCATGCCCAGCTGGTCCTTGATCGGGCCCATCACCAGCCATTCGCCGATCGGCCGCAGCAGCTTCTGGGCGGCGGTCGGCTCCTGCCCGGAGAGCTTGCGCCTCTCGGCGGCGATGGCCGACTGCATGAACAGTTCGTACAGCGCCTTTTTCAGGCGGCTCGAGTCTTCCATTCGGACCTGCACCGTGGTCAGCATGTTGTCCCAGCTGCGCGGCGCCGCCAGGTAGAAGCTCGGCGCGATCTCGCGCAGGTTGTGCAGCACCGTCTCGGCGCCTTCCGGAATGTTGATCGTGAAGCGCAGCGCCACGCCCGCACCCATGGTCATGGAGAAGTCGCCCACCCAGGCCATCGGCAGGTAGGCCAGGACGGAATCGCCGAAGTCGAAGGCGCCGGCCCGGTGGGCGTTGCGCACGCCGCTGAGGATGTTGCGGTGGCTCAGCACCAGGCCCTTGGGCTTGCCGGTGGTGCCGGACGAATGGATGAACACCGCGGGGCCGTCCGGCCGCGCCAGTGCCAGCAGCTGCTCGCGCAGGCCGGGCTGGCCGGCCAGCCGCTGCGCGCCGCGCTGCTCCAGGTCGGCCCAGGAGATCAGGCCCGGCGCCGTGTAGCGGGCCAGCCCGCGCGGGTTGTCGTAGACGATGTGCTCGATGCGCGCGCCGCGCTCGCGCAAGTCGAGCGCCTTGTCGACCTGCTCCTGGTCTTCCGCCAGCACGAAGCTCACATGCACTTCGCTGTCGACGTGCATGATTTCGTCGGGCGTCGCGTCCGGGTACACCGGCATCGCGTAGGCGCCCAGCGCGCCGGCGGCCAGCATGCCCATGTACAGGCGCGGGCGGTTGTCGCCCAGCACCAGCACGCCCCTTTCCGGCGCCAGCCCCGCTGCCTGCAGGCCGGCGGCGCAGCGCAGCACCGTCTCGTGCACCTGGGCCCAGGTGGTCTGCTGCCAGATGCCTCGGTCCTTCTCGCGAAAGGCGACCTGGTCCGGATGGGTGGCGGCGTTGGCGGCCAGCAGCCGCACCAGCGTGGTGGCCGGCTCGAAGTCCCAGCTGGCGCCTTCAGGCCGCTGCATGCGCGCCCCCCAGGTAGGCTTTGATCACGCGCGGGTCGGCGATCACCTCGCGCGGGATGCCGGTCTGGATCACCTCGCCGTAGTTGAGCACCAGCATGCGGTCGCAGATGCCGGTGATGATGTCCATGTGGTGCTCGATGAGCATCACCGTCACCCCGCGTTCATCGCGCGCATCCAGGATGAAGCGCGCCATGTACTCCTTTTCTTCCTGGTTCATGCCGGCCATGGGCTCGTCCAGGATCAGGAAGCTGGGCTGGGCCACCAGCGCCCGCGCCAGTTCCACCCGCTTTTTCAGGCCCAGCGGGATGGCTTCCACCGGCTCGTCGCGCACCCCTTGGAGCTGCATGAAGTCGATCACTTCCTCCACCACCGCGCGGTTGGCGATCTCCTCGGGCCGCGCCAGCCAGGGGTAGAGCAAGGTGCGGAACACGCCAGGGTGCATGTGCACGTGGCGTCCGAGCAGGATGTTGTCCAGCACGCTCATGCCGTTGAACAGCGCCAGGTTCTGGAAGGTGCGGGCCACGCCACGCCGCGCCACCTTGTGCGGCGCCAGGCCGGTGATGTCCTGGCCATGCAGCAGGATGCGGCCCCGCTGCGGCGGATAGAAGCCGGTGATGGCGTTGGTCAGCGTCGTCTTGCCGCTGCCGTTGGGGCCGACCAGGCCGAAAATCTCGCCTTTGTCCACGTGCAGGTCGACGCCCGTCACCGCCACCAGCCCGCCGAAGCGGCGTTCCACGCCGGTGCACTCGAGCACCCGCGCGGGACCGTTTGCGTGCGTCGCTGTCACCTTGCGTCGTCTCCTTGTTCCAGTCGCGGCCCGGCCGAAGCGGCAAGGCGGCGATATGACAACGTGTGGCCGAATGCTAGGCAGGTTGCGAAACGTGCGCAAGGCCGCGACGGCGGCTTGTTCTCATGGATTACGCTAGGCGGCCACTCCGCCGGCGGGCACCACGATAGGCAACTGGCTGCCTAATTGTCGCCAGGATGCCAATCCGGCGCAGGCGCCGTCGTCAGGATTTGAAGATCGCCTCGAGGTCGACTTCGCCGTTGGCGTTGTCCAGCTGCAGGCTGCCCTCGATGTGGTCGAGGTGGTCGAGCATCAGCTTCTCGGCCCGCGCCCGGTCGCGCCTGGCCACCGCCTCGATGATCAGCTCGTGTTCATCGTGACGGCAGCTCTGCGCCGTCGGCGCGTCGTACAGGAAGATGGTCAGGCAGGTCAGCATGCATAGCTCGCGCATGCTGCGCGAGAGCGCCGAGTTGCCGGCCAGTTCGGCCGCCAGCGTGTGGAACTCGCCGGACAGCCGGATCACCGCGCGCTTGTCGTTGCGCCGGCGCGCATCCGCCTCCAGCTCCTGGTGCTGGCGCAGCCGCGCGATCTTTTCCGGCGTGAGCGTGTCCACCAGCCTCCGTAGCACCGCCGGCTCGATCAGTCGGCGCGCCTCGAACACATCGCGGGCCTGCTCAGTGGTGGGCTTGGCGACGTAGGCGCCGCGCTGCGGAACCAGCTCCACGATCTGCTCGTGGGCCAGCCGGGCCAGCACCTCGCGCACCCGCGCGCGACTGACGCCGAAGATGTCGGCCATGCGCTCCTCGCCCAGCTTGGTGCCGGGATGCAGGCGGTGCTCGAGGATCGCGATGTAGATCTTCTCGTAGATCTCATCGACGCTTTTCTCGCGCTCGGCGCGGCTGGCTGTCGTCTTGCGCGCGGAGTCGGGCATGGCGGCGGGGGAGTGGCGGTCGGCGGCCATTCTATCGGCGCCCTTGCCGCGGCCGGAGGTCAGGTCCATTGGAACAGCTCCCCCCAGCCGGTGATGGTGGCGGGCGAGCCGCCGGCCGCGCGCACCATGCCCCACACCGTGGTGCTGACCGTGTCCAGCAGGGCGATGCCGTGGGTGCGTTCGACCTGCGCGGCCAGCGGCGCGGCCCGCAGGTTGGTGCAAAAGGTGGTGATCGCCTGCGGCCTGGCTTGGGCCACTTGCGCCATCAGTTCCGACAAAGCCTGCGGCGCGACGGCGGCAAAGTCGTGGTTGACGCGGATGCCCAGGTGGCGCTCGGCGACCACCTCGATGTCCAGGGCGCGGTAGTTGGCGACGATCCGGGCCTGCACGTCGTCGGTGTAGGGCGTGACCAGGGCCAGCCGCCGCACCCGCCGGATCGCCAGCAACTCGTTGAGGGCCAGCACCGCCGTGGTGGCCGGGATGCCGGTGCGTTCGCGGATGCGCTCGCACAGCCGGTGGTCGGCATCGAAGCCGAGCCAGCCGGACGAGGTGCCGCTCCAGCCGATCACATCGACCTTGGCGTCCGCCAGCAGGTCGGCCGCCGCCAGGATCTTGCTGTCGTCGAACTGGCCCAGGGCGGCCGCATCCAGCGCGATCTGCGTCACCTTGAAGCGGGAGAAATGGGCGCTGGCGTTCGGCAACGCGGCCACCAGCGCGCTGGTGAGCGGCTCCAGCGCGGTGTTGGAAGAAGGGGTCAGCACCCCCAGACGCAGCGGTTGGCTCATGCAAGTTCCTCCATGAAGAGCGGCAATGCGAAGGCGAAGTATGAGGGATCGCGGCAATGCTCTCAACAAATCAATGACTACTTTGTCGACATCCATGTAAACACAGACGCCGATCCGAGTCCCATGGTCGATCCTTTCCCTCGTACCAAGTCCGGTAGCCCCACGCACCGTGGCCCGGAAGTTGCAACCAGCCCTCCCAACTGCCATGACAACGCCGCCCGCTTTCAAATTGACCAACAAACGAATGTCGACAACTGTGTCCGCACTTCTATGGTGTTACTGTCGCCCCCTCCTGGTGCAAAGGGTGCCGGCGTGAACAGCCTGCACCTCGTCATCCGCAATGCGCTGGTGGCAACCGCCAGCGACACCTTCCCTTGCGACATCGGGATCCGGGACGGCCGCATCGCGCTGCTCGGCGCCGGCTTGCCCGCCGGCGACCGCGAAATCGACGCCCGTGGCCGCACCGTCACGCCCGGCGGCGTCGATGCCCACTGCCACCTGGACCAGCCGATGGACGGCCCGGCCAGGATGGCGGACGATTTCATCACCGGCACCCGCTCGGCGGCCTGCGGCGGCACCACCACGGTGATTCCGTTCGCCGCCCAGGCCAAGGGCCAGTCGCTGGCCGCCGCGGTGCAGGACTACCACGCCCGCGCGGAAGGCAAGGCAGCGGTGGACTACGCCTTCCACCTGATCGTGAGCGACCCGACGCCGCGGGTGCTGGCGCAGGAGCTGCCGGCGCTGATCGCCCGGGGCTACACCTCGTTCAAGGTCTACATGACCTACGACGACCTCAAGCTCGACGACGGCCAGATGCTCGACGTGCTCGACGTGGCGCGCCAGCACGGCGCCATGGCCATGGTCCATGCGGAAAACGCCGACTGCATCGCGTGGCTGACCAAACGGCTGGAGGCCGCCGGCCGCACCGCGCCGCGCTGGCACGCCCAGGCGCGGCCGATGCTGGTGGAGCGCGAGGCGACCCACCGCGCGATCGCGCTGTCGCAGCTGGTGGACGTGCCGATCCTGATCGTCCACGTCTCCGGCCGCGAAGCCATCGAGCAGATCCGCTGGGCCCGCGCGCAAGGCCTGCAGGTGTTTGCGGAAACCTGCCCCCAATACCTGTTCCTGACCGCAGAGGATCTGGGCATCGACGACAGCTACCACGGCGCCCGCTGCATCTGCAGCCCGCCGCCGCGCGACAAGGGCAACCAGGAAGTGATCTGGAACGGCCTGGCCGACGGCCTGTTCACGGTGTTCTCGTCCGACCACGCGCCCTTTACCTACGAAGGCGAACACGGCAAGAAGCCGGGCGGCGAGGAAGTGGCGTTCCGCCACATCCCCAACGGCATCCCGGGGCTGGAGACGCGGCTGCCGCTGCTCTATTCCGAAGGCGTTCTGGGCGGGCGCATCACCCTGCAGAAGTTCGTGGAACTCACCGCCACCAATCCGGCCAAGGCCTACGGGCTGCATCCGGGCAAGGGAACCATCGCCGTTGGCAGCGACGCCGACCTGGTGGTCTGGGACGAGCGCGAACTGGTGCTGCGCAACGAGCAGCTGCACCACGCCGTCGACTACACGCCCTACGCCGGCATGCGGCTGAAGGCCTGGCCGGGCCTGACGCTCAGCCGCGGCGAAGTGGTGTGGGACGGCCAGTCGTTCACCGGCCGCGCCGGCCACGGCCGCTTCCTGCCGTGCGGCCAGCCTTCGCTGCTGCCGCGCCGCGCCTGAGGCAAGCATGCGGCTGCTCCTGATCAATCCCAACATCTCCGACAGCGTGTCGGCGCTGATCCTGGCCGAGGCGCAGCGCAGCGCCGCGCCCGGCACCGAGATCGACGTGGTGACGGCGCCGTTGGGCGTGGCCTACATCGAAACGCGCTTCGAGGCGCTGATCGGCGCCTATGCCACGGCGCAGCTGGCCGGCGAGCACCACGCGGGCTACGACGCGGTGGTGGTCGCCGCCTTCGGCGACCCGGGCCTGACCGCCCTGCGCGAAGTGCTGCCGGTGCCGGTCACCGGCCTGACCGAGGCGGCGCTGGCAAGCGCCCATTTGCTGGGCCACCGGATCTCGGTGATCGCGATCTCGCAGCGCATCCAGGCCTGGTACCGCGAAATCATCGAAGGCTACGGCTTCGGCAGCCGGCTGGCCAGCATCCGCGCGCTGGACCGGCCGCTGGCCAGTATCGGCGGCATCCAGGACGCGCATGCCGCCGCACTCAAGGCACTGGCCGAACGCGCGGTCGACGAAGACGGTGCCGAAGTCATCGTGCTCGCAGGCGCGCCGCTGGCCGGCCTCGCTCGCTCGCTGCACGGCCAGCTGCCGGTGCCGGTGGTCGACGGCGTCTCGAGCGCCGTGCGCCACGCCGAAACCCTGGTCGCGCTGCAGCCCGGGCGCGCCCTACACGGCAGCTTCGCCGCCCCGCCCGCCAAGCCCCACCAGGGTTTGCCCGCCGCCATCGCGCGCCTGCTCCACGCCGGCCGCCGCTAGTTTTCTTCCAACCGTTCCCTCCCTCTCGATCCACCCAAGGAGCTCCCCGATGACCGTCACCACCGTGTCCCGCCTGCTGGCCTGCGCCGCCCTCGGCTGCAGCCTGCTGGCCAGTCCCGCCATCGCCCAGGACCGCATCAAGTTCAAGGCCATCGGCCAGCCGCTGGCCACCGGCCTGATCCAGAAGAACAAGGAGCAGGTGTTCTTCGAGAACTTCGCGGCGCGCACCGGGCTGCCGGTCGACGTCGACTACAAGCCGATCGACACGCTGGGCCTGAAGGACACCGAGCAGTTGCGCGTGATGAAGGCCGGCCTGTTCGACCTGGTCTCGCTGCGCGTCTCGCAAAACTCGCGCGACGAGCCGACGCTGCTGGGCCTGGACCTGGTGGGCGCCTCGCCCGACTACGCCACCGGCCGCAAGGTCTCCAAGGCCTACTTCAACACGGTCGACCAGCGCCTGCAAAAGCAGTTCAACGTGAAATTGCTGGGCGTCTGGCCGTTCGGCCCGCAGATCCTGTTCTGCAAGAAAGCGATCACCCAGCTGGCCGACATCAAGGGCATGAAGGTCCGGGTCTACGACCAGAACCTGGCAAAGTTCATCGAGATGGTCGGCGGCACCCCGGTGCCGGTCTCGTTCGCCGACACCCACCAGTCGCTGTCGCTGGGCGTGGTGGATTGCGCCATCACCGGCCCCAGTTCCGCCAACTCCGCCGGCTGGCCGGAAGTGACCACGCACCAGTTGCCGCTGGGCTTCCAGATGGCATTGAACGGCTATGCCATCACGCTCAAGGCCTGGAACCAGCTCAAGCCCGACCAGCAGGCGAAGATGACCGCGGCCTTCGACAAGCTGACCGAGGAAATCTGGGTCTATTCGGAGGAGCTGTTCCAGGACGCACTGAACTGCAACGCCGGCAAGGACCCGTGCACCACCGGCAAGAAGTTCAAGCTGGTGAACGTGCCGGTCACGCCCGCCGACAATGAGCTGATCCGCAGCGCCGTGAGCAAGGTCTCGCTGCCCACCTGGGCGGAGATCTGCGACAAGTCCAACGCCGGCTGTTCCGCGCAATGGAAGGCGCAAGTTGCGCCGGTGCTGGGGCTGAAGTGAACTCCGGTGCGTCCACTCTGAAGGCGGGCGCGCCTGGCGCGGCCCCCGCGACGACCGCAGCCGCGGCGAAGCAGCACATCGAGAACATGCTGGCCTGGGCCTTCGGCTCCATCTTCCTGGCGCTCGCCGGCGTGGTCACCGTGGAGACCATCGCCCGCAAGGCCTTCAACATCTCCCTGCAGGGCGCCGACGAACTGGGGGGCTATGCGCTGGCGGTCGGCTGCACCATCGCCTTCAGCCTGGCGCTGATGGGCCGCAACCACATCCGGGTCGACGTGTTCCACGAGCGCATGCCGCGCCGGGTGCAGGCCTTCCTGAACTGGTTCTCCATCGCCAGCATGGCCGCGTTCGGCATCTTCATGGCCTGGGTGGCCACCAAGGTGCTGGCCGACACGCTGGCCTACGGCAGCACCGCGCAGACGCCCTGGGCCACGCCGCTGGTGTGGCCGCAATCGGTCTGGTATGCGGGCCTGGTGATCTTCGCGCTGGTGGGAACCGGGCTCGCCTTGCGCGCCACCGTGCTGCTCGCCAGCGGGCGGCTGGACGTGCTGAACCAGGACTTCCATCCGAAGAGCGCCAAGGAAGAGTTGAAGGAAGAACTGGACGACCTGGCCGTGCGCCAGTCGACCGAAGGAGCCAAGCCATGATGCTGCCCCTGTTTGGCATCGCGTTCGCCGCGATGCTGGCCATGATGCTGGTGGGCCTGCCCATTGCCGTGGCGATGGCGCTGGTGGGCATCGTCGGCGGCATCGCCGCCTATGGCATTCCCTTCATGGACTCGATCGCCCCGGTGGTCTGGGGCGTGCACAACGAGAACCTGCTCACCTGCATCCCGCTGTTCGTGCTGCTGGGCGAGCTGCTGCTGCGATCGGGCATCGCCGACCGCATGTACATCGCGCTGTCGGCATGGCTGGGGCGGCTGCCCGGCGGCCTGCTGCACACCAACATCGGCAGCTGCGCCATGTTCGCGGCAACCTCCGGCTCCTCCGTGGCGACCGCCGCGACCGTCGGCACCGTGGCCCTGCCCTCCCTGATGCGGCGCGGCTATTCGATGCGCGCTTCGCTGGGCAGCCTGGCCGCCGGCGGCACGCTCGGCATCCTGATCCCGCCCAGCGTGAACATGATCGTCTACGGCTCGCTCACCAACAACTCGATCGGCCAGCTGTTCATCGCCGGCATCATCCCCGGCCTGCTGCTGACGGGTTGCTTCATGCTGTACATCGCGCTGTCCAGCCTGCTCAGTGGCAACGTGATGCGGGAAGCCAAGGTGTCCTGGGGCGACAAGTTCCGCAGCCTGGTGCACCTGATCCCGCCGCTGGTGGTGTTCGGCATCGTCATGGGCAGCCTGTACTTCGGCATCGCCACCACCACCGAAAGCGCCGCCCTGGGCGTGATGGCCGCGCTGGTGTTCGTGGTGCACTCGGGCAAGATGAGCCGGGAGCTGCTGCGCAACTGCTTCGTCTCCACCGCCCGCGTCAGCGGCATGATCCTGCTGATCATGACGGCGGCCTTCATCCTGAACCTGGCCCTCAGCCTGACCGGCGTGGCCGAGGCCATGACGAAGTGGGTGACGGGCCTGGGCCTGTCGGCCACCGGCCTGATCCTGGTGCTGATCATGTTCTACCTGATCCTGGGCATGTTCATGGACGTGCTGTCGATGCAGGTCGCCACCATTCCCATCACCTACCCGATCGCGGTGGCCCTGGGCGTGGACCCGATCTGGTTCGGCATCTTCATCGTGCTGATGTGCGAGCTGGGGCTGATCACGCCGCCAGTGGGCATGAACCTGTTCGTGGTGCACGGCATCCGGCCCGACAAGGGCGGGATCGAGGACGCGATCTGGGGCGCGCTGCCGTACGCGGTGATCATGATCCTGTTCACGCTGCTGCTGCTGGCCGTGCCCGGGCTGGCCACATGGCTGCCCAGCCGCATGTAGGAACCATGCCATGAGCGACAACAACCTGTGGCGCCTGCCGGCCACCGAACTGGCGCGGCGCTACCGGGACCGCAGTCTCACGCCGCTGGCCGTCGCCCAGGACTGCCTGGGGCGGCTGCAGGCAGTGAACCCGCGCATCAACGCGGTGGTGGCCCGGCGCGACGCGGCCTTCATCGCCGAGGCGCGGGCCGCCACCGATCGCTGGGCGCGCGGCGCGCCGCTGTCGCCCATCGACGGCATTCCGCTGACGGTCAAGGACAGCCTCTACACCGCCGACCTGCCGACCACCTGGGGCTGCCCCGCCTTGCGTGACCACCGCACCGGCCACGACGAACTGGCGGTGGCGCGGGCCCGCGCGGGCGGCGCGCTGATGGTGGGCAAGACCAACGTGCCCGAGTTCGCGCTGGAGGGCTACACCGACAACCCGGTGTTCGGCGCCACCCGCAATCCATGGGACCTGGCGCTGACGCCGGGCGGCTCCACCGGCGGCGGCGTCGCGGCGCTGGCGGCGGGGATCGCGCCGCTGGCGATCGGGCAGGACGGCGGCGGCTCGATTCGCCGGCCTGCCTCCCACACCGGCGTGGTGGGCCTCAAGCCGTCGCTGTCGGCGGTGCCGCGCGAGCACGTGCTGCCCAGCCTGCTGCTGGACTTCGAGGTGGTCGGACCGCTGGCGCGCACGGTGGCCGACGTGCGGCTGCTGTTCGAGGTGATGCGCGGCCCGGCCGCGGTGGATCGCTCGTCGCTGGCCGCGGCCCATGCCGCCGGACAGCCGGCCAGCGCCGGGCCGCTGCGCATCTTGTATGTCGAGCGCTTCGGCGCCGCCCCGCTCGACCCGCAGGTGGCCGCCAGCGTGGCCGGTGCCGTGGACCAGCTCGCCGCGCTCGGTCATCGCGTCGAGCGCGGCCCCTTGTCTCTCGACCTCGATTTCTTCGCCGCCGCCTGGCCGCAGATCGGCCAGGCCGGCCTGGCGCGGCTGTTCGAGCATGCGCCGAAGTGGCAGGCCGCCGCCTCTCAGAAATACCGCGACATGGCGGAACTGGGCGAGCGGATCCCCGCTTCGCGGCTGTGGGACATTCTGGAGCGGGTCAGGCAGCTGCGGCGCGACGCAGCCACCCTGTTCGAGCATGTCGACGCGATCGCGCTGCCCTGCGCCGCCGCCTTGCCCTGGCCGGCGCAGGACGCCTACCCGCTGCGCATCGACGGCCAGGACGTCGGGCCGCGCGGCCATGCGATCTACACCGGGTGGGTCAATGCGGCCGGCCTGCCGGCGCTGGCGCTGCCTTGCGCGCCGTCGCGCGAGGGCCTGCCGATCGGCATGCAAGTGGTTGGCCGCTACGGCGGCGACGACCTGTTGCTGGACCTGGGCGCTGGCTACGAAGCCGCGCACCCCTGGGCCGAGCGCTGGCCCCCGCTCTGACGCCAACGCATGCCCGGCCCGGTCGATACTTCGGGGATGAACACCACCCCAGCCCTTGCCGCCGTCGCCGCGGCCCTGCTCGCTGCCCGCCGTGGCGGTCCCCTGGCCGATGCCACCGCGCTGGCCGGCGCCGTGCGCGATGCCGCCGATGCCTACCTGGTTCAGGACCTCGTGCTGCAGGGTCTGGGCGACAACCCGGCCCGCTGCGGCGCCTGGAAGGCCGGTGGCCCGTCGCGCACCGCGACGCTGACCCATGCGGGCCTGCCGTCGGTCGGCCTGCTCGCCAGCGGCGCCGATGCGTCCTTCCTGCCGTTCAACCACCGCATGGTGGAAGCGGAAGTGGCGCTGCGGCTGGCGCGCGACGTCACGCCGCACGCCGCTACTGCGTTGCAGTCCGCCCCGTGGGAGGACGCGGTGCGGCTGGTGGACGGCATCGCCGTCTCGATCGAGCTGGTCGACTCGCGCTGGGCCCAGGGCTTCGCAGCGCCGGCGCTGCTGAAGCTGGCCGATGCGCAGTCGCATGGCGCGCTGGTGCTCGGCAGCTTCCAGCCTTGGCAGGACCGCGACTGGGGCAAGCAGGTGTGCGAAGTGTGGATCGGGGACTCGAGCACGCGCTTCGTCGGCACCCACTCCCTGGTCCACCCGGCCTGGCTGCTGCCCACCTGGCTCCAGCACGCCACCCGCGACGGCGCCACGCTGCCGGCGGGGACGGTCGTCACCACCGGCACGTGGTGCGGGCTGCTGGCCGCGGCCAAGGGCGATGGCGTGCGGGTGGCGTTCGCGGGGATCGGGGAGGCCAGCGTGCAGCTGTGAGCGTGGCCGGGTCCGGCCGAGGACGGGATAATCCCGCCTGCATGACCCAGTCCCCCGCCACCGCCGCTCCCGACCCGAGCAAGCACACCCCCATGATGGTCCAGTACCTGGGCATCAAGGCGCAGCACCCGACGACGCTCGTGTTCTACCGCATGGGCGATTTCTACGAGCTGTTCTACGACGACGCCGAGAAGGCCGCGCGGCTGCTCGACATCACCTTGACACGCCGCGGCGCGTCGGCCGGCGAGCCGGTGCTGATGGCGGGCGTGCCGTTCCACTCGATGGAGGGCTACCTGGCGCGCCTGATCCGCGCCGGCGAGTCGGTCGCCATTTGCGAACAGGTCGGCGAGGTGGGCGCGACCAAGGGGCCGGTGGAGCGCAAGGTGATGCGGGTGGTCACGCCCGGCACGTTGACCGACACCGCGTTGCTCACCGAAAAGTCCGAGGCCGTGCTGCTGGCCGTGCACCAGGGCCAGCGCAACCGCGTCGGACTGGCCTGGCTGAGTGTCACGCAAGGCGCGATCCAGCTGGCCGAATGCGACGGCGACGGCCTGGGCGACTGGGTGGCGCGCATCGGGCCGAGCGAGCTGCTGCACAGCGCCGATGTCACCGCCGCCTTCACGCAACGGCTGCAGGCGGCGCGCAGCGCCGGCAGCATGCCGTTGACGGAACGCCCGGAATGGCAGTTCGACAGCGGCCTGGGCCAGCGCAAGCTGCTGGAGCAGCTGCGCGCCGCCAGCCTTTCGGCCTGGGGCGCCGAAGACCTGCCGCAGGCACATGCGGCGGCCGCCGCCCTGCTCGCCTATGCCGAACACACGCAAGGCCGGGCACTGTCGCACGTGCAGCAGCTGCAAGTGGTGCGCGACGGCGAACGGCTGGAGCTGCCGCCCGCCACCCGGCGCAACCTGGAGCTGGTGCAGACCCTGCGCGGCGAAGACTCTCCCACCCTGTTCTCGCTGCTGGACACCTGCATGACGGGCATGGGCAGCCGGGCCCTGAAGTCCTGGCTGCTGGAGCCGCCGCGCGACCGCGGCCTGCCCACCCAGCGGCTGGAGGCCATCGCCGCCTTGCGCGAAGGCAGCTGGCAGAAGCTGCGCGCCGAACTCAAGGGCGTGAGCGACGTGGAACGGATCACCGCGCGTATCGCCTTGCGCCAGGTGCGACCGCGCGAACTGGTGGGACTGCGCTGGGCGCTGGCCAAGGCGCAGCAGGTGGGCACGTTGCTGCATGGCCAGGTCGGCCTGCTGGCCCAGGCGGCGACCGACCTGGAGCCGCCGCCCGGCTGCGCCGAGCGCCTGGTGGCCACCCTGCACGAGGAGCCGGCGGCCCTGGTGCGCGACGGCGGGGTGATCGCCACCGGCCACGACGGCGAACTCGACGAGCTGCGCGCCATCCAGGACAACTGCGACGGCTTCCTGCTCGACCTCGAAGTCAAGGAGCGGGCCCGCAGCGGCATCGCCAACCTCAAGGTGCAGTTCAACAAGGTGCACGGCTTCTACATCGAGATCACGCAAGGCCAGCTGGACAAGGTGCCGGCCGACTACCGCCGCCGCCAGACACTCAAGAACGCCGAGCGCTTCATCACGCCCGAGCTCAAGGCCTTCGAAGACAAGGCGCTGTCGGCGCAGGAGCGGGCGCTGGCGCGCGAGAAGTTCCTCTACGAGCAACTGCTCGACGCCCTGCAGGAACACATCCCGGCGCTGACCCGGCTGGCGCGCGCGCTGGCGTCGCTGGATGCGCTGTGCGCGCTGGCCGAGCGCTCGCTGACGCTGAACTGGTGCCGACCGCAGTTCATGCGCGAGCCCGGCATCGAGATCACGCAAGGGCGGCACCCGGTGGTGGAGGCGCGGCTGGCCGAGACGCACGGCGGCGGCTTCATCCCGAACGACACGCGGCTGGGACCCAGGCAGCGCATGCAGGTGATCACCGGTCCCAACATGGGCGGCAAGTCGACCTACATGCGGCAGGTGGCGCTGGTCTGCCTGCTGGCGGCCATGGGCTCGTACGTGCCGGCGCAGGCCTGCAGGCTCGGGCCGATCGACGCCATCCACACCCGCATCGGCGCGGCCGACGACCTGGCCAACGCGCAGTCGACCTTCATGGTGGAGATGACGGAGGCGGCGCAGATCCTGCACGGCGCCACCGCGCAAAGCCTGGTGCTGATGGACGAGATCGGCCGCGGCACCTCCACCTTCGACGGTCTGGCGCTGGCCTCGGGCATCGCCGCCCACCTGCACGACAAGACGCAAGCCTTCACCCTGTTCGCGACGCACTACTTCGAGCTGACCGAGTTCCCGGCGAAGCACCACTGCGCGATCAACGTGCACGTTGGCGCGACCGAGTCGGGCAGCGACATCGTGTTCCTGCACGAGATCCAGCCGGGCCCGGCCAGCCGCAGCTACGGCATCCAGGTGGCGAAGCTGGCCGGCATGCCCGCCGGCGTGGTCAACCACGCGCGCCATGCGCTGGCGGCGCTGGAGCGGCACCAGGAGCAAAGCCGGGAGCAGGTAGACTTGTTCGCAGCGCCCCCGGCCGCCGAGGCAGGCCCGGCCAGCCGGGTCGAAGCCGCCCTGGCCGCCATCGACCCGGACGCGCTCAGCCCCCGCGAAGCCCTGGACGCCCTCTACACCCTCAAGAAACTCAAGTCATGACCTATTGCGTCGGCATCAAACTGAACGCGGGCCTGGTGTTCCTGTCCGACTCCCGCACCAACGCGGGCGTGGACAACATCAGCACCTACCGCAAGATGATCATCTACGAAAAGCCGGGCGACCGCTTCATGGTGCTGCTGTCGGCGGGCAACCTGAGCATCTCGCAGTCGGTGCGCGAGATCCTGCAGATCGAGCAGCTCAAGGAAACGCCAGAAAGCGCCCCGGTCACCATCTGGAACGCCACCAGCATGTTCGACGCCTGCCGGGTGCTGGGCCAGGCGGTGCGGCACGTCTACGAGCGCGACGCCCAGTCGCTCAAGCGGGCCGGCGTCGAGTTCAACGTCAACCTGATCTTCGGCGGCCAGATCGCCGGCGAGGGCATGCGGCTGTTCCAGGTCTATTCGGCGGGCAACTTCATCGAGGCCACGCCCGAGACCCCGTACTTCCAGATCGGCGAGTACAAGTACGGCAAGCCGGTGCTGGACCGCGTGCTGACGCCCGACACCGGGCTGGACGAAGCGGCCAAGTGCGCACTGGTGTCGATGGACTCCACCATGAAGTCCAACCTCTCGGTGGGCCCACCGCTCGACATGGTGGTGTACGAAGCCAACCGCTTCGAGACCGACAAGGTCGTCTGCATCGACATGCAGAACCCCTACTTCCGCATGCTGCATTCGGGCTGGGGCCAGAAGCTGCGCGAGGTGTTCGACAGCCTGGACGACCCGGTCTGGGACGACGCCCACACCGAGACGCCGCTGCTGACCGCGGCAGGCGCGCGCAACAAGCCGCTGCGCAAGATCTCGACGCCGGAAGAGAAGCTCATTTGACCGATCGCCGCGCGGGGACGACGAGGCGGCCATGTCGCTGATCGTCTTCGCCCACGCCAACAGCTTTCCCGCGGCCACCTACGGCGTGCTGTTCAAGTCGCTGCGCTCGCGCGGCTTCGTGGTCAAGGCAGTGGACAAGTTCGGCCACGAGGATCGCTACGCGCCCAGCAACAACTGGCCTGCCCTGGTGCAGCAACTGCACGACTTCGCCGCGCGCGAGGTGGAAAGGGCCGGCGAACCGGCCTACCTGGTGGGCCATTCGCTGGGCGGCTTCCTGAGCGTGATGTGCGCGGCGCGCCATCCGCAGCTGGCGCGCGGCGTGCTGCTGCTCGACTCGCCCTTGCTGGGCGGCTGGAAGGCGCAGGCGCTGCGGGCCGTCAAAGGCACGCAGCTGGTCGGGGCGGTCTCGCCCGGCGCCATCAGCCGCAAGCGCAAGAACCGCTGGCCCACCCCCGAGGCGGCGCTGGAGCACTTCCGCCACAAGAAGGCCTTCGCGCGCTGGGATCCGCAGGTGCTGACCGACTACATCGTCCACGGCACCCGCGACGACGGCGGCGAACGCGTGCTCGCGTTCGACCGCGAGGTCGAGACCGCGATCTACAACACCTTGCCGGACAACCTCGACCGGCTGCTGCAGCGGCATCCGCTGCGCTGCCCGGTGGCTTTCATCGGCGGCTTGCAGTCGGCGGAGATGAAGCGGGTCGGCACCGCGATGACGCACAAGGTCACTCAGGGCCGGGTGACGATGCTCGATGGCAGCCACCTGTTCCCCATGGAAAAGCCGGTGGCCAGCGCCGCCGCCATCGAGGCGTCCTTGCTGGCGCTGCCGGCGCGCACCTGAAACGGCTTGGCCCGGCGCACTGCTGCAGTGCAGCATCGACGTCGCCGTCCTACATGCCCGTCGTCCGGCGGCCCACAGACACGAGCGCGGCGCAGCGCCGAAGATCGTATGCATGCCAACCCCGAACGCCCGCGCCACCTTCCGTGCCCCATCGCTCTCGCTGCTGGCGACGGAACCGTTCCGGGCCGCGCTCGACTTCTTTTCCGCCAAGCTGGGCCAGCCGCCGCGCGTGCGCGGTGACGGCCACCCGGTCGTGATCTATCCCGGCCTGGGCGCCGGGGCTTACTCCACTTCGCAACTGCGCGGCTACCTCAAGGCTTGCGGCTTCGCCGTGCACGACTGGGGCCTTGGCATGAACCGCGGCCCCGACTCGCCGTTCGACGGCTGGCTGGCGCCGCTGGCGGACCGCGTGAGCGAATTGCACGCGCAACACGGGCAACGGGTCAGCCTGGTCGGCTGGAGCCTGGGCGGCGTCTACGCCCGCGAAGTGGCCAAGCAGTCGCCCGCCAGCGTGCGGCAGGTGATCACGCTGGCCACGCCGTTTCGCGCGATGGGCGACGGCAACCATGCGGGCACCATCTTCAAGCTGATGGGCGGCGACACCTCGCACCTGACGCCGCAGCTGCAGGCCCGCCTGCGCGAGCGCCCGCCGGTGCCCACCACCTCGATCTACAGCAAGAGCGACGGCATGGTGAGCTGGCGCGGCTGCGTCGAGCCGGCCGGGCCGCAGGTGGAGAACGTGGCGGTGGACGCCAGCCATCTGGGCATGGCGACCCACGCGGACGTGATGCGGGTGGTGGCCGACCGGCTGGCGCAGCCGGAAGGCCGGTGGCGGCCCTACCGGCGCACGCGCGCCGCCGGCCTCAGTGCGACCACTGCACCCAGCCTGTCCACGAAGTGAGCAGCACCACCACGCCGAACACGATGCGGTAGTAGGCGAACGGGGTGAAGCTGTGGCTGGAGATGTAGCGCAGCAGCCAGCGCACGCACAGCCAGGCGCTGACGAACGAGAACAGCAGGCCCACCCCGAACATCGGCAGGTCGGCCACCGACAGTTGGCCCCGTTCCTTGATCAGGCTGTACGCGCCGGCGCCGATCAGCGTGGGGATCGCCAGGTAGAACGAAAAATCGGTGGCCGCCTTGCGCGACAGGCCCAGCAGCATGCCGCCGATGATGGTGGCGCCGCTGCGGCTGGTGCCCGGCACCAGCGCCAGGCACTGCACCAGCCCCAGCTTGAGGGCGTCGGGCCAGCGCATGTCCTCGGCTTCCTGGATGCGCACCGCGCCGGGCGCGCGCTTTTCGGCCCACAGGATCACGAAGCCGCCGATGATGAAGGTGGTGGCCACCACCACCGGCGTGAACAGGTTGTCCTGGATCATCTTGCCCAGCGCCAGCCCCAGCACCACCGCCGGCACGAAGGCCACTGCCACGTTCAGGGTGAAGCGCCGCGCCTCCGGCTCGCTGCCCAGCCCGGCCAGCGTGGAGCGGATCTTTTGCCAATACACCAGGATCACGGCCAGGATGGCGCCGGTCTGGATCGCGATGTCGAAGACCTTGGCCTTCTCGTCGTGAAAGCCCAGCAGGGTGCCCGCCAGGATCAGGTGCCCGGTGCTGGAGATGGGGAGGAACTCGGTGAGGCCCTCGACCACGCCCATGACGGCGGCTTTCACCAGCAATACGACGTCCACGTGCGCTCCAGGCAAAGGGCGGATTATCGCCGGGCCGGCCCTTTGCCGTGGGGCAACCCGGCTGGCACGGCAGGCGGCCCTCGTCCGACAAGGCATGTCGCAATCCGGCAGCCGCGGCGGCGCGGCGTGCCTACAGGTCGCCGGTCGGCTGGCCGTGATCATTGCCGACATGAAAATCATCAACCTGCTCTACCTGGTGACCGCCCAGGCGTTCTACAAATGGGCGATGCGAGAAATCAACCCGTTGCACCCGGATGTGCCGCGGATCATGCTGCGCCAGCAGGAGCTGAGCGAGCAGTTCCGCCGCATTTCGGCCTGACGGGCTGATTCGCAGCGGCGCCGGCAGCGCCCGGCGCCGCACCACTTTCCCCTTTTCAACCCCTCCAGGCGCGTTGGCGCCCGCGGCTCGCTCCGCGGCAACTGCATTTCACTCCCCGCCGACGGCGTTCCGTCGCAGCGTGGTGGCCCTTTCCGGCGGCGGACCGCACAGTCCGTCGATCGCAGACTAGGTGCCCGCCATGCAACTGACTCCCCTGATCGCCGTCCACATGAGCGCCGCTCTCGGCGCAGTTGCCATCGGGCCGGTCGCCCTGTGGGCGCGCCGCAGCCGGCACCAGCATCCGCGCCTGCACCGCGCCTTCGGCTACGCCTGGGTCACCCTGATGCTGGCGACGGCGATCTCGGCCATCTTCATCCGTGACTGGTCGCTGCCCAACCTCGCGGGCTACACCCCCGTCCACATCCTGGTGCCGGTGACCCTGGTTGCCCTGTTCGGCGCCTTCTGGCTGCTGGCGCGCGGCAACATCCGCGGCCATCGCCTCACCATGCAGAGCCTGTACGTGGGCGGCTGCCTCGTCGCTGGCGGCTTCACGCTGCTGCCGAACCGCTACCTAGGCCGCCTGGTCCTGGGCGACTGGCTCGGCCTCGTCTGATTCCACCCCCTTGCCCTTGCAGGAGCAAACCATGCTGATCCGACTCGTCGCCCACCATCCGCAGGCCGTCGGCCCCATCCTGCGCCAGACCCCCATCCGGGTCCGGGGGCCTGCTCGCCGCGCCGCTGGCGCTGGGCTTGAGCCAGATGCGTGACCGCACGGCCAGCCTGCTGCGGGTGTCGCTGCTGCCGATCGGCATGACGGTCTTTTCCGCCTGGGGGGCGCTGTCGGCCTTCGGCGCCTCGCCGCTGCTGGGGCAGGCGCTGGCGGTCTGGGCCACCGGCGCACTGCTGCTGTTCGCCCTGGTCGCCCCGGCCGGGCCGCGGCGCGATACGACGCGACGAGCCGCAGCGACGCGCTGCCCGGCAGCATGGTGCCGCTGGCCCTGATTGCCGGCATCTTCCTGGTGAAGTACACCTGGGCGTGGAGCTGACGATGGCACCGAAGCTGGTGCATGACACGCAGTACGCCCTGACCGTGGCGGCGCTGTACGGCTGCTTGGCCGGCATCTTCGTCGGCCGCGCCGTGCGCCTGTGGCGGCTGGCGCTGGGCACGCCTGCCACGACCGGATCACCGCCTGAAACCCGTTGCATCGAAAAGAAAGACCACCATGGACACCACCGCCACCGATTGCCTTGAGCGCGAAGCGCGCCGCCGCGCCGGCGCCAAGCTGGGCTGGTACACCCACGCCATGGTCTACATCGCTGTCAACCTGCTGCTGGCCACCTTGTCGTTCATGAGCGGGCGCGCCTGGGCCATCTATCCCGCGCTCGGCTGGGGCATCGGCCTGGCCGTGCACCGCACCGGCGTCTTCCTCGCAACCGGCGGCACGCTTGGGCGGCTGGTGGAGCGGGAGCGCCGGGCCCTGCGCCAGCAGCAGGGGCCGTGGTGAGCGCTGGCCGCATGGCTCACCTAAAATCGTCCACGATGTCCGCTGCCCGCCTCAGCCCCGAAGAGATCGACCGCCTGGCGCGCAAGCGCGCCAGCGCCAAGCTGGGCTGGTTCGTGCATGCCGCGGTCTACGTGCTGGTGAACCTGGGCCTGTTCGCGATGTCGCGCTACGGTTTCGGTCACCGGCCCTGGTCGGTTTATCCGGTGCTGGGATGGGGCCTGGGGCTGGCGCTGCACGGCGTGGCGGTGTTTGTCCTGGGCGGCGCCGGCCCGATGCGCGAGCGCCTGGTGCGGCAGGAACACGAGCGCCTGCTGCGCCAGCAGGACCGCGCGCAAGGGCGATGAAGATCGACGGCATCGCCAAGCTGCAGCACCTGCTGCAGACCCTGGCCTTTTGCCTGGCGGTGGCGGCGCTGCAGATCGCCTTCAGCCCCGAAAAGCCGTACCTTCCCACGCTGGTCTACTCGCTGCTGATCGGCAGCATCACCTGGGCGGTGGTCGACCTCGGCCGCCACGCCTTGCCCTCGGCTGCCGAAACCGGCTGGCCCCAAGGGCTGGGCGGCGTGCTGCTGATCGTCGCGGGCATCCTGGCCGGTTATTTCTTCGGCATGGCGGCCGGTGACCGGATCGGCCTGGCCTACGGCTGGTACACCGGCGAGCCGAGTCCGTCGCAATGGCGCGCCTCGCTGCTGATCACGGTGCTGGCCGGCCTGGCCGCCACCTCGTGGTTCTACGCCCGCAACAAGGGCGCCTACCTGCAGCGCAAGATGGGCGAGGCCCAGCACCATGCGAACGAGGCCCGGCTGAAGCTGCTGGAGGCACAGCTGGAGCCGCACATGCTGTTCAACACGCTGGCCAACCTGCGCGTCCTGATCGCGCTGGATCCGCAGCGGGCGCAGCGGATGCTGGACCACATGATCGCCTATCTGCGCGCCACGCTCGACGGCTCGCGCGCCACCAGCCACAGCCTGGAGCGCGAGTTCGAGCGGCTGCGCGACTACCTGGAGCTGATGTCGATCCGCATGGGGCCGCGGCTGGCGTATGTGCTGGAGCTGCCGCCGCAGCTGGCGCAGCAGCGGGTGCCGACGCTGCTGCTGCAGCCGCTGGTGGAAAACAGCATCCAGCACGGGCTGGAGCCCAAGCTGGAGGGCGGCCGCATCGCCGTCAGCGCGCGGCGCGAGGGCGGGCAGCTGGTGCTGGAGGTGGTCGACACCGGCATCGGCCATGCAGCACCGCCGGCGGACGGCAAGGGCTTCGGGCTGGCACAGGTGCGCGACCGGTTGGCCACGCTGCATGGGGCCGGCGCCAGCCTGGAACTGGCGCCGGCAGGCGAGGCCGGAATGCGGGCGGTGATTCGCATGCCGGTGCAATCATGAAAGCCACCGCCCTGATCGCCGAAGACGAGCCGTTGCTGGCCCAGGCACTGGCCATCGAGCTGCAACGCGAGTGGCCGGCCCTGCAGGTGGTGGCGACGGTGGCCGACGGCCTCTCGGCCGTCTCCCGGGCGCTTGCGCTGCGGCCGGACGTGCTGTTCTTCGACATCCGCATGCCCGGGCAGAGCGGCCTGGAGGCTGCCGCGCAACTGGTTGACGACTGGCCCGCCGGCGTCGCCTTTCCGGCGCTGGTGTTCGTCACGGCGTACGACCAGTACGCGGTGCAGGCCTTCGAAGCCCACGCGATCGACTACGTTCTCAAGCCGCACCAGCCGGATCGCATGCGCAAGACGGTGGCGCGGCTGCAGCAGGCGCTGGCGGCCCGGCAGGGCGGCGCGGACGAGCTGGAAGCCACGCTGGGCCAGCTGCGCGGCCTGCTCGCCGCCGCGCCTGGGCAGCCCGCGCTGAAGGTGATCCAGGCCAGCGTCGGCACCAGCATCCGCATGGTGCCGGTCGACGAGGTGCTGGTGTTCGAGGCCGCCGACAAGTACCTGCGGGTGCTGACCGCGTCCCACGAGTACCTGATCCGGACCGCGCTCAAAGACCTGCTGCCGCAGCTGGACCCCGGTGTGTTCTGGCAGGTGCACCGCGGCACGGTGGTGCGGGCCGCCGCGATCGAAGCGGTGCACCGCGACGAGGCCGGCAAGCTGCAGCTGGCGGTGCACGGCCGCCGCGAGCAGCTGCCGGTCAGCCGGCTCTACGCGCACCTGTTCCGGGCCATGTGAAGGCGGCGGTTTTCGCCGGCGCCGGGCACTGGTAGGCTGCGGAACCCGCGTCCCGGAGCCTCCACCATGCCCCTGCAACGTCGCACCCTGCTGCTGGCCGCCCCGGCCGCCCTTGCCGGCTGCAGCCAGCCGGTGGCCCGGCAGCACCCCACGCCCACAACGCCGGCATGTACGAGCGGCTGAACGCGCCGGGCCGAATCGACCGGCCCGAGCTGGCGGCGGTGCAGAACGTGTTCGACAGCCCCGCGCCCAGGGCGGCGCGCATGGGGCGCTGGAGCACCAAGGCGCCCTTGCCGCTGCCGCGCAGCGAGATGGCGTGGGCAGCGGCCATGAACGGGCGCATGCACCTGGTGGGCGGCTACGGCGAGCAGCGGGTGGACCGCCCTTACCACCACGTCTATCACCCGCAGCGCGACGCCTGGACCAGCGCCGCGCCGCTGCCGCTGGGCGCCAACCACGTCGGCGTGGCGGTGCTGGGCGACACGCTCTACGCCATCGGCGGCTTCACCGAGCAGAACCGCAAGCCGCACGCGGAGTGCTTCGGCTGGAACGAGGGTGACGACCGCTGGCGCCGCATCGCACCGCTGCCCCGGCCGGTCGGCTCGGCCGGCTGCGGCGCCATCGGCGGCCGCATCCATGCCATCGGCGGCGCCGTCGGCGCCAGCTTCGACAGCAAGCGGTCGGTGGCCTGGCACCTGTCGTACCTGCCAGGCGCCGATCGCTGGGAGCGCAACGCGCCCTTGCCCACCGCGCGCGACCACGTGGGCGCCGTGGTCGCGGGCAACCTGGTCCACGTGATCGGCGGGCGGGTCGACAGCTTCCACACCAACAGCAACCTGCACCACGCGTACGACCCGCGCCAGGACAAGTGGACGGCGCGCAGCCCGCTGCCGACCGCCCGCTCGGGCCATGGCGCCGTGCTCGTCGGCCAGCGCATCTTCGTGATGGGCGGCGAGGGCAGCAACCGCGTGTTCGGCCAGAACGAGGCTTACGACGTCGCGCAGGACGCCTGGGAACAGTTCGCGCCGATGCCGACACCGCGCCACGGCCTGGGCGCCGTGGCCATCGGCACCACCGTCTACGTGGCGGGCGGCGGACCGATGATGGGAGGTGGCGTGCAAAGCGCGGTGCATGAGGCCTTCGAGCCCGAATAGCGCATGAACCGGCGGAATCGGGATCGTCTGGCAGGCCCTGTGGCCAACGTCCTACAGGGCGCCGGGAAGCCGCAAGCGTCTACTACGGGCTATCGAATTGCACGCAAGGCGCGGCTGGTCCCACGAACCACGCTTTTCGTCTCCCGGTCACCCCGACTCCTCTGAGTCCCCTCCTCCTCCGGGGTGAGCTGGTCCGGCCCTCCGTCCCGCGACTGGCATTGTTACCCCCAGGTTCCACCTGGGGGTTCTTTTTTTGTACAGCCCGGTCGCTGCCGTCCGACGCCCATGGTCGGGCATGACCTGCATCTAAAGCGTCGCGTCGTCCCTACTCTGTAAACACTCAGAGGAACACCGACATGACGCGAGACAACAAACCCAACGACGAGCGGGGGCCGCCCCAACGGCGCGCCTCGGACCGCTGTGGCAGCGTGCCGCGCCGGCAGCGCGGCTACGTGCAGCGCGCCATCGCCGGCGGCCACAGCGGGCACGGCTCGGACAGCGTGCTGCCCCATCTGCGCGACCAGCTCAAGCTCAAGGCCCTGCTGCCTTCGAAGCACCCCGTTCCCGAACTGCTGCGCCCGGGCAAAGACGAACATCACTGGTGAATCGCGGCGGACCAAAGGCCAAAAAAAGGCCCCAGCTTCGTTCGCCGGGGCCAATCGCTTGGAGATACCTGATTTCGTCTGCGCCCTGCCTGGCTCAGTGACGATGACCTTGCAACGGCTGCATTTAACCCCCGGAAAACCGGTCGTGCCTGCTGTCTCGCGGTCAAATCCGTCGCCGGACGTAACTCCGTCACGGTTTCGCGGACTGCGAGAGCAGCCACTCGCACACGCGGGGCCAGCAGGCATGCGAGGGGTGCCGGGTGCGCTGCAACAAGCCATGACAAAATCGTCCGCATATGGCTTCCCCCCCCGACCAAGAACCGACCGGCAAAACCAGCAACTTCCTGCGGGCCGTCATCGACCGTGACCTGGACAACGGCACTTACACGCAGCGCCAGTGGGGCGGCAGCCCGGGCGACGCGGCGCACCACCAAGCGGGCGAGCCCGACCCGGCACGCATCCGCACCCGCTTTCCGCCCGAGCCCAACGGCTACCTGCACGTGGGGCATGCCAAGAGCATCTGCCTGAACTTCGGACTGGCGCGCGACTACGGCGGCGTGTGCCACATGCGCTTTGACGACACCAACCCCGAAAAGGAAGAGGTGGAGTACGTGGACGCCATCAAGGACGCCGTGCGCTGGCTGGGCTTCGGCTGGGAGGCCAACGGCACCAGCCACCTGTACCAAGCCAGCGACTACTTCGACTTCATGTACCGCGCGGGCGAATACCTGATCGAGGCCGGCCACGCCTACGTGGACGAGCAGACGCCGGAAGAGATGCGCGTGAACCGCGGCGACTTCGGCAAGGCCGGCACCGACAGCCCGTTTCGCAGCCGCAGCATCGACGAGAACCTGCGGCGCTTTCGCGAGATGCGCGACGGCCAGCTGGAAGATGGCAAGGCGGTGCTGCGCGCGAAGATCGACATGGCCAGCCCGAACATCAACATGCGGGACCCGACTATCTACCGCATCAAGCATGCGGAGCACCACAACACCGGCAACAAGTGGTGCATCTACCCGATGTACACCTTCGCGCACCCGATCGAGGACGCGCTGGAGAACATCACCCACAGCATCTGCACGCTGGAGTTCGAGGACCAGCGGCCGTTCTACGACTGGCTGCTGGACCGGCTGGCCGAGGGCGGCCTGGTCAACACGCCGCACCCGCGCCAGTACGAATTCGCCCGCCTGAACCTGACCTACGTGATCACCAGCAAGCGCAAGTTGAAGCAGCTGGTGGACCAGGGCCACGTGGCGGGCTGGGACGACCCGCGCATGCCGACCATCGTGGGCCTGCGCCGGCGCGGCTACACGCCCGAGAGCCTGCAGCTGTTTTGCGAACGCATCGGCGTGACCAAGTCGGACACCTGGATCGACTATTCGACGCTGGAGATCGCGCTGCGCGACGACCTCGACCCGAAGGCGGCGCGCGCGATGGCGGTGCTGGACCCGGTGAAGCTGGTGGTCACGAACTGGGACGAGGTGATGGGCGCGGGCCACCTGGAGCCGTGCTCGGCGCCGGTGCATCCGCACCTGCCCGACCTGGGGCGGCGCGCGTTCATGTTCGGCCGCGAGCTGTGGATCGAGCGGACGGATTACGAAGAGACGCCGCCCAAGGGCTTTTTTCGCCTGTTCCCGGGGAACAAGGTGCGCATGAAATACGGCTATGTGGTGGAGTGCGTCGGCGCTTCGCGCGATGCGTCGGGCGCGATCGTGGAAGTTCAGGCCCGGCTGGTGCCTGACACCAAGAGCGGCACGCCCGGTGCCGATGCTGTGAAGGTAAAGGGCAACATCACCTGGGTGGGCGTGGCCGACGCGGTGAACGCGCAAGTGCGGCTGTACGACCGGCTGTTCGCGGTGGCGCAGCCCGATACGGGGGAGAAGGACTTTCTCGAGGAGCTGAATCCGAACAGCTTGAAGGTGGTGACGGCCTATGTGGAGCCGTCACTGGGGAACGCAAAAGGGGATCAGAGATTCCAGTTCGAGCGGCACGGGTACTTCGTGGCGGATCGCAAGGATCATGCCGGGGAGGCCGGCAAGGCTGTGTTCAACAGGGTGGCGGGGTTGAAGGATTCATTCGGAAGGTAGGCGTGTTCAGCCGTCGCTTCCAGTTGCCCATCGCGCTGACGAGGCACGCGCGCGAGCGCATGGCCAGGCGAAAGATCGGCGAGGGGTTGGTCGTAGACATCATCGACGGGTGTGGGCAAGGACGCGGGCGCTGGGGATCTCCACCCGCAACCGGCCCTCGCCAGGAAGCACCGTTTTTTCCGGTCGTGCCGTTGCGCTGGTTGCCTGCCGCATCGGGCTTGGCCGCGCCGGCTGGGCAGCCCGGATGGTGCCCCAGCTCGGCGCCCATCGCCCGCGATCAAGGCCTTCTTGAAAGCCATGGACGCAGCGTTGACCGCCTCGCCGGCCATGGGGCCGGTAACGAACTGGTCAATCAGTTCCGTCGCACAAAATTCAGGATCGGGCCAGCCAGCCAGTCGCATCGTCTAGTTGCTGCCACACCGCTGGCAGGTACACACCCGCGACTGGACTACTGAGGCGCAGATCCGGGGTCTTCCAACCACTTCAGCGCAGCGCCAAGGTCGTTGTAGAAGACCCGGTAGTTGGACTCGCCCGCATGCCCGAAGGCAATTCGCGCAAGGTACGCGATGCGCGTGTTCGGTACAAGGAGAGCGGTACGCAGCGATGCGGAACGCAGATGCGCCCTCTTGGCTATCTCTAGCTGTTGCTGAAAAAGCACCACCTCCATCTCCGGCGCCTCCAATTCCAGGCCGTCATAGAGCACCCTTACATGCTGCGTCTCACGAGCAAGCTCGAGTACACGGTCTTCGCACTCCCTCAACAGCTCCGCGGTCACGTGACCGCGGATCCGCGCCACGATCACGGAGCCGACGGGCTCCACCCAGATACGCTCGTCTCTCATGCGTCAATGCTACCTCCACGCGGCGTACCCCGGCGCCGTTTCGGTGCACCCCGCCAATTGGATGGGGGGAGTTCTGCGGTACCGCCGGGCACTCGAGCCAGCGTCTGAAGGGCGCCGAGCGACGAGACGGGATCACCAGACCCTCAGGCTTGTCCGTTGTCCGCATCGATCAGGCCCGCCAGGCAGGATCCCCCGTCCCGCTCGGGATTCATCGCGTCCCCCGGCACGCGGGAAACGTGGAACATCCCCAGAACTCGGCTCCGGCCTGGGTCCCTTTCCTGGCAGTGCGCTTGACCATGGGCGCACTGCACTTCGGACACGACACTGCGGCTGCGGGCGCGACAGGTGTGGCGCTGCGCGCGGGCTGACTGCTGCCGGGCGCGCGGTCGGCCCTCGCGGCACCGGCTTGTTTCAACAAGCCGAACAGCTTGCTCCCGTCCACCAACCGCACGTTCCTGCCGCTGGCGAACGCCACGGCGTCATCGGTGAAGCGCCCGGAGGTCACGACGAAACCGCCCGCCGCGCCTTCGGCGGCCATCACGCCGTACAGCTCGCGCACGACATCCACGCCGACCTTGAACGCCTTCCACTGCTTGCATTGCACGAGGAAGGTCTCGTTGCCCTTGCGAAGCACGAGATCGACACCGCCGTCCGGCTGGGCACCGCCCCGCTCGCGGACCTCGTATCCCTGCAGGCGGAACGCCTCGCCGACCAGCATCTCGAATTCGCGCCAGGACATGCCGTCGAGCGAATGCGCGCTGGAGGATCCCGTGACATTGGCTGCGAGCGCCTCGCGCTTGCTGCGCCTGACCAAGGACATGAAGGCGCCAACCAGGCACAGCGCTGGCGCGACGTACTGGAGCACCAGCGAGACGCTCGAGACCATGATCCATTGGAAGTTGCCCGCAAGCACGCGCGAACTCGTGATGACTGATTGCGGTCGGGTCGCCAGCCAGTGGAACAACAGGTAGCTCGCCCCCGCCAGCGCAATCCCCGCCCACCACGGCATCCTGGCCACGAGATCCATGACGTCTTCGGCACCGCTGGTGCGCTTCCTTCTGGCCATTGCCGTCTCCCCTGTTCTTTGGGAGCCATCGTAGCCTCGACGCCGCGGACCGTCCATGCGCACTTGGTTTCGAAGCGCACGGCGAGGGAAGCCCTGCATTACCGGCTGCGCGGGAATGACGCGTCCCGTGCCCTGCGGCCGTGTCGACCTCCGCAGGCAAGCCCCAAAGGATCTGCGCACCTCACGCGCGCCGCGGATCCGGTGGGCGCCGACCCGATGACGCATGAAGATCCAGTCTGGGGACGATCGGCCCCAATTTTTCGTACCTCTCACCCCTGCACGATTGCCTTCAATTTCCTCAGCGCCGTCTCCCACTGCTGCCCGATGACTTCCAGCGAGCGGCGCGCCTCCTCCACCTGCGTCGGGTCGAACTGCCAGAGGCGCTCCCGGCCGATGCGCAGGTCCTTGACCAGGCCCGCGTCCGCCAGCACCCGCAGATGCTTGGTCACGGCCTGCCGGGTCAGGTCGGTGTTCGCCGTCAGCTGCGCGATCGAGTAGAAGCCGCCGGCGCACAGCACGGCCAGCAGGCCCAGCCGCGTCGCGTCGCCCAGCGCAAAGAAGACGTTGGCCAACGCCGGACCGGGCAACGCGGCAGCGGCGGGCACGGCCGCCTTACTGCGCGGTGACATGCTTGCGGACGTTCTCCAGCTGCCCGTCCCAGCCGCGGCTGTTCATGCGGAAAGCTTCCATCCACCGCTCCGGCGGCACTTTACCGAAGCCCGATTCGACCGCCTTCACCAGGGTGCCTGCGTCGGGCGAGTCCTCCAGCGTCCAGAGCACCAGGGTGCATTCCTCCTGGCTGTAGTCGACCTGGAGATCGACGGCATACGGATGCCAACGCCAGGCCTGCGTGTGCTCGGGCTCCAGGCGCTCGATGGTCACGCCGAACAGCACCGGCTCGAAGCCCTTGCTGTTGATCCGGCCCCGGGTTCGCTGGCCCGGCACAACGCCTGGCCTTCCAGGTCGGCGCCGAACCAGCGGCCGAACTCTTGCGCGCTCGGGATGGCCTGCCAGACGCGGTGGCGCGGCGCGGCGATCAGGGTGCTGCGCTCGATCGAGTCGCTGACTGCGGTCATGGACATTCGGCTCTCCTTCGGTGAGGTCGGCGGGGATGGTGCCCAGCAAAGCTGCACACCCTGCATGGTGCAACCGGATGGTTGCGTGTCGACTGTGCGCGCCAGGCCAAAAACATGCAACCATTTCACTGCCGTTTCCCGCACTGCACAATCCCCCGCATGGCCTACACCGTCACCCCCACCCGGCGCCAGCTCGCCATGGCCGCCATGCTCGCGCTGGCGGTGTCGGGCGGCTTCATCCGCCACTTCGCCGACAACCCGTCCACGCTGCGCGACGTGGGCACCTTGCTGCTGGTGTTGTGGCTGCCGGCGGTGGGCAACCTGATCGGCTTTCTGGTGCGCAAGATCCCGCGGCGCGCGCCGCCGGCGACCGAGTTCGCCGACGCCAGCGTGTTCTCGCCGCATCTGCAGGTCCGGCTCGAGCCGACCACGGAGTCGGCCGGCATGCTGGCGGCGCTCGACCCGGCCACGCACACCTGCACCGTCATCGTCGGCCGCCGCGGCTTCACGGCACGGCTGGCCGAACCGCTGGCGCAGGTGCTGGATTCGGAAACCTCGCAGCTGGCGCCGATCGAGTTCCTGCACCCGGCGGGCGCGCTCGCGCAGCTGGTGCCGGGCACCGATTTCTTCCTGCTCGCGGGGACCACCGCGGTCGCCCGGGGCCGCGTCGTCGCTCAATCGCGGTAGGCGCGCAGCCCGGCACCAACTCGCACCGCCGTCCGCGGCCGCGAGAGGGCTTTTCCGCCTCAGGCCACCTTCGCCGGCGCAACCAGGCCGATCTGGTCCAGCGCCGCCTTCAGCTGGCCCACAGTGCGCTCGACGTTGTGCCACTTTTCCAGGCCGAACAGACCGACCCGGAAGGTCTTGAAGTCGGGACCTTCGTCGCACTGCAAAGGCACGCCGGCGGCCGTCTGCAGGCCTTCGTCGAGGAATTTCTTGCCCGACTGGATGCCGGGGTCGGTGGTGTAGCTGACCACCACGCCCGGCGCCTTGAAGCCGTCGGCGGCGACGCTGGCCAGCCCGCGGCTCTCGAACAGCGCGCGCACCTTGCGGCCGAGATCTTCCTGCTCGGCCCGCACCTTGGCGAAGCCGTAAGCCTTGGTCTCCACCATGGTGGCGCGCAGGCGCGTCAGCGCATCGGTCGGCATGGTGGCGTGGTACATGTGGGCGCCGCCTTCGTAGGCTTCCATCACCTGCAGCCACTTCTTGAGATCGCAGGCGAAGCTGCTGCTGGTGGTGCCGTCGATGGCGGCGCGGGCGCGCTCGCTGAGCATCACCATGGCGCAGCAGGGTGAGCTGCTCCAGCCTTTTTGCGGGGCCGAGATCAGCACGTCGACGCCGGTGGCCTGCATGTCGACCCAGACCGCGCCGGAGGCGATGCAGTCCAGCACGAACAGGCCGCCCACCGCATGCACGGCGTCGCCCACCGCCCGCAGGTAGTCGTCCGGCAGCAGCATCCCCGAGGCCGTTTCCACGTGCGGGGCGAACACCACCGCCGGCTTCTTGTCGCGGATGGCGGCCGTCACTTCGGCGAGCGGCGCCGGCGTCCAGGGCGCCGTCGCGCCGCTGCCCACCTTGCGCGCCTTCAGCACGGTGGACGACGCCGGGATCGCGCCCATGTCGAAGATCTGGGTCCAGCGGTAGCTGAACCAGCCATTGCGGATCACCAGCACGTCCTTGCCGCCGGCGAACTGGCGCGCCACCGCTTCCATGCCGAAGGTGCCGCTGCCCGGCACCAGCACGGCCGAGCGGGCGTTGTAGACCTCCTTGAGAATGGACGAGATGTCCGTCATCACGCCCTGGAAGCTCTGCGACATGTGGTTCAACGCGCGGTCGGTGTAGACCACGGAGAATTCGAGCAGGCCTTCGGGGTCGACAGTGGGCAGCAATCCGGGCATGGCGTCTCTTCGTACAAGGAGGAAAGGGAAGCTTAGCACCCGCTTCAAGGCCCTGCCGGCCGCCGCATTTCAGCTCACCGTTGCGCCTGCTGCGCCTGCGGACCGCCGCCCACCCTCCAGGGCGCGCCTAGGCGGTCCGTCACCATGCCGAAAGCTTCGGTCCAGAAAGCCTTGCCCATGGGCATGCTCACAAGAGCCGCCGGCGGCCAGCGCAATCGAAGGCGCGCCGGGCCTCGTTCGCCCTGGGGGAGTTGAGCGCCACCGCGAAGCCGCGCATCGCGCCCTGGTCGTCCGACGGCACATCGCAGGCCATCAGCATCCGTCCGTCCAGCACCAGGCGGGCATGCATGATCCGGCTCTTGCCGCCCGGCGTGCAGGCCCCCGGTTCCGGCGAGTCGCCATGCGACAGCATGGGCTGCAGCTCGCCGCCCAGCGCCTGGTGGTAGCAGCGCATCGCCTCGGCGCAGTTGCCGTTGAAGATAGCTGGCGAGCATGGGCATGGGGCCCTCCGTTGGTTGGGGTGACGGGCGCGGACTGCAACCCGCGCCCATTCGCACGACGAACGGGCGCCAGCGAAATCGACAACGCGCCGCTCAGGGCGCCTGGTAGCTCACCGCCTGCAGCTCCAGCGTGAACCGGCGCGGGTCGCGCACGAAGAACAGGCCGGCTTGCCGCGACGATTCGCCCGGCAGGAACTGGAACTCCGTTTCACTGTGTTCCAGCACCGTGTCGCCCTGCTTGAGGTCGCCGCCGATCTTCAAGGCTTCCGCCGTGGCCCGGCCGCTGTTGGTGACCCGCAGTTCCACCAGGAAGCGGCCGCCCTGCGCATGCACCGCGACGACGTCGATCTTCGGGTCGGGCGGCGTCGGCGGGCCGGCCAGCGCCTGCACGACGAGGTAGCCCAGGCAGGCCAGCACCAGCAGCAGCCCGAGGCCCGCCACCATCCACTCCCAGAACGGCGGCGGCCCTTGCTGACCGGGCCCGGGCGCCGCAGCGTCGTCGTGGTCCCTGGCCTGTTGCGTGCGTCCCATGTCGCCTTCTTCAGAGAATCAGCCGCGCCGCGGCGGCGCCGATGGCGGCGGGAAAGGCCAGCACCGCCACCGCCTTGATGGCGTGCAGCAGCGACAGGCCGTCAAAGCGCCCGAACGACCACAGCATCCAGGCGCACAGCAGCAGCACCAGCGCGTAGCCGGTCACCGTGAAGCGCAGGAAGATGCTCCAGGCCGAAGCGTCGCGCGGCTTGTCGTGGCTGCCGCGGAACGCCAGCGCGTAGACGAAGGCGTGCATCGCGGCCAGCGCCAGCAGCATCAACACGATCGCCTGCCACTCGGTGCATTGCAGCGCGATCACCATCATTTCGTCGGTCGGCGCCAGGTTGAAGGCCAGGAACAGCGCGCCCACGGCCATGATGAACAGCTCGCTGGCATAGGCCTCGGCGCCGCCGCGCGGCGACTTCGCCTCGTCGCGCTCGCCCAGCTGCGTCTGCGCCAGCAGCGCGCCGATGCTGGCCGGCAGCGCCTGCAGCGAGACCTTGCCGACGATCTCGCGCCACGCCATGTCGCGCGCCAGCAGGCCGCAGGCCGACAGGATCACCAGGCTGGCGACGATGCCGACGGCGAACGCCACCAGCGCATCGACCACGTCGTCGCGCCAGCTGAAGGTCGGCTCGAAGCCGGAATGCCAGGACAGCAGCACCAGGAACGGCAGAAACACCGCCAGCAGCAACGCCAGCCGCGCCGGCTCCATGTGGAAGCCGAGCCACCACATTTCCATCGTCATCATCAGCGGCAGCCCGAAGATCACGGCGCCCGCGAACGCCCGGGCCAGTCCGCGGGCGAACATGGCGTTGCTCTCGCGGGCGGCGCTTCTCATCCGCGGCAACGATAGCAGCACTGGGGCTCGACGGGGGCCCCTCGCGGAGCTGGACCGACGGGCAAGCGTGGGGCGTGCGTGCGCAGGCCGGCACCGGGACGACTGCGGCCTGCTCGGCTTCTTGCGATCGGTTCGCGTCGCCAATGCAAATGCAAAGGGCCCGCGCGGGGCGGGCCCTTCGGATCTTCGGGTTGCGAATCAGTCGTTGGCGTAGATGTCCACGTCCTTGGTCTCGCGGATGAAGATCATGCCGATCACGAAGGTGGCGGCCGCGACGACCACGGGGTACCACAGGCCGTAGAAGATGTCGCCGGTGGCGGCCACCATGGCGAACGCGGTGGTCGGCAGCAGGCCGCCGAACCAGCCGTTGCCGATGTGGTAAGGCAGGCTCATCGAGGTGTAGCGGATCCGGGTCGGGAACAGTTCGACCAGCATGGCCGCGATCGGGCCGTACACCATGGTCACCAGGATCACCAGGTACACCAGGATCACCAGCACCATCGTCGTGTTCATCTTCGTGGTGTCGGCCGCAGCTGTCAGCCCCTCCGCCTTGGCGGTGTCGGTCAGCCCCTTGCGGAACTCGCCGATCGACTTGGCGCTCTCCGGCGCGAACGCGTCACGCTTGTCGTTGAGCGTGGCGGTGGGCGCCGTCAGCACCTTGTCGCCCAGCGTGATGGTGGCTGGCTGGCCGGCCGGGCCGGCCTTGTTCTCGTACGGAATGTAGGCCTGGGTGAGCGCCCGCTTGGCAATGTCGCAGCTGGTGCGGAAATCGATGTCGCGCGCGATCGGGCTGCCCTGGAACGAGCACTCTTTCTGGTCGGCCGTGACGGTCACCTTGTTGGCCTCCTGCGCCTGCACCAGCGCCGGGTTGGCGTACTTCAGCAGCAGCGGGAACACCGTGAAGTAGGTCAGCGCGGCCAGCAGGCAGCCGGCCATGATGATCGGCTTGCGGCCGATCTTGTCCGACAGCACGCCGAAGACGATGAAGAACGGCGTGCCGATCAGCAACGAGGCGGCAATCAGCAGGTTGGCCGTGGTGATGTCCACCTTGGCGATCGTGGTCAGGAAGAACAGCGCGTAGAACTGCCCGGTGTACCAGACCACGGCCTGGCCGGCGGTCAGCCCGAGCAACGCCAGGATCACGATCTTCAGGTTGGGCCACTTGCCGAACGATTCCGTCAGCGGCGCCTTGGAGGTCTTGCCCTCGGCCTTCATTTTCTGGAAGGCAGGCGACTCGTTCATCGACAGGCGGATGTACACCGACACGCCCAGCAGCACGATCGACAGCAGGAAGGGGATGCGCCAGCCCCAGTCGCCGAAGTCCTTTTCGCCCAGCCAGTTGCGCACGCCCAGGATGACCAGCAGCGACAGGAACAGTCCCAGCGTTGCCGTGGTCTGGATCCAGGAGGTGTAGGCGCCGCGCTTGCCGTGCGGCGCGTGCTCGGCCACGTAGGTGGCGGCGCCGCCGTACTCGCCGCCCAGCGCCAGGCCCTGCAGCATGCGCAGCGCGATCAGGATCACCGGCGCGGCGATGCCGATCGTGGCGTAGCTGGGAAGCAGGCCGACGATGAAAGTGGACGCACCCATGATCAGGATGGTGACCAGGAAGGTGTACTTGCGACCGATCATGTCGCCGAGCCGGCCGAACACGATGGCGCCGAACGGCCGCACCAGGAAGCCGGCCGCGAACGCCAGCAGCGCGAAGATGTAGGCGGAGGTCGGATCCAGCCCCGAGAAGAACTGCCTGGCGATGATCGCGGCGAGCGACCCGTACAGGTAGAAGTCGTACCACTCGAACACGGTGCCCAGCGACGAGGCGAAGATCACCTTCTTTTCGTCACCGCGCAAGGTCGTGACGGGCCCTGGCCCCACGTTGTCCACCGTCGAAGCAGTTGCCATGATGTCTCCTCTTGTGAGAAGCAACAGTCTTGGAACTGCGTCTGACTCCAGGCTGACGTTTGGCCGCGCCAGGGCCCCGACTCGGCTGGGGAAATCCCTTAGAAGCGGCGCCTCGCGTCAGGGCCGCGTCAGCTGGCTCTAGCTTTTGAGCCGGTAGCCGGTGCGAAAGATCCAGGTGATCGCCGCCAGGCAGGCCGCCATGAACACCAGCGTCATCACCAGGCTGGTGCCGACGCCGACGTCCGAGATGCCGTAGAAGCTCCAGCGAAAGCCGCTCACCAGGTAGACCACCGGGTTGAACAGGCTGATCTTCTGCCAGATCGGCGGCAGCATGTCGATCGAATAGAAGCTGCCGCCCAGGAAGGTCAGCGGCGTGATGATCAGCGTCGGGATGAACTGCAGCTTCTCGAAGCCGTCGGCCCAGATGCCGATGATGAATCCCAGCAGGCTGAAGGTCACGGCCGTCAGCACCAGGAACACCAGCATCCAGCCCGGATGCAGGATCTTCATCGGCACGAACAGCGCCGCCGTCAGCATGATCACGATGCCCAGGAAGATCGACTTGGTGGCGGCCGCGCCGACATAGCTGATCACCACCTCCAGCGGCGACACCGGCGCCGACAGCAGCTCGTAGATGGTGCCGGTGAACTTGGGAAAGTAGATGCCGAACGAGGCGTTGGAGACGCTCTGCGTCAGCAGCGACAGCATCACCAGCCCGGGCACGATGAAGGCGCCGTAGCTGACGCCGCCAACCTCGGGGATGCGCGAGCCGATGGCGGAGCCGAACACCACGAAGTACAGCGCGGTGGAAACCACCGGCGAGACGATGCTTTGCAGCAGCGTGCGCAAGGTGCGGCCCATCTCGAACAGGTAGATGGCGCGGATGGCATGCAGGTTCATGGTCACTGTTCCCGCACCAGGCTGATGAAGATGTCTTCCAGCGAGCTTTGCTGGGTCTGCAGGTCCTTGAAGGCGATGCCGGCGCGCTCCAGCCCCTGCAGCAGCTCGGTGATGCCCGAGTGCTCGCCCCTGGCGTCGTAGGTGTAGGTCAGCGCGCTGCCCCCGGCCGCCAGCTGCAGCGGGAATTCGGCCAGCGCGCCAGGCAATTGCGCCAGGGGCTGCGCCAGCTGCAGGGTCAGCTGCTTCTTGCCCAGCTTGCGCATCAGTTCCTCCTTGTCTTCCACCAGGATGATCTCGCCCTTGCTGATCACGCCGATGCGGTCGGCCATCTCCTCGGCCTCGTCGATGTAGTGGGTGGTCAGGATGACGGTCACGCCGGTGGCGCGCAGACCGCGCACCAGCTCCCACATCTCGCGCCGCAGTTCCACGTCTACGCCCGCGGTCGGCTCGTCCAGGAACAGCACCTGTGGCTCGTGCGCCAGCGCCTTGGCAATCAGCAGGCGGCGCTTCATGCCGCCCGAGAGCGTGCGGATCCTGGCGTCCTTCTTGTCCCACAGCGACAGCGAGCGCAGCACTTTTTCGATGTGCGCGGGGTTCGCCGGCAGGCCGAACAGCCCGCGGCTGAAGCTCGTGACCTTCCACACCGTCTCGAAGGCGTCGGTGGTCAGCTCCTGCGGCACCAGGCCGATCATGGCGCGGGCGGCGCGGTAGTCGCGCACGATGTCGTGCCCGCCGACGGTGATACGGCCTTCGCTGGCATTGACGATGCCGCAGACGATGCCGATCAGGGTGGTCTTGCCGGCGCCGTTGGGGCCCAGCAGCGCGAAGATCTCGCCGCGCCGGATCTCCAGGCTGATGTTCCTGAGGGCGTGGTGGCCGGAAGCGTAGCGCTTGGAGACGCCCGCGATGGAAAGGATGGCTTCGGGCATGTGGGCGCGACGATACCCGATCACGCTGGTGCGTGCCGGCAGGCGGCGTACCGGTTAAAGTCAGGCATAACGAGGAGCACCCCATGGCCAAAGGCGAACAGCGCAGCAACAAGATGGCGAAGAAGCCCAAGAAGGACAATTCGCCCCCGAAGGAAGGCTCGAGCACTTCCGACCGCCCGATGCCGCCGACCACCACCGTGGTCCCGGTGCGCGGCAAGCTCAAGAACAAGGTCGGCTAAGCCGATTCGACCTCGTCGCCGGCGTCGTCCGGCGGCGTAACGGGCGCCGGCCCGGGCGGCCGCTCCCCCACCTGTTGCCGCCACATGGCGTAGTACAGGCCCTTGGCAGCGACCAGTTCGGCGTGGCTGCCCTGCTCCACGATGCGCCCGCGCTCCAGCACGTAGATCGTGTCCGCGTGCAGCACCGTCGACAGCCGGTGGGCGATCAGCAGCGAGATCTGGGTGCGCTCGCCCGAGATCCGGCGCACCGTCTCCGTCACCTGCTGCTCGGTCAGCGAGTCCAGCGCCGACGTCGCCTCGTCAAAGATCAGCAGCCGCGGCTCCCGCAGCAGCGCCCGGGCGATCGACAGCCGCTGGCGCTCGCCGCCGGACAGCCGGGTGCCGGCCTCGCCGATCACCGTGTCCAGCCCCTGCGGCAGCCGCGCGAGCAACGCGCTGCACTGCGCATGCTCGAGCGCGGCCAGGATCTGCGTGTCGGTGGCGTCGGGCCGCACGAACAGCATGTTCTCGCGCACGGTGCCGCCAAACAGGCTGGTTTCCTGCGTCACGTAGCCGACCTGCCGCCGCGCCTCGTTGTAGCGCAGGCGCCGGGTGCTGACGTCGTTGAAGAACACCTCGCCCGCGGCCGGCCGGTACAGCCCGAGCAGCAGCTTGACCAGCGTCGACTTGCCCGAGCCGGACGGCCCGACGAAGGCGATCGTGTCGCCGCGGCGGGCGACGAAGCTGACGTCGTCCAGCGCGTTCTCCTCGGCGCCGCGGTGCCGGAACACCACGTGCTCGAAGCGCAGCGACTCGATGGCCCCGACGTGCACCGCGTCCTTGGGCCGCTGGTCGACCGGCTTGGACATCAGCTCGGCGAAGTTGGTCAGCGAGGAGCTGGCCTCGCGCCAGGCCAGGATGACGCTGCCCAGCTCCTGCAGCGGCGCCAGGATGGCCACCGAGATGAACTGCATGGCGATCAGCTCGCCGGTGGACAGCACGTCCCGAAAGATCAGCCACAGCAGTGAGAACAGGATCGACAGCTTCAGCACGCTGAGCGTGGTGCCTTGCAGGAACGACAGCCAGCGGATGCGCCGCACCTTGGCCATCTCCAGCTCGAAGATCTTCTGGGTCTGGGCTTCCAGCCGCCGGATCTCGCGGAAGGTCAGCCCCAGGCTTTTGATCAGGGCCACGTTGCGCAGGCTCTCGGTGATGAAGCCGGCGTTGCGGGTGGTTTCGCGGTTCAGCGCCCGCTGCTGCGAGCGGATCTGCCGGCTCAGCAGCCCGGACAGGCCGCCCAGCACCAGCAGGCCGACCAGGAACACCGGCACCAGCAGCCAGCTCTTGGTGACGGCATACCAGAGCAGGAAGGCCAGCCCGATCACCGACGCATACAGCACGTTGATGAAGGCGTTGATGAAGCGCTCGGTGTCGCGCCGCACCCGCAGCAGCAGCGACAGCGTCTCGCCGCTGCTTTGTTCCTCGAACTCCTGGTAGCGCAGGCGCAGCGTCTGGCGCAGGCCGTCGTTGAAGATCTGGGTGCCGAAGCGCTGCACCAGCAGCCGGGTGAAGTAGTCCTGCATCGCCTTGCAGGCGCGCGAGGCGATGGCCACCGCAACGGCCAGCGCCAGCAGCCGCAGCGCGCCTTGCACCAGCGCAGCGTCGCTCTTGACGTCGCGCTGGTTGGCGTAGTCGTCCACCAGCCAGCCGAAGATGATCGGGTCGACCAGCGCCAGCACCTGGGACAGGCCGGCCAGCAGCAGCGCCAGCGCGAGCAGCCGGCGCTGCGGTTTGAGGTATTTCCAGAGCAGGGACATGGCTGGCGCAGGATACGGCGGCGGCGCCGCTTCAGGCCGTCGGCAAGGTGAAGTAGAAGGTCGCGCCTTCGCCCGGCGCCGCCTGCGCCCAGACCCGCCCGCCCTGGCGCGAGATGGCGCGTGCCACCGTGGCCAGGCCGATGCCGGTACCGGGGAACTCCTCGGCATCGTGCAGCCGCTGGAAGGTGCTGAACAGGCGGTCGGCATAGGCCATGTCGAAGCCGGCGCCGTTGTCGCGCACGAAGAACTCGCCAGCCTGCGCCGAGCTGCCCAGGGTGATCTGCGCCTGGTCGACGCGGCCAGTGAACTTCCAGGCGTTGCCCAGCAGGTTCTCCAGCACCGAGCGCATCAGCCGCACGTCGCCCTGCACCGCCAGCCCCGGCTGCACGCTCCAGCGCACCCGCCGCTGCGGCTGATCCTGCTGCAGCCGCTGCAGCACCTCGGCGCCCATGTCGCTGAGGTTCACGGTGCCGCGGATGATGTCCACCTCGGACACCTGCGCCAGCGCCAGCAGGCCGTCCATCAGGTGCGTCATCGTCTCGGCGTTGCCCATGATGCGCGCCAGGTAGTGCTGGGCGCGGCCGGACGGCAGCACGCCCAGCTCCTCCTGCAGCAGGCGGCCGAACGACAGCACCCGCTGCAGCGGCGACTGCAGATCGTGCGACACCGAATAGGCGAAGGCTTCCAGCTGCTCGTTGGCCAGCCGCAGCTCGGCCTTGCTTTGCAGGATGTCCGTGATGTCGGTGTCGATGCCGACCCAGAAGGCGACCTCGCCTTGCGCGTCGCGGATCGGCTCGGCCCGGTAGACGGTGCTGTGGTAGCTGCCGTCGCGCGCCCGCAGCCGGCGCGTGCCCGCGTAGACGGTGCCGCCGGCGCGGGCCCGCCCCCAGTTCGCGCGGGCCTCGCCGACGTCGTCCGGGTGCAGCAGCTCCATCCAGGCAAAGCCTTGCCAGCGCGGCGGCGTGCCGCCCACCAGCTGGTACCAGGCGCGACTGAAGAAGGTGGCGGCGCCGGACGCGTCCACGGTCCAGAACGGCAGCGGCGCTTGCTCCGCCAGCGTGCGAAACAGCGCCTCCTGCTGGGCGAGCTGGCGGGTGCGCCGCGCCACCTTCTCTTCCAGGTTCACGTTCAGCTGCCGGATTTCCTCCACCATCCGCAGCCGCGCGGTGATGTCCTGCTGGGCCCCCTGCACCGCCACGATGCGCCCCTCGGCGTTGCGCACCGGCTGCCCGAGCGAGCGGATCCACAACCGGCGGCCGCTGGCCGCGACCAGCTCCACCTCGATGTCGAACGGCACGCCGGTTTCCATGCTCTCGCGCAAGGCCCGCTGCGCGATGGCCAGCGAGTCGCCAGTGAACATCGCCAGCACCTGCTGCATGGAAGGAGCGTCGCTGGGCGACAGCTCCACGATCGCCGCGGCTTCCTCCGACCACGTGATCTGTTGGCTGGCCAGGTCCAGCCGCCAGCCACCCAGGCGGGCCAGCCGGCCCGCCATGCGCAGGAACTCCGCCTGGCTGACCAGCCGCGCCTGGGCCTGCTTGAGGGCATCGATGTCGGTTGCCGTGCCGTACCAGGCGGTGATGGCACCGGCTTCGTCACGGATCGGCACGGCCCGCAGCAGTTGCCAGCGGTCACTGCCGTCGCTGTGACGCAAGCGCATTTCCAGCTGCAGTTCCATCCCGCTTTCCAGCACCCGGATGATGTGCTCCAGCGCGCCGGCGCGGTCCTCGGGGTGCAGGCGCTCCTGCCAGCCGGTGCCGATCGCCTGCTCCACCGGCACCCCGGTGACCTCGGCCCAGCGCTGGCTGACGAACTGCACCAGCCCGCGCGGGTTGGCGATGAAGACGATCTGCGGCATGGCCTGGGCCAGCGCACGAAAGCGCCGTTCGCTGGCCGCGCGGATGCCGGCCTGGCGTTGCAGCTGCAGCGCCAGGCCAATGGCGATCAGCATGGCGCCGCCCCAGAACACGGAGGACAGCAAGGCGAAGCGCCGCCACGGTGCCAGCATTTCGACCTGGCCGATGCCCACCACCACGACCAGCTGCGGGTGCGCTGGAATGACGCGGTAGGCGCCCACCCGGTCGACCGCGTCGTACACGGACTTGAGGAGGACGCGCCCTTCGGGCGCGCGAGGCAGGTGATCGGTGAACAAGGGCAGGCCCGACATGTCCTGGCCCAGCAGGGACGGGTTGGCCGGACTGCGCAGCAGCAGCACGCCATGCCGGTTGTACAGGGCCACGCTGCCAGTGCCGCCGGCATCGACGCGGCCCCACAGCTGCTCGAAGTACGGCGGCTCGATGGCCGCGACGATGATGCCCTTGGGCCCGGCCGGGCCGGTGCGCAAGGGCCGCGAGGCGGTCAGCTGCCAGCGGCCCGTGATGCGGCTGCGGATCGGCGGACCGACGTGGAAGTCGACGTCGGGCGCATCGCGGTGGTGCCGGAAGTACGCACGGTGCGCCAGCTCGAGGCCGACGCTGGCGCTGGCGGAATCGAACACCACGCGGCCTTGCGGGTCCAGCACCCAGATCGCGCCCATGAACGGCAACTCGACCAGCTGGGCCTGCAGCAACCGGCTCCCCGCCGGCTCGTCCAGCCCGCCGGTGATCGCCAGCGCGTCGAGCCTGGCCTCGGCCAGCTGCAGCCGGGTGTCGACCGACTGCAGCGTGCGCGAGGTCTGCTCGGCGATCACCTGCGACAATGCCACGGCACGGGTCTCGCCGGCCCGCAGCGCCTCGGTGCGCAGCACCCACAGCGCGATCACCAGCAGCGCGCCGGTCAGCACCGCGAACGAGACCACGAGCCACGGCAGCCGCCCCTCCCCCGCGAGCAGCTCGTTGCCGGAGAACGCTGCGCGCTTCAGGCCGCCCGCCTTGGGCATCGGGCCGGCACCGTGCGGGCGGGCGTGGGCCGGGGCAGATGGGGGTGGTGGATCGGAAGTGGCGGCATGCCCGGCATTGTCCGTGCAAACCAGGCGGCCGCCGCGGCACCACACGGGCGGTTGGCTGACATCCACGGTCGAGCCTTTCGCGTGAAATACTCCGGTCAGTCACAGCAAGCAGGAGGTCAGCTATGAGCCAGAAAGCCACCATCCGGGGCGAGGTCAGTTTCCGCGTCGGCGACGGCGTGTTGCTGCCGATCCCCGACGGCCCGGTATCGATCGACGTGGCCGACGACAGCGTGACGCTCGGTTGGGAAGAAGGCCAAGGCAATGCCATCTCCACCGCCATCACCCGCGACGAGTACGACCGCTACGTCAAGGAAGGCAAGATCCGCGTCCAGGGCAGTTGAGGCGGGGCGGGCGTGTCATGATTTCGCCATGCATGCCTTTCGCCGCCTTTCTCTTTTCTCCGCGCTGGCCCTGACGCTCGCCGGCGGCCTGCTGGCCACGCCGGCCTCCGCCCAGCTGGCGGAGGAGGTTCCGTTCATCACCTCCCCCGACAACGTCACGCTGGAGATGCTGCGCATCGCCGGCGTGGGCAGTGCCGACCACGTGATCGACCTGGGCTCGGGCGACGGCCGTATCGTCATCCTCGCCGCCAGCCGCTTCGGCGCCAGCGGGCTGGGGGTGGAGATCGACCCGCAACTGGTGCAGCAAAGCAATCGCCACGCCCGCGACGCCGGCGTCGCCGGCCGGGTCCGGTTCCTGGAGCAGGACCTGTTCAAGACCGAGCTGGCGGGGGCCACGGTCATCACGATGTACCTGCTGCCCGAGTTCAACCTGCAGCTGCGCCCGGCGCTGCTGGCGTTGAAGCCCGGCACGCGCATCGTCTCGCACGACTGGGACATGGGCGACTGGAAGCCGGACGAGACGACGCTGCTGCCGGTGCCGGACAAGAAAGTCGGCCTGGAGAAATCCAGCAAGGTCCACCTGTGGCTGGTGCCGGCGCGGGTGGACGGCCTGTGGTGCGGCAACGGCGCCAGCCTGCAGGTGGCGCAGCACCACCAGCAGTTCGAGGCCCGGCTGGCCCGGGGCGCGACGCTGCGCCAGCTCGCCGGCCGCATCCGCGGCGACCAGCTGCGCAGCGCGCCGCAGGCCGACGCCACGCTCGAACTGCATGCCGCCGGCGACGCGCTCCATGTGGTCAGCGCCGGTGGGGCCCTGTCCGGGTTGCGCGGCGAGTTCCGTCGCGCCAGCGGCGCCAGCTGCCCCGGTTGACATGACCTGGCTGTGGGTCGCCATCGTGCTGTGGGGCGCGCTGGCGCAGCCGGCCGGCAACGCGGCGCAGCGCTCGCTGGTGGCGCAGGCCGGCACGCTGGGCGCGACCCTGGTGCGCTTCCGGTAGGGCATTGCGTTCGCCGCCGCCGTGCTGCTGCTGCACGCCTGGCCGGTCACCGTTGGGCCGATGCCGGGCTTTGGCGCCCGGCTACTTGGGCTGGCTGATGGTGGCCGCGCTGGGCCAGCTGGCCGCAACGGCCTTCCTGCTGGCCGCGATGAAGCCGCGCAGCTTCGTGGTCGGCGTCGCCTGCGGCAAGACCGACGCGCTGCAGGTGGCCTTGTTCGGCACCCTGGTCCTGGGCGAGCTGCCCGGCTGGGCGACGCTGCTGGCGATCGCGCTGGCCAGCGCGGGCGTCGTGCTGCTGTCGCTGCCGCGCAAGGCGTCGGCGCTCGGCGGCGCCCGCACCTGGACCAGCGGCGCCGCCGGCTCGGGCCTGGCTTGCG